>CAYSXO010000005.1:32105-46141 GCA_964434995.1 uncultured Sphaerobacteraceae bacterium
GCGCGGACCAGTCCGAGACCGCTCGCCGCGTTGGCGATGGCGAAGTCGCGCGGATCGGGCCGGCTCAGCGATACCGGGGTGGCACCGCCATTGGCATGCGGACTGGCGCCCATGCGGCGGTCGCCCTGCGGCTGCCCTTCATCTCCGGCAAGGATTCACTCTTCAATGAGTACCGCCTGGCCGACGGCACGTTGCACCCGATCCCTGGCACGCTGCTGATCTCGGCGCTCGGCATCGTTCCCGATATCAGACACGCGATGTCGATGCATCTCAAGCAGCCGGGCAACCTGATCTATCTGGTCGGGAAGACCGGCGGCGAGCTAGGCGGCTCGCTGGCGGTCCGCTTGACGGGCGGCCGTGGCGGAGTGCTGCCTCAACTCGACCTGAACGCGGCTCGGCGGACGCACGCGGCCATGCATCGCGCGATCCGGCAGGGGCTCGTTCAGGCGAGCCACGATCCGAGCGAGGGTGGCATTGCCGTGGCGCTGGCCGAGATGGCGATCGCCGGCAACCTGGGACTGGAAGCCGATCTCAGCCTCGCGCCTCGGAATGGCGACGCGCTGTCCGATGTCGCGCTGCTCTTCGCTGAATCGCCAACCCGTTATCTGGTGGAGGTCGCGCCGAGTGATGCTGACGCCTTCGAGCGGCTGATGGGCGGCATTCCGCATGTCAGGATCGGGCGCGTCCTGGCTGGAACGCGCTTCGGGATCTCTTGTACCTCGGGCCGGGTCATTGGCGCGGAAGTTCCGGCACTGAAGGCGAAGTGGCAAGGCACGCTTACGGAGGCGACGGCATGATCTCGACTGCCACTCGGCGCCGCGCGTCGACTGCCCGCCCTGGATCGTCCCCGAAGGCTCTGGTGCTGCGCGCGCCGGGCACGAATTGCGACCGGGAGACGGTGCGGGCTCTCGAAGCCGCTGGGGCACAGGCCGAGACCGTTCATCTGGAGCGGCTCCTCGCCGGCGGCGCGGCGCTCGATGATTTTTCGCTGGTCGTCCTCCCGGGTGGATTCTCGTTCGGCGATCATCTCGGCGCTGGCTCGCTCTGGGCGCACCGATTGGCGGCGATGGGTGAGCCGTTTCACCGCTTTGTCGAGTCAGGCCGGCCGCTGCTCGGCATCTGCAATGGCTTCCAGGCGCTGATGCGACTTGGGCTGCTTACCGGCGGCTCCCTTGCGCCCAACGCATCCGGTCACTTCGAGTGCAGGTGGATCTGGATGCAGCGGTCACCAGCGGCCACGACGCCGTTGCTCGATGGCATAGAGCGGATCGCGATGCCGATCGGGCATGGGGAAGGGCGGTTTGTCGCCCAGAGTCCCGAGACGCTGGAGGCCATGACGGTCAATGGTGACGTGGCACTCGTTTACTGCGACGCGGACGGTCGGCCCGGGGCGTATCCGGTGAACCCGAATGGCTCCGACGGGAACGTGGCGGCGCTGACCAATCGCGCCGGGAACGTTCTCGGGCTGATGCCGCACCCGGAACGTAACGTCGGGCACGGTCTTGCGCCAGCCGGCCGGCCGGATGGCGCGGGCCTGACCATTTTTACCAACGCGGTTCGCATGGCGCGAGGGTAGGCAATGTCGACGTACGCCGCTGCTGGCATCGACCTCGAACAGGCGCAGCGCACCACTGAGCGAATCGGCAATATCGTGGCGCGCGCGCGTGGGGCAGGGGTGCTGGCCGACGTCGGCGCGTTTGGCGGCATGTTCCGCCTCGGCGCGGCGGGGGAATTTCGCGACCCGGTCCTGGTCGCCTCGACGGATGGCATTGGCACCAAGGTCAAGATTGCCTCAACGCTGGGCCGGTACGAGCACCTCGGCCACGATATCGTCAATCACTGCGTCAACGATATCGCCGTGCAAGGCGCGCGCCCCCTCTTCTTCCTCGACTATCTGGCGCTGCATCATGCCGACCCCGAGGTGGTGACGACTCTGGTCGAAAGTGTTGCCGCTGCCTGCGTCAACGTCGGCTGCGCCTTGTTGGGCGGCGAGACTGCCGAGATGCCGGATGTCTACCCCGAGGGAGAGTTCGACCTGGCCGGGATGGTCGTTGGCGTTCTCGACCGCGACGAAATCGGCGCGAACGGCGCGGTTGCGGATGGAGACATTCTGCTGGGTCTGCCCTCGACCGGGTTGCATACGAACGGATTCAGCCTGGCCCGGCGGGCGCTTCCGGAAGAGACGTGGAACGATCACGATCCTGCCTTGGGCATGACCGTTGGCGCGGCGTTGCTGATCCCGCATCGGCCCTATGTGGCCGAAATTCAGGCGCTGATCGCGGCGGGCGGGCGCGCCTTCGCGCACATTACCGGCGGCGGGATTCCGGAGAACCTGGCGCGGATCATGCCCGCGGATTTGGCGGCGGAGGTCGATACCACTCGCTGGGAACCGCCGGCCATCTTCCGGCGTATTCAGGACGCGGGGTCGATTGTGCCCAGCGAAATGTTCCGTGTTTTCAATATGGGCGTCGGGCTGATAGCTGCCGTGCCGGCCGGAAAGCTGGCGGCGGCGCGCGATGCAGCGCCAGAGGCGATGGTCATTGGGCAGGTTGTTCCGCGCGGGGATGGCGACGCCGTGCGGTTGCTCGGGATCGAGGAGTAACGGCGGGGGTGACGATGACTGACGAAGCGGCGCCGCGGCGCGGGCCAAAACTGGCCGAAGGCAAGACCAAGATCATCTACGCCGACCCCGAAGATGATGCCCGGGCCATCATTGTCAGCAAGGACGACATCACCGCGGGCGATGGCGCGCGGCGCAATACGCTGCCCGGAAAAGGTGCGCTGAGCGGGCGCACAACGGCCAATGTCTTTCGGCTCTTGCGCGGCGCCGGCATCCAGACCCATTTCGTCGATGCACCTGCCGACGACGAGATGGTGGTTCTGCGCTGCGACATGATCCCGCTGGAAGTCGTCATGCGCCGGATCGCCACCGGGTCGTATCTCAAGCGCAATAGCGTACCGGAGGGAACACGCTTCGATCCGACTGTCGTCGAGTTTTTCTTCAAGGACGACGCGAATCATGATCCACTCGTTGACCGGGATTGGATCGCCCGCAACGGCGTCGCCACGGGAGAGGAAATTGACGATCTCGCCGATATTGGGCGGCGAGTCTTCTCCACGCTGGAGCAGGCCTGGGCGGCGCGGGATGTGCAACTGGTCGATCTGAAGATCGAGTTCGGCCGCGATGCCGACGGCAATCTGGTGGTCGCCGACGTCATCGACAATGACTCCTGGCGCATCTGGCCTGGTGGCCGGAAAGAAGCGATGCTCGATAAACAGGTCTATCGCGATACCGTTGACGTGACCGATGAAGCGCTGCGCGGCGTGCTGACCAGGTACGCGCGGGTGGCGGCCCTGACTGACGACTTCGGTGCGGCACGCGCGGAGCTCGGCCCGGCAGATGACAAGCCGCGCGAGGCCTGTGGCGTCTTCGGAATCTGGGGCGAGGATGCCGACGTTGCGCGGACCACCCTGATCGGGTTGATGGCGCTGCAACATCGCGGCCAGGAGAGCGCGGGTGTCGCCGTGCTCGATAACCGCCACATCCGGCAATCAGTCGGCATGGGGCGCGTCGACCAGATCTTCCGCCCGGACGAAGTCGATGCCCTGAACGGCATCGCGGCAATCGGGCATACCCGCTATTCCACAACGGGCAAATCCCGGATCGAGAACGCGCAGCCGATTCTGGTCGAATCCCACGGCGAGGCAGTGGCGCTGGCCCACAACGGGAACATCGTCAATCCGCTGGAACTGCGCCGCCTGGTGCGCGAGCGCGGTGTGGAGCCGCGGTCCGGTTCGGACAGCGAGTTGCTGGCCCTGCTCATTTTGCACGGACAGGGCACGTGGGAAGAGCGCATCCGGCGGATGATGGAGCTGGCCTCGGGCGCATACTCGCTGACGATCCTGACCAACGATGCCCTCTTCGCGGTGCGCGATCCGCATGGCTTGCGGCCGCTCTGTCTTGGTTGGCGAGACGGGCACTGGCTGGTCGCCTCCGAGAGCTGCGCGCTCGATACGGTCGGCGCGGATCTGGTGCGTGACGTGCAGCCAGGCGAGATTCTGCGCCTGGATGAGGCCGGACTTCGCTCCGATCTGATGCCGAACCCGCCGCAGCCCGCGCTCTGTGTCTTCGAGCAGATCTACTTCGCACGGCCCGACAGCGTCCTCGATGGCCAGACCGCGTTCGAGGCGCGGGTGGCCATGGGCCGCGAACTGGCGAAAGAGCATCCGGCCGATGCCGATCTGGTCATCGGTGTTCCTGATTCCGGGGTGCCGGCGGCAATTGGTTACGCGCAACAGTCCGGCTTGCCGCTGAGCGAGGGTCTGGTCAAAAACCGCTACGTGGGCCGCACCTTCATTCAGCCGGATCAACATTCGCGGCAATCGGGCATCCGGCTAAAGTTCAATCCGCTGCGTGGCGCGGTCAAAGACAAGCGGGTTGTCATCGTCGATGACAGTGTGGTGCGCGGCAACACGATCCCGAAGATCGTCGACTTGCTGCGCCGCGGCGGCGCCACGGCCATCCACCTGCGCATTTCGGCGCCGCCGATCGCGCACACCTGCCATTTTGGCATCGACATGGGCGAGCGCGAGAGCCTGGTCGCGCATGGCCGCGACATGGAAGAAATCCGGCGCGAGCTGGGCGCGGACACCCTGGGCTACCTGAGCCTCGACGGCCTGCTGCGCGCCGCGGGCGAGCGGAATCGCTGCCTTGGCTGTCTGACCGGCCGGTACCCCGTCTCGGTCGACAACGCTTCTGGCAAGGACGCCCTTGAGAATGACGCGGGTTCGCCAAAGCCGATCATCCTGCGCACGCGCGCGGCGGGCTGATGACTGCTGAAGCTGGGCAGCAACCCGACGCGATTTCCGTTTTGGTGGTCGGGTCGGGCGCGCGGGAGCATGCCCTGGTCAGGGCGCTGAGGCAGTCGCCATCCGTCACTGAGATCTGGGCGGCGCCAGGCAATCCGGGTATTGCCGAGATGGCGGACATAGTCGACATGCCCGTCTCCGACGTCGACGCCATCGCGGCCTGGGCAGAAGACCATCAGGTTGGGCTCGTTGTCGTCGGTCCTGAAGCGCCGCTCGCCGCCGGGCTGGCCGACGTCCTCCAGGAGCGGGGCATACCCGTTTTTGGCCCAACTCGTGCTGCTGCCGAGTTGGAATGGTCGAAGGCATTTGCCAAAACGTTCATGCAACGGCATGGCATCCCCACTGCCGCCTACGGCGTCTTCAGTGATTTCGATGACGCATTGGCATTCGCGCGACGTTCCATCGTTCCCGTTGTGGTCAAGGCCGATGGCCTGGCGGCGGGGAAGGGCGTCATCATCTGCCAGACGGCTGGCGAGGCCGAGGCCGCTCTCCACGCGATGCTGCGTGATGGTGCATTTGGCGCGGCGGGCGCACGAGTGATCGTCGAGGAGTTTCTCACTGGTGACGAACTGAGCGTGACCGCGCTCGTCGATGGCGAGCGATTCGCCGTGCTGCCGCTGGCCAGAGACTATAAGCGGTTGCAGGATGGCGATCGGGGACCGAACACCGGCGGCATGGGCAGCTTTGCGCCGGTGGCAAACATCACGCCAGGTCTGCTGGAGATTGTCCGGTCGACGATTCTGGAGCCTGTCATTCGGGGAATGCGTGACGAGGGGCGGCCGTTTCACGGCGCCCTCTATGCTGGCCTGATGCTGACCGATGACGGCCCGAAGGTTCTCGAGTTCAACTGCCGATTTGGCGATCCCGAAACGCAAGTCATCCTTCCACTGATCGCTGGCGATCTGGCGAAGGCGTTGATTCAGTGCGCGGAAGGCTGCCTGGAGACCAGCGCGGTCAGAGAGGGCCCTGGGGCCGCCGTCTGCGTCGTTCTGGCCGCGGAGGGGTATCCTGAAAGGCCGCGCGCTGGGGACGCTATCACCGGCATCGCGGAGGCCGAGGCCACTGGCGCAACAGTCGCTCACGCGGGAACCACCGAGCGTGACGGCGAGTTGATGACGAGCGGAGGGAGGGTCCTCTCGGTCGTCGCGACTGGAGACAGCCTGGCCGACGCGAGACAACTCGCCTACAAAGCGGCGGGGCGCATAACGTTCGCGGGGATGCAGTATCGCCGCGATGTCGCCCGCGTCGAGGCGTCGCGTCAGGCGTGAAGCGGATCGTCATTCTGGCCTCGGGATCGGGGAGCAACGCGCAGGCGGTCATCGATGCGGTGCGCGATGGCGCGATCGGGGCAGAGGTGGCGGCCATCGTCACCAATCAGCCCGACGCGGGCGTGCTTCGCCGCGCCGAGTCGGCCGGGATCGCGACGGTCGTTCTGCCGCTAGCCGATCGCCGCGATCGTGAGTTGCGCGAGGCCTACAACCGAGAGCTGGCGGACCTGATTTCGGCGTACGATGTTGACCTCATCGTCCTGGCGGGCTGGATGCTGATCTTGAGTCCGTCGTTTCTCGACCGCTTCCCGGACAAGATCATCAATGTGCATCCCGCGCTGTTGCCTGATGGGGAGAAGGACGAGGTCGAGACCAGCCAGGGACCGCTGCCGGCGTTGCGAGGAGCGCGCACGGTGCGCGATGCCTTGCGCCTTCGCCTGCCATTGACCGGAGCCACGGTCCATTTCGTGACGCGTGCGGTCGACGCCGGACCCGTTATCCTGCGTGAAGAAGTTCCGGTGCTGGCCGATGATGACGAGGAACGGCTGCACGCGAGAATCAAGTCTGTCGAACATCGGCTGCTCTCGCAAGCGGTCGCGCTTATTCTGAGAGAAACGGAAAAGGAGAGATCGACATGGGAGACAGCATGACCGCGTTCAGTGGTCCTGGGCCGCGCGTTGTTATTTTGCTCGGGTCCAAATCCGATCTCGCGCACCGGGACGCCATCGCCCGCGGGCTCGACCGCTTCGACCTGACGTACGAGACGAGGATCGCATCTGCCCATCGGGTGACCGGCTATCTTCTGGAGATGCTCGGGGCCTACGAGGCCGATGGTCAGCCTCGCGTCTACATCACCGTCGCTGGACGATCGAACGCGCTCTCTGGGGTCGTCGACGCCAATACGCGACATCCGGTGATCGCCTGCCCGCCCTACAGCGACCGATACGCCGGGATGGACCTCCTTTCCACGGTGCGCATGCCTGGCGGAGTGGCGCCATTGCTGGTGCTGGAGCCTGAAGCGGCCGCGCTTGCGGCGGCGAAGATCCTGGCGATTGGCGACACCGCGCTCGCGGGCCGCATCGCGGCATGGCATATGGCCCAGCGCGAGCAGGCGATGACGGACGACCGGACGGCCCAGGGCTCCTGACGGTCGATTCTTCGACCCAAACACGTTCGCGGCGGTGCGCGCCGACGCCTCGGCTATCCTAGGCGCTCGCGCAGCCGGCGCGTAACGCACGTCGAGAACCGAGAGCAATGGCCGAGGCTCCCCTTTTCCGCAGAATCCTGATCGCAAATCGTGGCGAAATCGCCCTGCGTATACTGCGCGCCTGCCACGATCTAGGCGTGGGCGCGGTTGTTGCTTACAGCGATGCCGACCGCGATACGCTCCCTGTGCGGCTTGCCGATGAGGCGGTCTGCATCGGGCCGCCACAGGCGGCGCGCTCATACAACAACATTCCGGCTATCGTCAGCGCGGCGCTGATCACCGGCTGTGATGCCATTCATCCCGGCTATGGCTTTCTTGCCGAGAATCCCTACCTGCCCGAGGTGTGCCAGCAGGTCGGCGTCACGTTCATCGGGCCCCGCGCCGAGGTCATCGAGCTGATGGGAAACAAAGCCGAGGCGAGGGCGCTGATGAAGCGCGCGGGTGTTCCGGTCGTTCCCGGTAGCGATGGGCCAGTGGAGAACCTGGGCGAGGCACGCCAGGTCGCGCGGCAAATCGGGTTCCCACTTCTGGTCAAGGCCGTTGCGGGCGGCGGCGGGCGTGGTATGCGTGTGACGCGGGATGAAGCGGAACTCGTGCGGCAGTTGCCACTGGCGCAGGCCGAGGCCGAGGCCGCGTTTGGCAACGGCAGCGTCTACCTCGAGCGATTTGTCGAGCGGCCGCGCCATGTCGAGGTGCAGATTCTGGCCGACAATTACGGGACGATTCTGGCGGTTGGCGAACGCGATTGCTCTATCCAGCGGCGGCACCAGAAGCTCGTTGAAGAGGCGCCCGCGCCGAATCTGCCGCGCAAGTCGCGGGAGGCACTCTTCCGGGCGGCGGTGAAGGGGGCGAAGGCGGCGGGTTACACCAATGCTGGCACGCTCGAGTTCCTGCTCGATCCCGACGGCAGTGCCTACTTCATGGAGATGAACACCCGCATTCAGGTCGAGCATCCCGTCACCGAAATCACGACCGGCATCGACCTTGTCGAATGGCAAATCCGGATCGCGGCTGGGCAGCGGCTCACCCTGTCCCAGCGCGACTGCGAGCCGCGCGGGCATGCCATTGAGTGCCGGATCACGGCGGAAGATGCCGACCTCGACTTCTCACCCAGCGTTGGCACAATCGAGACGTACATTGCGCCCGGCGGGCCGTGGGTGCGGGTCGATTCGCACCTCTATGTCGGATACCGGATTCCGCCGTTTTACGATTCTCTGCTTGGCAAGATCATCGTCTGGGGTGCGGACCGCGGAGAAGCAGCGTCCCGCATGGAGCGCGCCCTGGCGGAAACGGTAATTACCGGCGTGCCCCAAACGGTATCGTTCCTGCAGCGGATTGTCGCGGATGAGGAATTCCGGGCGGCATCGTATGACACCGGCTTTGTCGCGCGTCATTTCGATCGCCTCCGGACAGAGGCAACCGAGAGCGAGGGGACGACGTGACGAGCGAAGAGACGCCGAAAAAACCATCGTCGAAGCGCCGCTCGCGAATCGACCGGGTCAGCGCAGCGGAGCGAGCCGCGCGCCGGCATCAGGGCCGCATGCTCGCATTGCAGGCGCTGTACGAAATTGACCTCACCGGCCACGACCCAGATGAAGTCATGGAGCGAGCCTTCGTCGAGCACGATCCGCTCACTGACGACGTCATTGCTCACGTGCAGTCGCTGGTGCGAGGGGTTCTGGAGCGCCGGGACGAACTCGATCCGCTCATAGCGCGCGCCGCGCCCGCCCGCGCGTTGGACGAGCAAGCGGCAATCGAACGAAATGTGCTGCGCCTGGCGGCGCTTGAGCTGACCAGCGCGGACGACGTGCCGCCCAAAGTGGCGATCAACGAAGCGGTTGAGCTTGCCAAGCGCTTCGGCGGAGAAAACTCCGGAAAGTTCGTCAATGGCGTACTACGGACGCTCTATGAGGAGCAATCGCGGGCAATCAAGGCCGCCAATCGCACTATTGAGTAGAATGCCGGGCCAACTCGCGTGGTCCGGCCGCATGTGAAGGTGTATCATCGCCGCGGGTCAGGTCCGGACGGATGCAGGCGTGATAGGGAATCACGTTGGAGTTCGGCGCCTGTATGGACGGGCCGGCCGGCTGACTTGAGGGAAGGGTGCCCAATGCGCCCCGTGAAACCGGCGCATGGCGGGGAGGATTGAGGGTGGCAACGACGTTTGACCGGGTTCGCGTAATCGTCGCTGACAGACTTGGCGTCGATGAAGACAAAGTGACGATGGATGCGGAGTTCATCGGCGATCTGAATGCCGATTCGCTCGACCTGGTAGAGGTCATCATGGCAATGGAGCAGGAGTTCGACGTCGAGATCAAGGACGAGGACGCCGAGACCATTCGCACGGTCGCGGACGCCGTTCAGTACATTAATGAGCACGGCGGGTAATGCGCGGTCCGCGGTGGGGAGCGGATAGCCGTGGCAATCGGGTGTCGCGGGGCGAAGGCATTTCAGGCCAGCCCCGTATGACAACGCTGGCCGATACCCGCACGCACCGATAGGGAGAGCCAGATATGGCCCGCGCGCTGAAACCATCAGGTCTGAAGAAGCTGCCGGTCAAGTTGCCGGCGGTCCCGAAGTTGCCGGATCCAGACGAGCCCGACCAGTTCGAGGAAATGACGCTCCTCGAGCATATGGAGGAGCTGCGAGACCGAATCGTCAAGAGCGTCATTGCTATCGGCGTCGCGTTCATTGCCGGTATTTTCCTGGCTCGCCCGCTCTTGATGCGGCTCCAGGTCGAGGCAAATGCGACGGCCGGGTTCGACGTCGTCAGCCCGACCGATCCCATTACGCTCTATTTCAAGATCGCGCTCTATATCGCCATTGGCATTGCGCTGCCGGTCCTGCTGTGGCAGGTCATCGGGTTTCTGGCGCCGGGTCTGACCAAGAAGGAGAAACGGCTGCTCTTCTTGTCGCTGCCGTTTGTCGTTCTGCTCTTTCTCCTTGGCGTGGCCTATGCCTTCTTCTTTGCGGCGCCTCGGGCATTGACGTTCCTCGCCAGCTTCATGCCCGAAATCTATGAATGGACCCCGGAGGGGAACGCGGTCATTACCTTCTTCCTGACCCTGATGCTGGGTCTGGGATTGGCGTTCCAACTCCCGGTCGTCATGTTCATCCTGGCGAAGCTTGGCGTTGCCAGCCCGGAGAAGATGCGCAGCTTCCGCAAGTACGCGGTTCTGATCCTGCTCATCCTTTCCGCGGTTATCACTCCTTCAACCGATCCGTTCAACATGGCCGTGGTCGCGGTGCCGTTGTTGCTCCTCTACGAGGCTGGCATCATCATCGCGCGGGTCTTTGCGCGGAAGCCGATAGAGAATCAGGCGGCTACTTGATATCTGGTGAATCTGGTGACTTAGGAAAGTCGAGAGCCTGAGATGGCTCTCGACGCCTTCATTCTCCTTGTTCTCGTCGTCATCAACGGCGTCTTCGCCATGTCTGAAATGGCCATTGCTTCGTCGCGCAAGTCGCGCTTGCAGCAGATGGCCGATGAGGGCGACGGCGGGGCTGCCGCCGCGCTTCGCCTCGCCGAGCACCCCAACCGATTTCTGGCGACGGTCCAGATCGGGATCACCCTCATCGGCATCATCACCGGCTTCTTCGGCGGCGCAAGACTGTCCGATCCGGTCGCGGACTTTCTCGCGCGAATCGAGCCGTTGCGTCCCTACAGTGGGCCAGTTGCCGTGCTGCTCGTGGTCGCGTTGGTGACCTATCTCTCGCTGGTTGTCGGCGAACTGGTTCCGAAACGGCTGGCGCTCCAAAGTCCGGAACGCGTCGCCTCGCTGGTCGCCCAGCCCATGACGGCGCTTTCCCGGTTCGCATCGCCGATCGTGCACATTCTTGGCGCTTCGTCGGACGTCCTGCTGCGGCTCGTTGGCGTCAGGCAATCGGACGAGCCGCCGATAACGGAAGAGGAAATCCAGATCCTGCTGCAGGAAGGGACCGCGGCGGGCGTCTTCAATCCGGCCGAGCACGAGATGGTCGAGGGAGTCTTCGAGTTGGGAGACCGAGAGGTGCGCGAGCTCATGACGCCGCGCTACCGCCTGGCGGCGCTCGATGTGGAGGATCCAATTGAAGAGAACTACCGGGTCATGGTGGAGTCGCCTCACCATCTCTTTCCGGTCTACGAGGGCGATCTCGACAACTTGATCGGCATGGCCCCGGTCAAGAAGCTCTGGGCGGCGAGCCTGAGCGGCGAGCCGATTGACCTGCGCGCCCTGGCCGAGCCGGCGCTGATCGTTCCCGAGTCGATGCCTGCCATCGAAGTGCTGGAGCGGTTTCGCGGCCGTGGTGACACGGCGGCCATGGTGGTGGACGAATATGGCGGTATTCAGGGCCTGCTCTCGCTCCACGATGTGATAGAAGCCATTACCGGCGGCCTCGACCTCGAAGAGGCGCAGAATGGCGAGGCGGTGCAGCGCGCCGATGGCTCCTGGTTGCTCGACGGTTCATTGCCGGTGCACGAGCTGCGGGATCTCCTCGACATCGAGTCGATTCCGGGGGAAGAAAGCGGCGACTTCGAGACGCTTGGCGGATTCGTCATGGCGCAGCTTGGCCGCATTCCCGAAGTCGGGGACGTGACAGACTGGGGCGGCAGGCGCTTCGAGGTGGTCGACATGGACGGCCGGCGGGTCGACCGGGTGCTGGTCGTGTTGAATCCTGGCGATGCCTAGCAAACAGGCGCCTCAGCGTTCCTCCAGAACAGAGCGCAACCCGTCCTCTGACGTGGGCCGCACGCGAATGGTTCGCTCATTCCGATACGTCACCATGCCCGGACCGGAGCCCTTGAGCTTGCGGACATGCCGGCGTCGCGCGATATCGACTTCCACGCCGCCACTTTCCCGCGCCGCGCTGTACCAAGCGGCCAGCGCGGCGGCAGCCTCGATGGTTGCTTCGCTCTCGGGATCGTCTGGCGCGCGCCAGCGAATGATGACGTGCGAGCCGCCGACGCCCCGAGCGTGAAGCCATGTATCGTCAGGGCCCGCGATTTCGAAGGTCAGCAGGTCGTTTTGCGGGCCACTGCGCCCGATGTAGATGCTGTTCCCCTGGGCATCTGTCAGCGCCTTCGGCCGTCGAGGCGTGGACTTTCGTTTCGGTTTGCGCGCGTCCTCGGGAGCGGCCTGCTCGGCCCATTCGGCGGCAAGAGCCTCCAGTTCGGCGAAGCCAGGGGCCTGGGCGATCAGCGTCGCCAGTTGATCGAGATAGGCGATCTCGGCGTCGCCCGCCGCCTCGAGCGCGGGCAACTGACTCTCGGCGCTTTGCGCCTTGCGATATCGTTCGAAGTACGATTGCGCGTTCTCGTTCGCCGACATCCCGGGATCGAGCGCGATGTGCTGGCCCTCGACGATCAGCTCGCGCTGGCCCGGTTCGATCTCCCAAAGATGAGCGTAGATCGTTTCGCCCGCGGCTCGGAGGAGCTCGACGTCCGCCGCGCGGGCGGCTTCGTTCGCCAGTGACGTCAATCGACGCCCGGCCCGCTCGCGCGCCGCGGCCACGGCATCGAGCAGCCTCTGCCTCCGTTGCGCATGGCGCATCGGGTTGCGTGGACGCTCCGCGTGTTCGGCTTGCGCGGCGGCCTCGGATATGCTGGCGACTCGTTCCTCGCGGAATTGGGCAGCAAGGTGCGCCATAGGGATCGGGGAGAACCCGACGGCCTCTCCCGCGCCGTCGAGGTAGAGGCAGGGGGTCCACAGCCGAGTCTCCAGTGGCTCGAGCACAGAGCGGATTGTCTCGGTCAGTTCCGGCGATCGATCGATCGAAGCGCCGTTCTCCCCGGACTCTTCGCCAAAGGTGCGATAGACCATCTCGCGGGCCATCGCAGGACTGATCCCGCGAAATGCGCCGACGATGACCCTGGGAAGGTCGTCACCGGGCGAGCGCGCGGCGAGGAGGCGCTGGGCATCGCTCACCGTGACATGACGTGGATCGAGGCGATCGGAGAGCGGAGGGGGAGGAACATACGGAAGGCGAGGGAGAACGGTTCGGACGCGGCTCATGGCCGGGGTCACGCGTTTCGCGCTCTCCATGATGAGCCCATCATCATCCACCAGAATCAGGTTCGAATGCCGCCCCATCAGCTCGACGTAAAGTGAGACGTAGGTCAAGCTGGCATCGTGCTCCTCCTCGGGTAGGTCGTCTTCACCAGGTTCGGCAATCGAGAGGGCGATGTCAGCCCCGTCTGTGGCATGAGCGCGAGTCTCGCGTTCGCCGGTTTTGAGAGGGTCCAGACGCCTGGCTATACTGAATCGCACCAGCCGTTCCAGCGGCGGCTGGTCGATGCTGAGGATGATTCCGCCGCGCAGGTACTTGCGCAGGAGAAGGCTGAAAGGCGTCGTCAGCGCGGTGTCGAGCGACGGCATCTCGGGCGCGAGTCGAATCCGGGGCAGCCGGTCGTCGGCGCTGGCGATGAGGTGACGGCGGCGTCCCTTGGCGTAGATCTCCGCGCCAATGGTGCGGGCATCGATGAGGCCAATGCGCTGAATTCGGCCATGCTCGATTGTGGCGCTCAACTCGTCGACAATGGCGGCGATAGTGAGCACATCGTAAAAATCGGGCAACGGTACACCTTTCGTGAATCGGCCATGGTGGCCCGGAGAGTGGACGCGAGTGACGAAGACCGGGCGTGACGGCAGCGCTCTCATCGAGGCGACGCCAGACGGGGTGGCCGGACCTGACGCGCGGCCAGATCGGCAGGT
>CAYSXO010000005.1:46151-47045 GCA_964434995.1 uncultured Sphaerobacteraceae bacterium
GAAAATGATTCCGGTCACTAGCGATCATCTTGGCGAAGACGCCGATGACTTGATTGGCGACTTGCGAGCGCTCCGGCGTCCGCGCGTTTTTATCATCTCTGGCCCGTCCGGGGTTGGCAAGGACTCCGTCATCGAGCAACTGCGTGGGCGCTTGCCAGAGGCCTTCTTTGCTGTCACCGCCACCACGCGCGACCGCCGCCCCGGCGAGATGGATGGCGTTCACTATTTCTTCCTGACCGAGAAGGATTTTCGCGACCGGTTGGCCGAGGGCGAGTTCCTCGAATCGGCGTCGGTCTACGGCAATCTCTATGGGGTGCCGAAGGGCCCCGTTCGGGCGGCGCTAGCCCGCGGGCAGGATGTCTTCATCAAGGTCGATGTGCAGGGCGCGGGCGAAATTCGGCGCGTAATTCCCGCGGCAATCTCGATTTTCATGGCGCCAGAGTCTGCATCGACATTGCTGCAGCGGCTGAAGCATCGCAAGACAGATGACCCGGCGGAGTTGATTGCGAGGTTCTCGACGGCCACCCGTGAGCTGGCCGCGGCAAGCAGCTTCGACTACGTGATCTTCAATCACCAGGATCAACTTGACGATGCGCTCGACGACATCCTGGCGGTCGTCAAGGCCGAGATGAGCCGGACCGATCAATCTGAGATTCACCTGTAAGATCAGGGCTATTCGCTTGTTGGTGTGGTTGCGATTCAGCCTGATCTGGTCTGACACGGTTTGGCTGTCATTCTGACGAAAGAGGAATCCGCGGCTTCCTGGGCGGAATCGACCGCCACGGAAATACGGTCCTTCGCTACACTCAGCACAGGGGTCACCGAGACGTATCTATCTGAGACGAGACGTATCTCTGCGCTCAACATGACAGATGTCGCTGAACAGCGTTCACA
>CAYSXO010000006.1:0-560 GCA_964434995.1 uncultured Sphaerobacteraceae bacterium
CATAGTCCGCGTGCTTCACTTGCAAGACGCTGGCGCGCACGAGCCGGGCAAAGGTTGGTACCCAGGCGATACCGACGGCGATCATCGCGTTGCGCAAATCAGGACCCAGCGCCGCGGCGATGGCCAGGGCGAGCAGAATGCCGGGGAACGCCATCAAGGCGTCGTTCATCCGCATGATGACCACATCGGTCCAACCGCCGGCTACCCCCGAAACGACGCCGACCAGGGTGCCGAGCGAGGCGCCAACGAGCACTGCCACGAACCCCATGCTAAGCGACAACTGGGCGCCGGCGAGCACCCGGCTAAAGACATCGCGGCCGAGATTGTCGGTGCCCATTGGGAACTCACGGCTGGGCGGGGTCAATGGCCGCCCGACGATGCCGGCCGGATCGTGAGGCGCGAGCGCCGGACCGAGGATTGCGACGGCCACGACAAAGAGGGCGAGGATTGAGCCAGCGACAATGCCGCCGTGCTGGACGTAGCGCCGCCAGGGGCGCGATGCGTGGCGGGTTGGGATGCCGACCGCGACGGCGGTGCTCATCGGCTGGCCCGCATGCGTG
>CAYSXO010000006.1:570-10141 GCA_964434995.1 uncultured Sphaerobacteraceae bacterium
TCGATCGCCGCGTAACAGGCATCCGTCAGCATGTTGATGCCGAGATAGAGAACGGCGACCAGGAGCACCGACGCCTGCACGACCGGAAAGTCTTTGGCAAGGATGCTGTCGACAATCATGCGGCCAATGCCTGGCCGGGCGAAGACCGCCTCGATTACGACCGCGCTGCTCAGGAGATAGCCGAAGTTGAGTCCCAGAATGGTGATGGTCGGGATCAGCGCGTTGCGAAAGGCATGGGACCAGAGCACGCCTCGCTCGGCCAGTCCTTTCGCTCGCGCGGTGCGCACGTAGTCTTCGCGCAGGACTTCGAGCATATGGGCGCGAACGGTGTTCGTGATCAGGGCGATCTGTTCAGCGGCAAGGACGATGGCCGGGAGCACGAGGTGGCGCAAGCTGCCGCCGCCAGTCGCCGGCAGCCAGGCCAATTGCTGCGAAAAGACATACATCAGTACCAGCGCCAGCCAGAAGTTCGGGATGGACAGTGTCAGCGATGAGAAGCCACTGACGAAAAAGTCGAGCGCGGACCGCGGCCGCGCGGCGGCGAGCGCGCCCAGAGGAATGCCGATTGCCGCGGCCAGGCCAACGCTGGCCACCGCCAGTTGCACCGTGCTGGGCAACAGTTTCATAAAGTCTTCGATGACCGGCGTGCGGGTGCGGATCGACCGGACCTCGCCGGTTAGCATCCCCTGCATGAACTTCGCGTACTGGACCGGCCATGGCTGGTCGAGCCCAAGCTCATGGCGAATGCTTTCAATGGTTTCGGGGGTCGCGCCTGAGCGAGCGAACATGGCTCGCACCGGGTCTCCCGGTATCAGGTAAATCAAGAGGGACACAATGACCGAAACGAGAAAGAGGACCGGGATGAGCATTGCCAGCCGGACCGCCAGGTAGCGAGCCATTCACACAGCTTTCAACGGAATTGGCGGACGACGCCATCCGCGACTCGACCGGGATGGGATGCATCCCACCCCGGTCGCGATCGATGCGAGCGCCAACGCCGCGAATTGATACGGCTGACTATTCGCCGACTGCCGCGTCGTAGAGCCAGAGGTAGTTGCGGAAATCGCGCTCGACCCCATTGACATCGGCAGCAATGGCAACGTTTTGCGGCCAGAGCGCGACCGGGACAATCAACGCCTGGTCCATGATCAACTTCTGAGCGCCGGCGTAGGCCTCGGTGCGGGCAGCTTCGTCGATGCTTGACTCGCCAGTTTCGAGAAGGGCATCGAGCTCGGGGTCCGCGTACTTGGTCAGCGCTGAGCCGCCATCGATATTCGAGCTGTGGAAGACGGTGCTGAGCACGACCGGATCGCTGCTGGCCCACGCGGTCGAATAGAGATTGATCTCATCGGCAATCATCGCTTCAAGCGCGGCGGCGTCGGCCATCTGGTTGATCTGGATGACCGCGCCAATCTGGCCAAACTGAGCTTGAGCCAATTCCGCCCAGGGCGCGTCCCACGGCGTCACCGACCATTCCAGCACCAATTGCTGCCCATCCTTCTCGCGAATGCCGTTCTCGTTCAGGGTCCAACCACCCTCGTCGAGCACGGCCGCGGCCCGCGCCAGGTCGAAGGGGTACATGCTTTCGACCTCTGACGAGTAGTAGGGGGTGCCGGGCGCAAGCGGACCGTTCGCCGGCCGCGATGCACCAAAGAAGGCGATGTCGACCATCTGCTGGCGGTCGAGCGCGAAGTTGAGCGCTTGCCGAACGGCAACGTCGTTCGTCGGAGCGGCGTTGGTATTGAGGAGAATGGCGATCGGGAGGCCGATCGCGTTGGCCGGGAGAACCTTGAACGCGGGATCAGACTCGAGGACGATCAGGTCGCTGTTCAGGACGTTGTCAACGATGTCCGCGTCACCCGCTTGCAGGGCGGCCAGGCGAGTAGCGCCTTCGCCGTAGAAGCGGAACGTGATGCCATCGAGGAGGGCAGGGCCCGTGTGGCCAAAGAACGGCGCTCCCCAGTTGTAGTCATCGTTGCGGGCCAACGTGATATGGTCCTGCGGAGCCCACTCCACGAACTTCATGAACCCGGTGCCGACCGGATTGCGCCCAAAGTCCGCGCCGAACTTCTCGACCGCGGCTGGGGAGACCATGCCCATGAATGCCTGGCTGGCGCCGTCCAGGAACCCGGGCGCGGGGGAAGAGAAGACGACTTTGACGGTAAGCGGATCGACGACTTCCGTATGATCGTACGGTCCCAGGAGAGTGGAGGCAAATCCTGATTGCGTTGCGGGATCAGCGATGCGGTCGAGGTTGAACTTGACGGCTTCCGCGTCGAAGGGCGTTCCGTCGTGGAACGTCACGCCATCTCGGAGCTGGAACGTGAATTCCGTGCCATCTTCGGAGACCTCCCAACTTTCGGCCAGGCCCGGCTGGAATGCGCCTTCCTTGTCACGCCAGATGAGCGGATCGAAGATGTTCATCATCACGGTGTGCGACACCGCGTATGGCGTCACGTGAGGATCGAGGTTATCCGGCTCGAAATCGAGGCCGACCGTGATCTCGCCGCCCGCGCCGTCTTGTGCCAATGCCGTCCTCGAGCCAAGGCCAATGGCCGAAGTAACCATTAGGACAAGAACCAGAATACTGCCGATGTACCGCGACATCTGGCGCCTCCTTTGTGTCCCGCCGCCGGGCGGAACGTCCAATCTAAGCCAGTGAACACCGTTCAGTGGCGCCGACATCGACGCGATCTCGGTTTCACCCTTCCGGCGGCGAAAGGTATCGGGTCAGTTCCCCGGTGTCAACGATGTTTGCGGATTGGCGATAGGCGACAGTTGACAGCAGCATGTCCTTGTCGTGACAGCCACAGTTCCCATCTGCCGCTGACGACGATGACGGAATTCCCCTAAAGCGTGTGATTCGCGCGAAAAGTCGATGCCGCGGCGCCGAGAGTAGAGAAGCGAACGCCCTGATGCTCCTTCAACCAGGCGATCAACCGCTCCAGCATGAGCAGGCGGTGCCCTCTGCCAATGACCTGTGGATGCATGGTCAGGGTGAAAACGCCTCCGGGTATGTCCCGATACATGAACGTGAACTCGTCGCGCCAGATTTCCTCGACCTTTGAGGGCGCGGAGAGCCCGGATCGGCTTACGCCGATTGACCGCAACGCCAGATACTCGAAGTGCGGAAAGTCGTCGAGAATCCAGCTCACCGGCATTTCGACCAAATCGACTTCGTTGCCGAAGAGGTACGGACCATCGTCCTGAATCACGTCGCCGACCCGGCACCAGTACGGAGTGAAATCGTCGCCCATGAGCGAGCTCTCGTACTGGAATCCCTGTTCGAGCAACAACTCGATCGTCCAGGGGCTGTTGTCCCAGGAGGGTGAGCGATACCCGGTGGGCCGAAGACCCGCGACCGAGTCGAGCGCCGTCAGGCCGCGCAGCAGGATTTCGCGCTCGCGTTCCGGGGTTTCCAGTGCGATCGGGTTTTCGTGAAGATAGCCATGATGCCCGATCTCGTGGCCGGCGGCGACGATCTGGCGCACGATGTCCGGATAGGTTTCGACCGTGTGTCCGGTCACGAAAAACGTGCCGGGAATCTGCTCTCGGTCGAGCAACCGCAGAATGCGCTGGCACCCGACCGCGCCGAACTCACCCCGCGAGATGGCGCTCGGTGAGCGAGCCTGAAACGGCCCGATCCAGAGCGAGATCGCGTCGAAATCGAATGTCAGGCAGACCGTGGCGGCAGTGTCATCAACCATGAAGGTCACCGAGCCTCATGGACTATTCGGCCATCGACGATCGTCATGACGACGGGAAGATCGACAAGAGCGTCAGCATCGATGTCCACCGGATCAGCGGCAAAGCCGGTCAGGTCTCCACGGTACCCCGGTTTGAGTTGTCCGGAAAGGTGCGCCTCCCCGAGGGCCGCGGCCGCGCCGGTCGTATAGCCCTCCAGAACCTCATGCGCCGTCAGTGCCTGATCAAGGGCTCTTGGGGGAACCTCTTCCTGCTGAGGCGCTCGGCGCAACCGCGCCCAGGCCATGCCGATGCGTGGATCGAACGGGGCAACCATCCAGTCCGAGCCCAGCGCGAGCGTCGCCCCGGCATCGAGAAGCGAGCGCGTGCGAAAGGCCTTGGCGGTACGGACTGGGCCAACGCGCGCGGCCCATTCATCGGAGTTGTCAGCCGTGGCCGCTTCCATATGCAACGGCTGCATTGAGGCGGTGACGCCAAGCCCGCGAAACCGTGGCACGTCCTGATCGCGAACGAGCTCGATGTGTTCGACACGATGTGGGCCGAAGCGGGAGACAGCGCCGGCGGTCTGCGCCGCCTCATAGGCGTCGAGCGCCGCCTGCACGCCCCGGTCTCCAACAGCGTGTGTGATGCACTGGAACCCTGCCTCGGCAAAGAGCCGAACGGCATGCGCGTATCGCTCGGGCTCTGGCCAGAATGGATTTCGCCCGTCGCCGCGCGTATCTGGTTCGACAAGCCAACCCGTGCCAGTCTCGATCACGCCGTCAATGAAGAACTTTGCCGCGCCGCCGCGCCAGAGCCGTCCGCCCTCATCGCGGAACGGAATCTGCGCGCGCATGTCTGCCTCGGTGGTGTCGGGCTTCTGCCAGAGGGGCACGACTACGCGGCAGGTGAGGTCGCCGTTGTCCTCGAGGCGCTGGTACATGGCGAGTTCCTCGGGGCTGCCATCCATCCCGTGCAGGGTCGTCAGGCCGGCCGCGCTGAAGCGGCGAAACGCATCTCGGAACCAACCGTAGCGCGTGTTCTCGTCGGCGTCAGGAATGGCTCGTCGGACGAGGTCCATGGCGCCCCATTCCTTCAACTCGCCGGTGGGCACGCTGTCATCGCAAACGACTTCAGCCTCTTCCGAAAATGCGACCGGCCCGGTGACGCCTGCCAGGTCGAGCGCGGCCTTGTTCGCCATGGCGGTATGGCCATCGAAGAAAACCAGCATCATCGGCTGGCCGGCAACGGCCTCGTCAAGAAGGGCGCCGCGAATGCCGGGCTCGGCGAATGGCTCGTAGTGAACGCCCCAACCAAGTACCCAATTGCCCGGACCAACGGCCTCCCGCTCCTTCGCCAGTAACGCGCGCATCTCATCGAGGGAGTTTGCCGTGAAGAGGTCAGCGCCTCTGGTGCGAATGGCGCCCATCAGCGGGTGGATGTGGGAGTCGGCCAGACCGGGAACAAAGCAAACGCCCCGAGCATCGACCATGGTCGTTCCAGGCCCGCGCATGGCGCGAATGGCGTCGTCATCGCCCGCGCCAACGATCATGCCGTCGCTGATTGCCAGGGCGGTGCAGACGGGTTGGCGAGGGTCGAGCGTGCGGATGTGGGCGCCCCAAACGATCAGTTCCGGATGTGTAGCCATCGATTTCCCTCACGCGAACGGGTTTCCCCACTGGAATGGTCAACATGCTGGCCGCCGGGCCAGGGACCGGCGTGGTGGCGCTGGAACTCTGCCGAGCAGGGCAATCGTACATCGGCTGAGCGGGTGTTCGGAGCCTCCTGAGCGAAACCGCGCCTTCCTCTCGGGCGTATGAAAGGCGAGACAAACGCCGCCCCTGGCGAACGAATCGCGGGAGGACCGCAAGGGATTCGACAAGGGCGAGCGGAGCCTCGATTTTGAGGGGGAGGAAAACGTAATGTCCGAGCAGGCGAATGCCCCGCGCGTCTGGATGAGATGGGCGCTCGCACTTGCGCTGGTTTCCGGTTCGGTCGCGGGCACGATCGGGCCAGTGTTCGCGCAGGATGAGCCGGTGGCCGAAGAGGCCGCGCCGGTGGAAGAACCTGCCGTTGAGCAGGTTCCCGCGGAAGAGGTCGCCGTCGAGCAGGCGCCCGCTGAGGAAGCCGTTGTCGAAGAAGCGCCGGTCCAGGAGCCCGTGCAGGATCCTACCCAGGCGCTGATTCAGGACGCGGTGCTCGATGCCGTCCAGGAGACGACGCAGGAGATCGTCGAGGATTCGGGACCCGTCGAGCCGGTCACCGAAACGCCATACATCGATCCGGCCGCGGGCAACCCGGCGATCGGCGATCCGGCGGTCATCGACCCGATTGCGACCAACGCGAATCCGGCACTGGACAGCCCGGCCGCTCAACCAGCGATCGAGGAAGTCACGCAGACCGAGACCGCCCCGGAGTCCAGTGAAGGAACTGAAGGCTCAAGCGGCCAGGGCGGTGGTGAAGGCGAGGTCGCGCAGGGCGACGGCACGCAGGAAACTTCTGGCGGCGGTGACGGTTCTGGTGGCGGCCAGGCCGAGCAGAGCGAAGAGCCGGCGCCACAACAGGACGAGGACTACAACATCTTTGCCGATGAGACCTTCAACTCTCAGGCGGAGAAGTACCAGGACCCGCCGGCGGAAGAGCCTGCTGACAACCAGAGCGTTGAAAGCGGCGGGGATGAGGTCGTTCAGGACAACACGCCGGGCAACAATGGCGGAGACGGTGGCGACCGAACCCGCGAAGAGGAGCCGAGCGAGCGCGCGGATGACGAGAACGCTAGCGCTGAGAGCGAAGACAGCACGTCTGCCGGCACTAGCGCCGATGCGGTCACCCAGGGCGATTCGGACGCATCGAATGAGCCAGCCGATGACGGGCAGACCGTCGAACAGACAAGCGCCAGCGACGACGAGGCCGATGAGGAAGCGTCGGACGATCGTGACACCGATTCCGACGAGAGCGATGCCCGGAGTTCCGATGTCGAGCAGACAGCGGCTGATGCGGACATTGACGGCGATGGCGATGTGAGCGTCGTCGAACAGAAGAAGTCGGACCGGAAGGCTGCAAAGTCCGAGGCGCGCAACAAGAACCGCAACAACAATAACAACAACAATGGCGGGAACAAGAAGAACAAGAACGACCGGCACCGTATGGGTCTGGCAGCCAGTCGCGTGGCGGCACTGAATGGCCGCGGCGGAAATGGCGACACGGCATCGGCGGGCAATGGCGGCCGGGCCAACTCCAGCGCGGACGGCGGCATCGTCGTCATCGGCGAAGTCAATTCCGGCGGAAACAAGGGCAACACCGTCAATGTCGGCAACATCGGCGGTGGCGGTGGTAACGGCGAATGCGTGGCTGGCCCGGTCTACATTGATGGCGGGACGGTTGATAACAGCACGAACCTGAACATCGACGCCAGCGGCGGAACCTCGATCTCCGATGCGTCAGGCGGCAGCGACAACATGGCCATGGCGTCCGGCGGTGACGACGACGGCCGGCGTGGCGGCGGCGCGCCAATCCGCAGCCGCTACGGGCTTGGCGCTCGCGGCAATGGAGGCGGCGGCAACAGCGGCGGCGGGTACATCGCCTCTGCTGGCAACGGCGGGGAAGCGATCTCCAGCGCGGACGGTGGCATCGTCGTCATCGACGAGATCAACTCCGGCGGCAATGAGGGCAACACGGTCAATGTTGGCGACATTTGCGCCGCCCCGGTCTATGTGCCAGAGGAGCCGGCTCCGCCCGCCAAGCCAGGCAAGGAGGCCAAGCCGGGCAAGACCATCAAGGTCTCGGTGCCGTCCGGCGGTAGCAAGGGTGGCGGCCGGGTCCGCGTGACGAAGGTACCTTCGACGGGAGTCGGCCATCTGCCGGTTGCGCCGGCCGCCCCGGTCCAGGCGGCGCTGGTGGCAACGCTGCCCGAACGGCGCGATGATGACGACGTGATCGAAACGATCGACATCGCATAGCGATCCAGCTCTCGGGGTTTCGAAGCGTGAACAGCGGAGGCGATTGGCGCCTCCGCTGTTCGCTTGTCAGGCCCGGCAATCGAACCCCGGCGGTTACAGCGAATCCCGAGGATCGCGCGATCCGGCCAGCTCCTCCATCAGGAGGGCGACCGCGGAGAAATCGAGCGCGCTCTTTCCCGTTGCATTGGCCGCGAGCACCATGTCGTGCGCGATGGCGGTGGCGGGCATGGGAACCGCAAGCTCGTTGGCCAGGCTGAGCGCCAGCCAGAGATCTTTCTGCATGAGCGCCAGAGTGAACGTGGCGGGCAGATAGGCCCGCTCGCTGATGGCCGTAGCCTTGGCGGCGACGACCGGAGCCGCCGCGGAAGACGCGCCCAGCACCGAAAAAATGTCTTCCGGCTCTAATCCCGCCCTTTCGCCAAGGGCAACGCCTTCAGCCAGCGATTGCACCATCGTCGCCAGGATGGCGTTGCTCACCAGCTTCATGGTGGCGCCGCTGCCTGTGTCGCCCAGGTAATACGCGGCTTTGCCGATGGCGGCGAAGATCTCATGGCAGCGGTCGAACGTGGCGCGATCGCCACCAACCATGATGCCGAGCTGGCCTTCGGCCGCCGCTTTGATTGAGCCAGCCACGGGTGCATCGAGGAAAACCGCGTCTCGCTCCGCCGCCGAGGCGGCAATCTTCCGGGAGAGCGATGGAGCCACGGTCGACAGATCGATGAGCACTCGTCCCGGAGGGATCTGGTCGAGCAATCCATCCGTCCCGAAATAGACTGATTCGACGGCGACGGGGTCGGCAAGGCTGGTGAGCACAAACGTTGCCGAATGGGCCAGTTCCCTCGGCGACGCCGCCCAGGCCGCGTCCTGCGCCAGAAGATCGCTCGCCTTATTGCTTGTCCTGTTCCAGACGACGGTCGGAAACCCGGCCGCCAGCACATTCGCCGCGATCGGATGGCCCATGCGTCCGAGCCCGGCGATGCCGACAGTAGGCAGCTGCTCCATCGAGAAAACCTCCGGGAAATGCTCGTCAGGCGCGCAGGCGGTCGCGCAACCGGTCGATGATGACGGCCAGAATCAGAATGATGCCGATGGCAATTTCCTGGAGGTATGACTCGATTCGAATCAGATTCATGCCATTCGTAAGGATGGTGATGAACAGGGCGCCGAACACCGCGCCCAGGATGCGTCCTTCTCCTCCGCGCAGGGAGACGCCGCCAACGACGGCAGCGGTGATTGACTGCAGGGCGAAGCTGCCGCCGAGGTTCGGTTCGCCCGAGGAGACGCGGGCGGTGAGCAGAATGCCAGCCAGCGACGCCAGAAGCCCACAGATCACATAGACCGATGCGGTGTAGAGGGCGACGGGGATGCCGGAAAGAAAGGCGGCCTTGGTATTGCCGCCAATGGCATAGAGGTAGCGGCCCCAGGTCGTCGAGGAGACGAGAAACATGATCAGCAACGTCGCCCCGACCGCGAAGTAGACCGGGACCGGAATCTCGAACCAGCGCCCGGTGCCGATTTCCTTGGTGAAGAGTGGAGGCATGCCGCTGACGGGCGAGCCGCCCGTGTAGTAGAGCGCAAAGCCGGACCCGACGGAGGCCATCCCCAACGTCATGATAAACGGGGAGACCTTGAACTTCGCGACGCCGACGCCGTTGATAAGGCCGAAGACAAGCCCGACCAGGAGTCCAGCCGCCACGCCAACCAGAACCGACATGACCTCAGACTCCGGATTCCCCGCGTAGTAGCGAGACATGAACCGGGCTGAGACGACGCTGGTCACGGCAATCACCGCGCCGACGGAGAGATCGAAGCCGCCGCTGATGAGGACGAGCGCCTGGCCGAGGGTGACGATGATCAGATAGGTGGACTGGCGAAAAACATTGGCAATGTTGGCCGTTCCGTAGAACCGCGCTTCCTGGGTCGCAAAG
>CAYSXO010000006.1:10208-42142 GCA_964434995.1 uncultured Sphaerobacteraceae bacterium
TGGCGAGGCCGTTGGCTCTGTTCGATTCAGCGTCCAGGCGCGCAGTCGTCATCCAGGCTGTCCTTTGCTCGGTACGGCGGTCAAGCGTTCTCGTCCTGCTCTCTATGCCGCATCACTGGCACGATCGAAGAAACCGGCCAGGACGGCGGTCTCCGTCAGCTCCGGGCCGGCCAACTCGGCTCGCGCCTCGCCTCGGTGCATGACGTATGCGCGATTGGAAAGATGCAGGAGTTCGGGGAGATCCGATGAAATCAGAAGGATGGCCGCCCCGCGCTCGCAGAGCTCCTTCATGAAGCCATAGATTTCTACCTTGGCGCCGACATCGACCCCGGTGGTCGGCTCATCGAAGATGAAAAGCTTCACGTCCCGCGTCAGTCCACGGCCCAGGACGACCTTCTGCTGATTCCCGCCGGAGAAGGTCGCCACCTGACGCTCGATGTTCAATGGCCGGAGATTGAGGCGCGATGCAATGGTCCGAATCAGCGACCGTTCCTGAAGGCGGCGCAAAATCCCGCCGCGGCTGAACGCAGGGAGCGGGAGCGCGGCAAGCGACATGTTTTCACGAACCGGCCGCGCTGCGACCAGACCCTCTTCCCGCCGATCCGGGGGAATGTAGACCACGCCTCGGCCCAGCATTTCGCGGGGCGAGGGATGCGCCACACGGTCGCCAGCGATCGCCACGCTGCCTCGCGCGATCGGCTCAAGACCGTAGATGGCGCGGCCAATCTCCGATTTTCCGGAACCGATGAGCCCGGCCAACCCGACCACCTCACCCGCCCGAACGTCGATGGTCACGTCGTGCACTCGCCTCCCTGGCACGGTCAACCCGTCTGTTTGCAGGATGACCTCTCCGGGCTGAAAGTGGATTGCTGGATAGAGGGCCTCGATGGTGCGCCCAGTCATCAGCTCCACCAGGCGGGATTCCGACACACCAGCATCGACCGTGGCGATTTTTTGACCATCGCGGAGAACGGTGATGCGGTCCGCGATGCGGTGAATCTCCTGCATGCGGTGAGTGATGTAGATGATGCCCAAGCCCTGGGCCTTCAGGCGCTCGATGACCGCAAAGAGATGGTTTGCCTCATTCTCGGTCAGCGACGCTGTCGGCTCATCGAGAATCAGGATGGAGGGGTTGCCCTGGATAGCTTTGGCGATTTCGACCATCTGCTGTTCGGCGCGCGACAGCCGCCCGACCTGCATTCCGGGGTCTAGCGGAAACTGCAGAAGTTTGAGCGTGGCCTCCGCGCCACGGGCAATCGCTTGCTTATCAAGGATGCCTGCCCGGCGATGCTCGCGGCCGAGGTAGAGATTGTCCTGAACCGAGAGCGTCGGAACAAGCGAGAACTCCTGGAAGACGGCATTGATCCCGAGCTGCCTGGCGTGATGGGGCGAGTGCAGGCGGATCGGCTGGCCGCGCAATGCCATCGTGCCGCGATCCGGAGGAAACGATCCGGCGATGATGTTGATCAGCGTGCTTTTTCCAGCGCCATTCTCGCCAAAGAGGACGTGAACCTCGCCTTCGCGCAGGTCGAAGTCGACGTCGGATAGCGCCTGCACGCCAGGGAAGTGCTTGCCAATTGACGAGAGCCGGAGGAGTTCTCGTGGAGCGCCCAGGTCAAGCGAGGTGACCGGCGGATCAGGTTGTTCTCGAGGACCAGAATCAGTCATCGATTGTCATGGCGAGGAGCCGGGTCTTGGAGAACCCGGCCCCAGGCATTGCGCGACGCTACTCGACCGTGAACTCAGGCTGGTAGTCGACCGGGGCAAACGTCGATTCCCAGACAAACTCCGACTCCAGGTTGTCAGGGGTCATCATGGTGATCACTGGCCCCGCCCGGTTGCTTGGCTCGAGCGTCTGGCCTTCAAGAAGGCGAATCGCCATGTCGACCGCCATCCGGCCCTGGATGACGGTGTGATCGTTCGAGGACCCAGTCAGGTCTCCCGCGGCCAGCCCATCGTAAACAGGTGGATTCTGGTGGAAGGCGAGAATCTGGATCTGATCCTCGAGGCCCGCCTCGCGGATCGCTTGCACGGCGGAAACCGCCGCCTGAGCGTTGCCAACGATGAAGTCGATATCCGGATTGGCCTGCAGCTCGTCCTCAATCAGGGCAAGCTGAATGTCGCGGCCCGTATCGCCCCACTTGGTGGCGACGACTTCAATGTTGCTCCCCTCGGTGGCGTCGAGGAAGCCCTGGTAGGCGGTATCGGTCCAACCAGCGCCTTGGGGACCTGGGAAGAAGGCGACCTGAACCGGCTCATCGCCGGAGACGAGATTCTCCAGCATGTAGACGCCCGCGGTGTGCCCCATGTCGTAGAACGAGACCAGGGCATGGGCGGAGACTTCCGGCGAATTGACGCCGTTGACGAAGTCAATCACCGGAATGCCGCTAGCGACGATCTCTTCGACCTTCGCGTTCACGCCGTCGGCACTGATGGCTCCAAGGATGATGGCTTCAGCGCCTTGCGCGACGCAGTCATCCATCTGGCTGAGCTGCGTGTCGAGCTCGGTGTAGCCGCCAGCCTCGAGGAGTTGCATCTTGGCGCCATCCCGGCGAATCTCCTCGGCAATGCCGTAGTTGGCTCCGAGCCAGTACGGATCCTTGAGATGCGGGAATGAGACGCAAATGTTCCATTGCTTGGTGATGGTTGCCGGGTCAATCGGCTCGTACATGGCTGGTTGCTTTTCGCCATCCACGACCCATTCAACCGGCCATGTCCAGTTTTCCGCCGCGAGACCTTCGGCAGTGCCGGTCATGGCGTCGTCCTGGGCGAAGGTGCTGCTTCCCGCGCTGCCGAGGAGCGCCCCGGCGGCGAGCATTGCCGCGAGGGCAAGACCACCCAATCGTTGCGAACGCGACCAGAGAGACATAGGGTTCCTCCCAGCTGCCTTCAGACCTGCGATCAGCGTTTCTCGATCGTTGCACGTTTGATCATGGGCGTGGCGCGCCTAACTGTCAAGCCACGCGAGCTGACCGATCGGGCCCGCGTGCGGATTTGTCAAATGTGTCCTGGGACAACCCGGACGAGCAGCGCGCGCCGATTTATTGCCTGTTGTGCGCCGATTCACATGAATCAACGTTTCGAACGCTTGGCGGCAGCGCGCGTGTGCGAAGTGGCGAAGAAAGTCGCGCAGTTGCCAGAAATCGGCCATGATTAGCGGAAACACGCGGCGGACCAAGAGGGAGGTGACAGTGAGCCAGGCCAATGGACGGGCGAACGCGGCGCTCCTGGCGGAAACACCGGCCCAGGATGGGCGGCCGGGCGCGGTTTTCCGGTCGGCAGGCGATCGCTTCCTGCTCGTCGAGTTCGGACCAATGGAGCTCGATCTGACGCTGAACTTCCGTGTTCTCGGGTTGAATCAGGCCATGAAGGACGCGGCCATCCCCGGGGTCATCGAAACCATCCCGGCCCTTCGTTCGATCTTGATTCACTATGACAGCACAGAACTGAAGCCGAGCGACCTGATCTCCGAGGTCAACCGCTTGTACGGGGCGCTCCCGCCTGTTGAAGATCTCTCCATTCCCAGCCGGGAGATTACCCTGCCGATGGCGGTCAACGACCAGTGGACTCGAGCGGACATCGCCCGGTACGTGCAGTTCATCCGGAAGGATGCGCCGAACATCCGTGATGGCAACAACATCGACTATGCCGCGGAGTACAACGGTCTGAAGGATGCCGAGGAGTTTGTCGATTACTTGATGGCAACGCCATGGTGGAACGCGGCCAATGGCTTCTTTCCCGGCCTGCCGTTCATGTTTCCGCTCGACCCTCGCTACGCGGTGGTCATCCCAAAGTACAACCCTACCCGGCCGTGGACACCGGAAGGCGCTGTCGGCATCGCCGGACCTTGCCTGGCCATCTACCCCGTGCCATCGCCGGGGGGCTACCAGCTCATCGGGCGGACGATCCCGATCTATGATGCGCGGCAGCGCAACCCGGCATTTGCGGATGACCCGATCTTGATGAAGCCGGGGGATCGCGTTTCATTCACGCGCGTCACCGATGACGAGTTGATCGCGCTACGAGAGCAGGTCTACGACGGAACGTACACCTATCAGATCAAGGACGGCGTGCTCGAAGTTGGCGAATATCTGGACCGTCTTGCCGAGATCAAGCCGGAAACCGACGCCTTCAGGAAGCGCCAGCAAGAGGCCGCCGAGCGAACGCCCGTCCCGTAGCGATCGATTGGACCACGTGGCGAGCAGGTGGACGCGACGGGAGAGCATGACATGATCGAGGTGATCGAAGGGGGCATCCAGGCGACGATTCAGGACTTTCCTGGCCGGCAGGGGCTCCTTGACCAGGGAATTTGCCCGGCTGGCCCGTTTGACAACCTGGCCTTCCGGCTCGCAAATCTACTGGCCGGCAATGAGCCAGGCGAGGCCGGGCTCGAGATCACGGCAGGCAACTTCAAGGCGCGGTTTGATCAGGATGCGGTGATCGCTGTCACTGGCGCAAACATGCGCCCAACGATAGACGGTGAGCCGATCGAGCTTTGGCGGTCGTACCGCATCGGCTCGGGGCAGACACTGGCCCTGAGCACCGTGGAGGGTCCTGGCTTCCGTTCGTATCTCGCGGTCGGCGGCGGGTTCGATGTTCCCGCCTATCAGGGCAGCAAGGCGACATACGTTCCGGGCGCGATTGGTGGGTTTGAGGGCCGCGCGCTGAAAAAGGGTGATCGGGTGCCGCTGGGCGCCGGGCCGGCCGACCTCGACACGCTGGCGGGCAGGCGGGTGAGATCGTCCGCGATTCCCAACTACTCCGGGGAATGGGAACTGGAGGCAGTCCCCGGTCCGCAGGCCGCGCCAGACTATTGGACCTGGGACGACTACGATCACTTTTTCAGCCATAGCTGGAAACTCGACCGGAACTCGAACCGGATGGGCTATCGCCTCGAGCCGTATGGCTGGCAATGGGCGCGCAAGACTGGCGGCGTGGCCGGCGGCCATCCCTCGAACATTCTCGACAACGGCTACGCGGTCGGCGCGGTCAACATCTCCGGCGACCAGCCGATCATCCTCTGCGTTGACGGACCGACCTTGGGGGGCTTCGTCTGCGCGGCGGGAGTCGCCTATGGGGCGATGTGGAAGCTGGGCCAGATGGTGCCGGGTCGAGATTCGATTCGGTTCAAGGAACTCTCCATCGACGAGGCGTCTGATCTGGCGAGGGCGACTGATGCCCTGATTGACGAGTCGAATCTGGAAAGGGTCTGAAATGGCCGCGCCGATCAGGATCGATCTCAACTCCGACATGGGGGAGAGCTATGGGCGCTGGAGTCTGGGCAACGACGTCGAGCTGATGGACGTGATTACCTCGGCCAACATTGCCTGCGGTTGGCATGGCGGCGACCCCTCGGTGATGCGCGAGACAGTGGCGCTGGCGGTCGAGCAAGGCGTTGGCATTGGAGCGCATGTCGGCTTGCCCGATCTCCTCGGGTTCGGCCGCCGGCGCATGCAGGTGTCGCCGGAGGAGATTTACGACTACGCGCTCTACCAGGCTGGCGCGATTCGGGCCTTCGCGGAGGCGGCGGGCAGCCGGTTGCAGCATGTCAAGCCCCATGGCGCGTTCTACGTCATGTGCGCGGCGGACGAAGCTCTGGCGACGGCCCTGGTGCGGGCGGTCGCCGATCTTGGCGACGGCGTGGTGCTCTTCGGCATGGGCGAGATCGAACCGGCGGTCTCCGAGAAGGCAGGGGTCGGCTACGTCCGCGAAGGGTATGTTGATCTGAATTACAACAACGCGGGCGCGCTGGTCATCGAGCGAAACAAGGGCGCCTGGGACCCCGAAGAGGTCGCCGCGCGTGCGGTGCGGCTGGCGACGAAGGCCGAGGTTGGCGCCGTGGAAGGGGACACTTTGCCATTGTCCGTTGAGACAATTTGCATCCACGGGGATGCGCCGAACTCGGGAGAGATCGCCCGGCGTGTCAGGCAACGGTTGGAAGAAGCCGGTGTGGAGATCGCCCCGATTGGGGTTCGTTAACATCCAAAGGGGAGGGAAACGCAATGGCCGTTGACGTCGTGAGCCCGCTACCTGGTCTGGTCGCCACCGTCCATGTCAAAGTTGGCGATGCCATCGCCTCGGGCGACCCGGTGGTGACGTTGCAGTCGATGAAGATGGAGATACCCATCACCGCCGAGGGGGATGGCTCGGTAGCCGAAATCCTGGTGAATGAAGGTGACGAGATCGACACCGGCGCAATCATTGCCACGCTAACCTGAGACGACCCCGGAGAAGCCCCGATCGTGCACGTCCCAGAATCGACCTTCAAGAAGGTGCTGATCGCCAATCGTGGCGAGATCGCGGTGCGAATCGCCAGAACTCTGCGCGACATGGGCATTGTGCCGGTTGCGGTCTATTCGGATGCCGACGCTGGCACTCCCCATGTGGAAGCCGCCGACGAGGCCTACCATCTCGGACCCGCGCTGCCGGCACAAAGCTATCTGAATCAAGACCGAATCTTCGAGATTGCGCGCGAAGCCGAGGTTGACGCCATTCATCCTGGGTACGGATTCCTCTCCGAAAATGCGGGGTTCGCCCGGCGTTGCGAAGAGGAAGGATTCGTCTTCATCGGGCCGCCAGCACGTGTCATCGAGGCCATGGGGAGCAAGATCGAGGCGCGGCGCGCGGCCATGGCTGCCGGCGTCCCGGTTGTGCCGGGCACTGACGCGGCCGCGACTGACGCGGCCGAAATTCGGGCCATTGCCGATGAGCTTGGCTACCCGATTGCGGTCAAGGCGTCTGGCGGCGGGGGCGGGTATGGGATGCGCGTCGCCAACACCGCCGATGAGGTGGAGGCGACGCTGGAGGGGGTGCGGCGGGATGCCAGCCGTGCTTTCGGCGACACGTCCGTCTATGTTGAGAAGTTCTTTTCCCCCGCGCCACGCCACGTTGAGGTGCAGATTCTGGCTGACCGCTTCGGCAATGTCGTGCAGCTCGGCGAGCGGGAGTGCTCGCTGCAGCGACGATTCCAGAAGATCGTTGAAGAGACGCCAAGCATTGCCGTTTCAGATGAGCTGCGCCAGCGGATGGGCGAGGCGGCGGTGGCGCTTGCGCGGAGCATGGGCTACCGGAGCGCGGGAACCATCGAATGCCTCGTGACGGAAGAAGGCGACTTCTACTTCCTCGAGATGAACACCCGGCTACAGGTCGAGCACCCCGTGACCGAGGAGGTGACCGGGGTTGACCTCGTGCGGGAGATGGTTCGCGTCGCTGCCGGACTGCCGATCTCCGTTCCGCGGGGAGGCATCGGGCCGCGCGGACACGCGATCGAGGCGCGCATTTATGCTGAAGATCCGGCGCGCGGCTTCATGCCATCGCCAGGGGTGATCACGAGGATGGACGTACCGGCATTGGCGAACCTGCGCCTCGATACCGGAGCGCGCAGCGGGACAAACGTCACGGTCTACTACGATCCAATGATCGCCAAACTGACGGCCTGGGGGGCGGACAGGGACGCGGCCATCGAGACGATGCGCGACGCGCTTGACAAGGCGGTCATCGAGGGAGTCAAGACGAACATTCCCTTTCTGCAACGCCTCTTTGCGACGGACGACTTTTGCGCGGGCTGCATTCACACGCGATTCGTCGATGAGCGGTTGCAGGAGATCATGGCGGGGGACTGAGCGCGCTGGCGCGGACCATGCGTGAGGGCGGAGCGGCTGAATCGACCATTCGTTTTTGCGCAAAGGGCAGGCTGTTGACGAGCAAGTCCTCGATCTTCCTGGTCGTCCTCGTGATTGCCGGCCTGTTGCTTCCACCAGATGTTGAAGCGTTCGACGGACTACCGGCTGGGTTCGTTGATCGGCCAGTTGTCGGCGGCGTTTCCAGTCCCACGGCGATTGCCTGGCTGCCAAACGGTCAGGTCCTGATCACGTCGCAACAGGGGCGGCTCTATCACTGGCCCGGCGCTGGAGTCGCGAACCTGGCGCTCGATCTTTCGAGCGAGATTTGCTCTGGTGGCGAGATGGGGCTCCTCGGGCTCGCGGTCGATCCGCACTTTGAGTCGGGCGAGAGGTTCATCTATCTCTACTACACGGATCGCAAAGGGAGCGGCGCCTGCAGCAACGCGGCCAATCGAGCCAATCGAGTCTCCCGGTTTTCTGTCGATCAGAGCCTGACCGTGGCCAACGAAACCGTGCTGATCGACAACATCGCGGCGCGGGGAGGCAACCACAACGGCGGCGATCTGCAGTTCGACAAGCATGGACTCCTCTATATCTCGGTTGGCGATGGGGGAGAGGACCTCATCACTGGCAAGGGCCAAAACCAGAATGAGAACGCTCGTCGACTGAGCCTGCTCAACGGCAAGATCCTGCGCATTGAGACCGATGGCAGCATCCCCAACAGCAACCCGTTCACCGGCAGTGGAACGGCGCCCTGCGCGAGCACCGGGCACGCCCCGGTGGCGCAAGGGAAGGTTGAATCCGAAATAAAGAATCGCAAGGCCAGGAAGCGAAAGCGGCAGAAACGCAAAAAGCGGCAGTTGCAGAACGCCAGCATATGCCGCGAAATATTCGCCACGGGCCTGCGAAACCCTTACCGCATCGCGTTCGACCCCGATAGTGGAGCCGCGAATCAGCGCTTCTTCATCAACGATGTCGGTGGCGGCGCCTGGGAGGAGATCGATGAGGGTAACGTGGGCGCCGATTATGGTTGGAATGTCCGCGAGGGACCCTGTGCGGCTGGTTCGACCAGCAACTGCGCCCCAGACGGCCGCTTCACCGAACCGGTCTTCGCGTACACCCACGCGGGAGGATGTCGCACGATAACCGGCGGAGCGTTTGTTCCGGACGATTCCGGCTGGCCAGCGGAGTTCCTCGACGCCTATTTCTATGCCGATTTCATTTGTGGCCGGATCTTTGCCTATCGTGGTGAGATGCCCGGGGAAATGCCCTTCCTCTTCGGAACCAACATGAGCGCGACGCATCTTGCTTTTGGCCCCGACAATGCTCTCTACTACACGACCTTTCAGGGCGGCGGCCAGGTGCGGAGGATCGTATTCGACGGTTAGTCGATGCGAGGCATCGCCCACCGAGTTCAGTGTGGAAATGGCTGATCTGGGTCGACGCCCAGGTTCTTTTTCGGCCCCGAGTGTGCTATCTCCTACGCGCCGAGTGCTCGATACGCCGCCTCAATGGGACCTGGCGTCGCCGGGCGCCCCTTGCCGTCCGCCGGTTCGCGGTCGCGCCGATCGCGGGTCCCGCCAGGGCGCGGCGTGACCCTTCTTGCACAGTTGAGGCCGAAAGGGACCGCTGGTATGCATCCAGATGCGCGTTCGGACTCGTTCGTGCGTTAGGATGGATGTAGCTCCGACTTCCGTGAAAGGACCGCGCTCCGTGAACTGGGCGCCGTCAGGGACGACGGGATGATTCGACGTATTGCTCAGCGGTTATCGCTGCCGCTGATTCTCGTGCTCGCGCTCGGCGGTTTGCCGGGCTTGTCGTTGACAACGACGGCCTTGCAGCAGGGGGACATCTTCTCTCCGGCCAGCGGTCACGCGCAGGTGATCGCGCAAGGTGTGGCGGAGCTGCCCGCGGATGCCGCCTGGAGAGCGGTGTTTCATTCCGTCGCGCCGGGCCAGGAAGCCGAGTTGCCGCCGGGTGGCCCTGGGTTCCTGCTCATCGACACGGGCGGCGTGCTGGTCGAAATCGAGGGTACGGAGAGTTTACTGGCGCCCGCTGAGGCAACGTTCCATCCGGTTGATGCTGCACGGCTTTCAGCCGTCGGCGATCGGCCTGCCGGGGCCTTTTCCCTCGATATCGTTCCTCCTGGCGACGCTGATGACGCGGGCGATGGCATTCCGGTGTATGCCAGCGCACCGTTCTCCGCGCCCGCCGGAGCGCGTGACATCGACTTGGTGCGCGACCGTCTGGAACCCGAGGAATCGACGACGGTCATCGGCGGTGAGGCGCCGGTGCTGGTGCTGGCAACGCTCGGCGAGATTCGGGCGGAAGCGACCGACGGTTCGGCCGCCACGCTCCGCGTGGGCGAAGCGGCGACCTTCAGTGGCGACATCGTGCTGACCGCCGGCGGCCAGGCGCCCGCGACGTTCGTTGCCGCGGTTATCGGCCGTCCAGTACCAGGGGCCGGGCCTGCCACGGCTGGCGCCACGCCAGCGGTTGATGTCGTTGGCTCGGTGCAACTCACGGTCTATGCCTGTCCGCCGCTGGTCACTCCTCAGGATGCCAGCCCAGGTCGATGTCTGCGCGATCCCGAGGCGGCCGGCCTGGAGCTCGCGACGCTCGCGGAAGGCGCGCCCGAGGTCGGGGCCTCGACCGAGCGCCAGGGGTTGCCGACATGGACCGGGCTTCCGGGTGGGGACTATGCGCTTCGCGCGACTGGGTTCAAAGAAGGTTTTGGTCTCTTCTTCGTGCGTGGTCTTGAGGGGATTGGCGGCGACGGGCTGGCTGGGTTCCCAGCGGGGAGCGAGGTTGGCTACCTGATCCCGATTTCAGCCGAAGCGGCGGACTATGCGCTTGAGGTCTATGTCTTTGTCGCGGGCGAAAATGGAGGCCAGGAGCCAGCGACCACTCCTTCACCTGTCCCGGAGGCGACCGAGGCCGTCGAATCGACGCCCACTCCGGCTGGACCAACCGAGATCCCGTCGGTGATTCAGATCGAAACGCCCGTGCCCGGCGCGCCGACGTCGACGCCGCGTCCCCGCGCGACGGCTACACCAAGGCCCGATCCCATCGCCAGAGCGACGTCGCGGCCAACCGAACGGCCACTCGTGACCAGCACGGCGGTAGCGCAGGCGCGGCTGGGAACAGTGACGGTCCGAGTTCTCGGGTGCTCCCAGAGCATCGACGCATTCAACCCGGCCAACTGCGCGCAGGCCGTGGATGGTTTTGATGTCCGCCTGATCAACGAGGATGGCGAGGCGATCGGCCTCGGCGACGCGACGATTGGTGCTGACGGAACGGTCACCTGGCGCAATCTGCCGCTAGGAAACTACCTGTTCCAGCAGCCGGTGATGTTGCCGGGCGCCGTGACTTACTACGCTCCCGGGCTCCAGCTGGCCAGCAATGGCGCTGGCTATATCGTTTCCATCGGTGGCGAAGATCCGGTTGCCGAGTTCGATGTGTTCAGCCTGCCGCCCGCGCCCGCGCCAACCGCTCCACCCGCGCCGGTTGATAGCGACGGCGACGGCCTGCCAGACAATGACGAGACAGGCATCTACGGTACTGATCCAGCCAATGCCGATTCCGATCTTGATGGCGTCTTCGATGGCGCGGAGATTGCCGCCGGCACGGATCCGCTCGTGGCCGAGAGTTCGGAGATCGAGCCCGTGAGCGAGGGCGATAGCGATGGCGACCGCCTGCTTGACGCCGACGAGGCCGCATACGGGACTGACCCGAGCGTTGCCGATAGCGATGGGGACGGCTGGTTCGACGGGGATGAGGTCAGCCTGGGGACCGACCCGCTCGATGGGGCCAGTTTCCCCGTGGGATAAGGTTGTCTCGGCGATGAGAGCAGCGGTGGTTCGCATTTGACACGAACCACCGCTGCCATGCCAGCCCTCGTCTCCGGTGGGCGATTGAAAGTCAGGCTCTGGCGCAAACCTCGCGGACGGCCTCGATCGCGCGTTTACAATCATCGCGAGAGACGTCGAGATGCGTCACGGCCCTGATGACCGTTGCCCCGTCGTAGCCGCCGCCCATGCGCACGCCGAGCTGGTTGATGCCCCGCTCGAGCTGTTGCGGAGTCAGGCCCGTTTCCGATACATCAAAAAAGAGGATGTTGGTCGGAACGGTGTCGTAGACGAGCTTGACGCCGGGAATGGCCGCGAGCCCCTCCGCCAGGTACCGGGCGTTCGCGTGGTCCTCGGCTAGACGTTCGACGTTGTTCTCGAATGCGAAGATGCCGGCGGCGGCGATGATGCCGGCTTGCCGCATCGCCCCGCCGAACATGTGCTTGAGCAACCGCGCTCGCTCGATGAACTCGGTCGACCCGGCGAGAACCGCGCCCACGGGCGCGCCGAGTCCCTTGGACAGGTCGATCCAGACCGAGTCGACATACGAGGCAAAGGTCGCCGCTGGGATCCCTGAAGCAACCACGGCATTGAGCAGGCGCGCGCCATCCATGTGCATGCGCATGCCGTGTTCGTCGGCGAGAGCGCGCATCTGGGCCAGCCGCTCAAGAGGCCATATGGCGCCACCACCTCTGTTCGTGGTGTTTTCGACCGAGATGAATGCGGTTCGCGCGGCGTGCGTGCCTCCCTTGTTGATCAGGGGACGGACCTGGTCGACGCTGAAGATGCCGCGTGGCCCGTGAATCGGCCGCATCATCACGTTCGCCAGCCACGCGGGACCGCCTGACTCCGCCTGATACGGGTGCGCGTCCCAATCGAGGATGACGGCTTCCCCGCGATTCGCATTGAGGCAGAAGGCAATGATGTTGCACATCGTCCCGGACGGGAGGAAAAGCGCGGCCTCTTTGCCGGTGAGCGCCGCGGCCATTTCTTGCAACTGATTGACAGAGGGATCCTCGCGCAACTGTTCATCGCCAACGGGCGCGGCTGCCATGAACTCGCGCATGGCCGGTGTCGGCCGGGTCTGAGTATCACTCGAAAGGTCGATCACCAACGACTCCTGTCATGCCTGTCCAGAGGCCACCTTTGGGCCAGCGTACCTTGAGCGCTACGACGCATTGTCGAGCGCGACGGCAGTTCCACTCGTGCCTGATGCCACGATGGCCTCGCCAACGCGCAGCCCGGCAATGGCGTCAGCAACCGACGTGACCGATTCGGGCTCGGCGCCCCGGACGCGTGCGATGAAATGGGCGTCTTCCTCGCGCAGGGCCCCCGCCACCGTGCCGCCAATCGCGGGCCACATGCCCGTTTCCGGCATGGCGGTGTAGTCGGCGCTCCAGAAGGAGAGCGGGCCATCGAGCAGGCGGATACGGCTGCTGCCCTCTGTGCCGATCACTTCGATCTCCGCGTCGATCGTGCCGCGCCAGGCGGGAGTAACCACATTTGCCGGAGCGCCCACCGGCACGAACCAGCTTGTTTCCAGAATGCCGACAGCGCCATTGGCAAACTCGAGCAGCGCCCAGCAGACATCGGGATAACGCATGCCCGAGAGATTTCGCTCGACGGCCTGAACTCGGACAACCGGGCTGGCGGCGTACCAGAGGAGCAGATCAACATCGTGGACGGCAGTTTCCTGGATCGGATGGGCGCGGTCGCCGAAATCGGGGAACCAGGCCTTGGAGACATTGCGCTTGGTCCGAATTGAAACCACCTCGCCGAGCGCGCCGCCGGCGATTTCTGATTGCAGGAGCCGGTGCTGGACGTCAAATCTCAAGACAAACCCGACCTGAAGCGGCAGGCGCGCTGCCTCAGCAGCAGTAGCAACCCGTTCTGCCTCGGCCGATGTCATGGCCAGGGGTTTTTCGACAAAGACCCCGATGTCGCGATGGAGCGCCGCCAGAGCCTGTTCGGCGTGCAGCGGTTCCGGCGTCACGATGAAGACGGCATCGAGCGGCGCCTCATCGAGCATTGCTTCAAAGTCGCTGAATCCGGAAGAACCATAGGCGGCCGCCGCTGCTGCCACCTCATCAGGGCGTGGATCGCAGACCGCGGCAAGCTCGACACCCGGCAGGCTGCCGAGGACCGACGCGTGCAGCTTACCGAATCGTCCCAGCCCGGCCAGACCAACGCGTAGTCGATCCGTCGCTCCCATCCCTGGCGTTTCTCCCCTCGACCCAATCGCATGCAAGCTGGGAGCGAGTGTACCGCCCAAACCGGAAATGGCGACATATACTGTGGCGACGTGTACCGCCGCCCGCGCCGATGTCGTGCTCGAGGAATGAACTGTGCTCTCGATCGCGCTCGGGAACATTCGCCGTCAGTTCAACTTCAGCCGGGATGTCCGGCTCTTTCTGCTTTTCAACCTACTCGCCAATGTCGGCTGGGGCGTCTTTGTTCTCATCTTCAACCTCTATCTGAGCGAGTTGAATCTGCGCGAGAACGACATGGGCGCGTTCAGCGCGATCCAGACGCTCGCCATGGCCGCGGGCGCCGGAACGATGGGGCCGGTGCTGGAGCGCCTCGGCGTCTGGAACGCGACCTTTGCCGGTGTCGTCATCTTTCTTGCCGCCTCGTTCGGGCTCTGTTTCGCCAGTCAGACGAGCATCATCTTCCCGCTGGCCGCGATCTCTGGAATCGGACTGGCCTACCTCTTTACGACCACCATGCCGTTCATCATCGCCTGGACGCGCCGCAACGAGCGCCAGTTTGTCTCGGCAATGGCCTTTTCCGTGCAATCATTGGCAATGACCTTCGGTTCGCTTGTCGGTGGGTTCTTGCCGAACGCCATCCCTGGCGGCGATCTGCATGCCTATCGCTGGACGCTCGTGGCCGGTTCGGCGATTGCCTCGCTGGCGCTGGTCCCGATGTTGATGATGGGACCCGCTCGCGTGGGACGAGGAATACCAGATCCCACCGCGGTCAAGGAGGCCTCCGATGCCAGCGAGCGGCGTCAGGTGCGGCGGGACATGGCCGTGTTCGTCCTGGTCGGCGGCTTGATGGCGGTTGGCGCGGGTATGGTCTTTCCCTTCTTCAACGTCTTCATGACCACTCTTGGCGCGAGCTCGGCCACGGTCGGCTATGTCTTCGCGATCGCCGGACTTTGCGCCGCGGCGGTTGGCCTGACGGCTCCTCTCATTTCGCAGCGGCTGGGGTCGCTCTACGGGGTCGCGGCCGTTCGCCTGGCCATTGTCCCGTTCTACATTGCCCTGATCGTCTCGCCTGGCTTGCCTCTGGCGGCCGTCACCCACATCGTGCGCCAGACGAGCATCTCGATGGCCTGGCCCATCGACTCCACGTTCATCGCGGAGGTGCTCCCGCCGCGCGCGCGCTCGAGCGTCTTTGGGCTCCGTTCGGCGGCGTGGAACCTCGGCTATTCGGTGGCCAGCCTTGTCGCCGGGTTCTTGATCGTGAACGTTGGCTACGAGGCGACCTTCGCCGATCTCGTCATTTTTACGACGCTGGCAATGGTCGTGTTCGTAACCTACTACGGACGACACCCGCGCGTACGCTCGGGCGAATTGAGCGGAGCGCTGCCGCGCTGGCGACGACGTGTACCCGCGGGAGAGGTGAACATTGACGGTGTTGACGCCATTCCGACGATGCTCTCTGACACGCCGGAGGGCTCTGGCGATGGGCGTGAGCCTGCCGTTGGCCCTGTCGCATCGGAGTCGGCCGCGCGCGACCGTGAGTGATGGCGATTCGGCCCTCGCGGCGATGACGCTGGCGGAGCGCGTTGCCCGTCTCTTCATGTTCCCAGTTTCCGGAACCACGCTGACCCTGGATGATGAAGCCTGGTTGAGCGCATTGAAACCCGGCGGCGTGATCCTTGTTGGCAACAACTTTGGATCTCCCGCCGAGGTCCGCGCGCTCGTGGCCTCCATTCACGCGACCAATCCGGCGATGCCTCCGCTGGTGGCCCTCGATCAGGAAGGGGGGATCGTCAGCCGCATCGCGAACGATCCCGCGCCAGACGCGGCAGCCCTGGGCTTGTTGGCTCGGGATGAGATCGAGGCGTATTCCCGGCAGCGCGCGGACGCCATTGCCGCCTATGGCTTCGACGTCAACTTTGCGCCCGTTGCCGATATTGCTTTCTCTCCCGATAGCTACATGAGCGGGCGCAGCTTTGGCGCCGATCCCACGACGGTCGCTGGCGATGTGGGGGCGTATCTGAAGGGTGCGGCAGGGTCCGGCGTGCTGCATTGCGTCAAGCACTTTCCCGGTCACGGGCGCGTGACAACCGATTCCCACGAGATGCTGCCAGTCCTCGACATCGAAGAATCGGTATGGTGGGAGACTGACGCATTGCCGTTTCGCGAAGCAGTGGCCGTTGGCGTGCCGATGGTGATGCTGGGCCATCTGGTGGCGCCGATGTGGGGCGAACTGCCGGCGACCATCTCTCCAGAGGTGGTTCGCGCGCTACGGAATCGGCTGGGGTTCTCCGGGGTTATCGTCACGGACGATCTTCTGATGGGCGCGCTTGCCGAATGGGATGCGTTTTCCATCGTCGATCTGGCGCTCGCCGCGGGCGTGGACCTGCTGCTCTATGTCGGTCTGCCGGCCTCGCCGGACGTGTTGATCGACCATGTCCTGACGAGCGTTGACCAAGGCAACGTCTCGCCGGACAGGATCGACGAGAGCGTGAGGCGGTTGCTAGCCATGCAGCTGAGCCGCGGTTCGTGAGGTCAGCCGGGCAACCTACTTGCTCTTGCTGCCGGACAAGGCGGTTGAAATACCCAGGCCAATGAATACCATTCCGGCGACGTAGCGCTGCACCGAGGTGAACGCGGGCTGCCGCTTGAGCCAGTCGCCTGCAGTGCCCGCGACGAGCGCGTAGAGCGAGTCGGTACACAAGCCGACGACGATGAACATGGCGCCGAGAAGCAGTGTCTGCTGCAGAATGCTGCCTCGAGTTGGCTCGATGAACTGAGGCAGGAAGGCGAGGAAGAAGAGGGCAACTTTCGGGTTGAGCGCCTGCACCAGGATGCCCTGCGAGTAGAGGTTCGAGAGTGGCCGTGACGGGTGTGCTGCGAATTCGATCTCAGTCGGCCGCGACAACATGGTGCGTAGACCGAGAAAGATCAGATAGGCCGCGCCTAGATACTTGACGAGAGAAAAGGCAAGCGCGGAGGAGGCCAGGAGCGCCGAGAGGCCAAGTGCCGCGCCGGCAACGTGCACCAACCCTCCAGTGGCAATGCCAGCCGCGGACGCGAACCCGGCCGCGCGCCCCTGCTCGACACTTCGCGTGATGATGTACAGAACGGCCGGTCCGGGTGCGATGACGAGGGCGAACGTGGCCAGAAATGGCGCGGAAAGCGCCGTGAGTTCGATCATCGAGACTCGTGGCCCCAGGTGGCTGCCACGGGCTCCCCCGCGACGCCGAGCCGGTCGGCTTCGGCGGTAAGCGCAACGATGACCTCGCCGATCAGATCTTCCAGAGGAACGCCGAGCCGTTCCGCGCCGAGCGCAATCTCTTCTCGGCTGACTTTCGCCGCGAAGCCCTTGTCCTTCAGCTTCTTGCGAACCGAGGAAACCTTGACATTTTCGACGCTCTTGTCTGGGCGAACCAGCGCGACCGCGACTACGAAACCACTCAGTTCATCAACCGCGCAGAGCGTTTTTTCAAGGTCAGATTCAGGCTCAACGCCACTGTAGTCGGCATGCGCGAGAATGGCGCGGCAAACCTCGGCGCCCCACCCTTCATCGCGCAGGTGCGCGACGCCAACGAATGGGTGCCCATCCACGCTCAGTTCGAGATTGGGATGCCGCTCGAAGTCCATATCGTGCAGGAGCCCGATTGCGCCCCAAAGATCTTCATCATGGCCGTCGCGCCGCGCGACGTGCCGCATGCAGGCGGAAACGGCCTCACAGTGCTTGCGAAGGCTCTCGCTCTCTACCCATTCGTACAGCAGATCGCGCGCCCTGGGGGTGAATGGCGGTTGGATTGCCGCTGCTTCGGGCGTGGTCAACTCTGCCACGCGGGCTGCCATGTCGACTGGTTCGCTCATGAACGCTCCGATAACCCTGGAACCCGCGCCAGAACTACCGGCACGGAAGCAAAGCGCTGTCTCGCTACGGTCGGGATCGAATGTACGGCGGACGACCGACCGCGTCAACCGCATCGACTGCTGTCGAGGTGCTGGCCTATCGCGGAGAACCTTGCCAGTCAATGCAAAGAGGATCAGAGGATCATCGTGAATTGACCCGTAACGCCACCGGTGCTACCCTTGGCACCGACTAGTCAATGGCTGAATAGACTGGCGACGGGACCTCCGCCAGCCAGCAGGAGAGGCAGAATGGTGGCAGCAGGGACCGCGGTCAGCCCGATCAGGCTCTTCCCCGCTGGCCAGGCCACCGCACCGGAATCCGGCACGGCGATCGACGCCTACGGCCGGGCGATGACCTATCTCCGTATCTCGCTCACCGATCGCTGCAATTTTCGCTGTGTCTACTGCATGCCCGCGCTGGGCATGAAGTTTCAGCCGAAAGAGGAGCACCTGACCGACGACGAGCTCTTGCGGCTGATTGGGCTCTTCGCGAAGACCGGCGTCACCAAGATCCGGCTTACCGGCGGCGAGCCGACGATTCGGCCCAGGTTGGTCGAGTTGGTGCGGGGCATCAAGTCGCATCCAGAAATCAAGGAAGTCTCGATGACGACCAACGCGCTCCTCCTCGGGAGACTCGCGGAGGGATTGGCCGAGGCTGGGCTCGACCGCGTCAACGTCTCGATCGACACCCTCGACCCAGATCGGTTCAAGGCGATCACGCGCGGAGGGAGGCTCGACCTCGTTTGGCAAGGCATCGAGAAGGCGGATGCCGCTGGACTCCGACCGATCAAGCTCAACACGGTTGTCGTCAGGGACCAGAACGACGCGGAAGTTGTGGATATGGCCGCGCTGACGCTGGACCGGGCGTGGCAGGTTCGATTCCTCGAGATCATGCCGATGGAAGGTGTCGGCGACGTATACGACGAGAGCATGGTCACGTCGGACGAGACTATGGCGCGGCTCGAGGAGCGGTTTGGTCCGTTGCAACCGGTGGACACCGATCCTTCCGATCCGGCGCGAACCTGGAAAATTCCGGGCGCGGCGGGGACGATCGGGTTCATCTCGCCGGTTTCGGAACCATTCTGCGCGTCGTGCAACCGCGTGCGGCTGACCGCGGACGGCAAGCTTCGTCTTTGCCTGCTCCGGCCCGATGAGGGCGATCTGCGCGATCTGATGCGCGCGGGCGCGGATGACGATGCGGTAGAGGGCGCGATCCGGGCGGCAATCTGGCGCAAGCCCTGGGGCCACGGGCTTGCGGAGGGCGAGCGCGAGACCGTGCGCGGCATGTCCCAGATTGGTGGGTAGGCCGCAACCTCGACCTCGACCCGACATCGAATTACAAACGGAGGCAGGCAATGCGCCTGCCTCCGCTGCGCTGGCCGTGTTGATATAGCGGCTACTCGCCGCTTACGGCCCCGGTGATTTCCAGATCGGTCAGTCCGACGACGCCAGCTGACGCATCCTGTGGGTCAAGCACCAGATAGACATCGACCGCGACCGTTTCGGTCGGCCGTAGCGCGAGCGTGTCAGTTGGTGCAATCGAACCGAGACTGCCGTCGATACTCGATTCGACGAAAAGCGCTGGATCTGAGCCAACGTTGTTCGGGAGCTCGCCATCCAACTCGTAGGCGCCGGCAGGAAGATTCGTGAACTCGACCCGCCCGGACGCTGTTCCCGAGAGTCCGGTGACGGCTCGAAATGCGGCGTCGTTAATGCTTCCGGTGCCGCTCAGCGTGAGCGGAACACCACCGGCCAACGCCTGGCATTCGGAGGCCCAGTCATCCTTGTCAGCGCCCGCATTGGTGCCGGCAGGGCATCCAAAGACACTGACCTTCACACGACCGGTTGTTCCCGCGAAATCGGGCGAGAGGCCAACGTTGACGTCGATGCCAAACGCATCAATCTGTGCATCGTCAGGAATCGTCGTCGCAACGAGTTGACCTTGGTACCGCTGCGCATCAAGCTCGGTCCCGGGGCCGGGAAGCAGGACGCTGTAGTCGCCGGGCCGGAGCCCTTCGAAGGACACGTACGTGTTGCCCGGATCGAGGCAGCGCGAGAGGAGCGGCGGCTGCGTCATGTCCGGGCTCGTTCCCGCGAAGAGCGCGACACACAATTGCTCTTCGGAGGCGAGCCCTTCGTCCGGGAAGGCGAGGGTCACGCCCAGTGAGTGCGCCTGCGAACTTGCCGATTCCTGCGCATTGCCGCCGGTTTGGAGGGAAAACACCAGCATAACCGCGGCAATGATCGCAATCATCGGCGACCGCCAACCGGCTCCAGTCCTCACGCGGGGGTAAATTGTGGTGCGGGCGTAATCCAGGACGCGCATGACGTCTCCCCGTCCCACCGGGCTTCCTGGCTCTAGTATAGACGAGCTACATGAAAAGCCCCTAACCCGGGCGACCACCTTTGGGTCCCAGTATTTGAAACGTGCATCTCTGGCAATTTGTTTCTTCGAGTCACAGAACCAACCGAGGGAGAGGAATCCGGCATGAAGGGTAGTGACGATCGACCACGGCAACTGGGGACTGTCCTGATTCAGATGGCGATCCCGGACAAGGTGCTTGCGCGTCTGAGAAGCGGGTTCCCCGAAGTCGCGTTCATCCTGCCTGGCGTCGAAACCGGCAATGGCCAAGAATACAGTGGCGCCCCAGGAGATCCAACCGCTGACCAGCTTCAGGCGGCGGATGGCATCATTTCGTGGCGGGTGACGAGGGAAATGCTCGACGCCGCGCCACGGCTCGTCTGGATTCACGCCGGCGGCGCGGGCGTCAACTCGTACGATTTACCAGCAATTCGTGCGCGCGGTATTACGCTGACAAACTCGAGCGGCGTTGCCGCGCCAAACATTGCCGAGCACGTCATGGCGATGATGCTGGCGCTGGCTCGCAGAATTCCGCGGTTGGTCCGTTCGCAGCGGGAGCGGACATGGAGAGACGGCGATACCCATCGCGAAGTCGCGGAGGTCATGGGTCAGGAGCTGCTCATCGTCGGAACTGGGGATATTGGGCGCGAGCTCGCCACCCGCGCGGAAGCGTTTGGCATGCGTGTCAACGGCGTGCGGCGGCGGGCGGGGAGTGACGGGATTGCCGGGTTCCGGAAAATCTACGGGGTTGGCGATCTGCCGTTGGCGTTGGCCGAGGCCGACCACGTGGCCATCACATTGCCGGAGACGCCGGAAACGCGCGGGCTGTTCGACGCCGCTGCCCTGGCAGCAATGAAGCCGGGGGCAATTCTCTACAACGTGGGGCGGGGGCCAACGGTTGATACTGGGGCCTTGGTCGCCGCGCTTGCTTCCGGGCATCTCGGCGGCGCCGGCCTTGACGTGACGGATCCAGAGCCTCTACCCGTTGATTCGCCACTCTGGGAGATGGAGAACGTTCTGATCACGGCCCATACCTCTGGCGCGACTCCACGCTACTGGGACCGCCTTGCTCCATTGATCGAGGAGAACATCAGGCGCATTCAGAGGGGGCAGTCGCCGCTCAACGTTGTCGACACCGACGCGGGGTATTGATACGTCTTGACAGGGTGGACACGCCAGCGGAAGTGCTGATCTCCCATTCCTTGACTCAGGAGAAACGAGGCGCGCGATCTTGACGAGCCGTGAAGGTTAAGGCACCATAATACCCACTCTGCATCGCCCCCACCTCGGCCGCCCGCCTATCGCGCCTGATCGGCCGCAGGATTCTCGTTCCCCATCAGGCGCTCGTGGGGTGGACGATGGCGCGAAGCACATCTGTAGCAACCGTTTCCGCGCATGCGAGCCGCCGGCTCGCGCAGCGCAACCTGACGACTGCCGATGTCCAATATGTCTACGCCCATGGCCGGCTCCACCACACCGGCAAGGCAACGTTCATCTATCTGGGACTGCGCGATATCCCCACCGAGGATCTGCGGGACGATCGCCGCCGCCGCCTGGAGGGTACGGTTCTCGTGCTCGATCCGGCAACTGGGTGCCACCTCACCACGGCCTATCGCAACCGGCAACGCGGCAGCCGCGATATTCGGAAGAAGCTCAAGCGGTCAATTCCCACTCCGGGGGTAGTCGACGTTGCCGCGTGGTTCGAGGCCACTGCCGGGGACTGAGGCGGCCGCGGGCGCAAACGCGCAGACATGGATGAGCTCATCGTCTGCCTGCATGGTGCGCCGGCGATAGTAGCCCCGTCTCAAATGTGCCTCAAGCGTGGGAACCGCCGACCTGGACAGGAGCACCAGCGCCACGCCTCCTTCTCCGCCGCCCATCATCCGTGCCCCCAGCACGCCATCGACATCCAAGGCCTCGGAGACGAGCTCCTCGACGTCTGGATGACTGATCTCATACAGGGTTGCGGACGACCGGCCAGACCGGGTCATCAACTCGCCGAAGCGACGCCAGTCGCCTGTCAGCATCGCTTCGCGACCTTCGCGCACGCGCGCGGTCTCTTCCACGACGTGACGCGCGCGCTTTGCAAGTGAATCTGGCAATGCCCCCGCGGCGTCGAGATCCTTGAGTTGTGCGCCGGTCAGACTCGCGAGATTGGGCAGCTTTTTGCCAAGAGATGCATTTGCCAGGCGCAGCGCTTCGCGCGATTCGGCAACCCGAACCGGGTAGGACGAGGTGCTGAGCGAGCGGTCGACACCCGAGGCAACGACGGCGAAGACCAAGTCGCCGAGATCCGGCGAGAGACGTTCAACGGCAAGCGTCGCGCCGTCGAAGGCGATGACGCCGCCTGCAAGCGAGGCTGATTGGTCCATCGTGCCGCAAGGGGTGCCGGCCCGGTGTTCAGCCTCCTGCGCGAGCAAGACCGTTTGCTCGGGTGCGCCGTGGTCGCCGACGAGCGCCAAGGCGAGCGCGACGCAAAGGGCGGCTGACGAGCTGATGCCAAATCCGATCGGAACGTCGCCAGCGAATGCAACGGTGGCGGCGTGAGCCGTCACGCCACACGATCGGGAATTGGCGGCTGCAAGGAGGCCTCGGACGTAGTCGAATGACACTGGAGGCGGGTGCGGATTTCGCCAGTCGGTGAGGACCGAGGCATCAATGTGCTCAACCGGACGGCCGGGCGCGTCGGCGGCGACGACGCGCAGGATTGTGCTCGAAGCATCGTCTTGAGCAACGGCAACCGCAAGGAATCGGTCGATGGCCGCCGCCAGGACGGGACCGCCGTTGTAGTCGATGTGGTTGCCGAGAAGCTCGATGCGGCCGGGGGCAATGCCAATGCGGTCTGGCGCCCAACCGGCGCCGAAGGCCTCCCTGCCCGCTTCAACCGCGCGAAGCGCGTTATCTCTGGCTGTTGTGCCCGCGAAACGGTCCATGCGCGATCCGCTCCGAAGCCGCCCGCGCCGGACTAACGGCGCATCTGAATGACCTTGAAGGCTTCGCCAAGCTCGAAGTTGTGCCCGTCGGCGAGTTCCCTGGCGCGGTCACGCATCCGCTCTTCCAAATCATCCGCATTGCCGACTTGTGTCTGGTGCGCGCGCAGGGCGTGCATTTTCCGGTCAAATGTTTCGGTGATATCGACGATCTTGTCGGGATGTTCGGGGCCGAAGAACCAGATCTCCGCGGTCTTGTGCGGCTGAAGTCCTTCCTGGAGATGCGTGGGGAAGTAGAGCGGGTCGCGAGCAGTGGGGTACACGGCATCGGTCGAGGCCAGCCCGACGGCTCGATGGTCGGGATGCAAGGCGTACGGGCGAAACGGGTCGTGCGTGATGATCACATCTGGCTTATGCGCGCGGATCATCCGGACGATCTTTTCACGCAGGTCGAGGTCAGGCATAAGGGCGCCGTCCTCGCAGCGCAGGAAGACAACCTCGTCCATGCCAAGCCGGCGCGCGGCCTCGAGCTGTTCGGCCTCTCGCGTTCTTGCCAGATCGGCGGAGTTCGCGTCGAGATCCGGACTTCCCTTGTCGCCCGACGTGACCTGAATGAGGACGACTCGCTTCCCGGCGTCCTTCAGGCGCGCGACCGTTCCGGCAGACGAGAATTCGCTGTCATCCGGATGCGCGACCACTAGCATATAGGTCTGAAACTCGTCGCCAATATCTACCTTGGTCATCGTTCCCCCGTACCCAGAGTGCATCGAAGCGAAGCGAAATCGCTTCGTGAACAGGAACTCGCCGGAACCATCAGCCTGGCCGGGTGAGCAGGGCGCCGGCGAGTCCCGCGAGAGGAACAACCTCCTGCTCTCCGCTAGCCAGGTCCTTGACCGTCGCCGCGCCTTCCGCTAGCTCCTTTGATCCAAGGATCACCGCGAGTGGGATCCCTTTTCGCCCAGCCAGTTTCAACTGATCGCCAACGCTCCGGTTCGGCTGCAACGAGAGATCGACCCGGAGTCCTTGTCGCCGGAGCTCCGAAGCCAGATTCGCGCCCGCGCCCGTGGTGTCGGGAAGGATGATCATCGCCACATGCGCCACGCTTGAGGGGATTGTCATCAGCCCGTGTTCGCGCACAACCTCGATGATTCGTTCCAGTCCCAGCGACATTCCCGTGGCAGGCACCGGCCGGCCGAGAAACGAGCCAACCAGGCCATCGTAGCGGCCCGCGCCCCCGACGGACCCAACCTTTGGCTCGGTGACGGTCGCCTCGAAGACCGGGCCGGTGTAGTAGTCGAGCCCACGAGCGAGCGATAGGTCCAGCGCATATCTGGCGGGTGAAACACCGAAATCGGGAAGGATCTCAAAGATTTGCCTGAGGTCCGCGATCGCGGCCGTTGCACCCGGCACGTCATCGAGTTCAGCCAGAAGGTCGCTCAAGAGCGCCAGTGGCTCGCCCTTCCGCTCAACGAATTCCAGGATGCGCTCTGCCTGATCGCTGTCAACGCCCGCGCCTTCCAGGTCACGAATAACCCCCGCGGCGCCGACCTTGTCCAGCTTATCGATCGCTCGATAGAGGGACGTTGCCTTGTTCTCGGGCACACCCACGGCACGGCCCAGGCTTTCCAGCAGCCGACGATGGCTGATGCGGATCACGAACTCCGGCAGGCCTATGGCTTCCAGCGCCTCGGCCATGATGGCAATGACCTCGGCATCGGCCAGCGGCGAAGCAGACCCCGCGATATCGGCATCACACTGCCAGAACTCACGGAACCGGCCTCGCTGCGGATTCTCCGCGCGCCAGACCGGCGCGATGTGATACCGCTTGAATGGGAGGACCAGCGCGTTCTGATGCTGGGCGACGACGCGGGCCAGGGGCACGGTCAGATCGTATCGCAGGCCGACCTCGCGGCCGCCCGCGTCCTCGAAGCGATACATCAACTTCTCGTTCTCGCCCGCCTTGCCGGTGAGAACGTCGAGGTATTCGAGGGCGGGCGTGTCGAGCGGCTCGAACCCATGAAGCTCGAAGATGTCGCGGAAGATGCCGATGATCCGCTGCCGCAGAATCATCTGTTCGGGGAGGTAGTCTCGGAATCCCTTGAGAACGCGCGCCTGTCGTTTGGCCTCCCGGCTCTCTACGCCGCTCACTCGCCGTCGATCCTTTCCGGCTGTCATCGCATGGCCGATTCCTGACCCACTAGCGATGCTAGCCGAGGGTTGGCGGTGCGGCAATGCCGGTACAAAGCTCGTTGGCCTCTCGGCTACTTGTTGATCTCGAAGACGAGGTGACCAAGTTCGGGAACGATCAACTTGCTCATGGCCAGGCGGACAGCATTTGTCGATCCTGGCATAGCGATCACCAGCGTGCCGTTGGCCACGCCGGCTACCGCGCGAGAGAGCATGGCGGCGGGGCCGACTTCGTCCCACGAGAGCATCCGGAACAGCTCGCCAAACCCGTCGATGCGCTTGTCGAGCATGCCCGAAATCGCGTCGTACGTTGTGTCGCGGGCGGCAATCCCGGTGCCCCCGTTGGAGAGAATGGCCTGAATGCTGTCGATTCGTGTCCATTCGTCCAGCATGCGCCGGATCTGGTCGGGTTCATCCGGCACGATTTGGTAGTCGACGACCGCGTGACCAGCTATGCGCAGGGTGTCGCGAATGAGACCGCCGGACGTGTCCGTTTCCGAAGTTCGCGTATCACTGACGGTCAGGATGGCGCATCTCACCGACTCCGGCGCGCTGGCTCGGTGCTCGTCTACACCGCCAAGCGGCGAAGCAAATCCGAACGGAGAATCGACCATGTGGCAAATCCTTCTCGGCGAAAAACCGGCGCGGCCTGGTGCAGCCGCGCCGGTGGAGTGATGCGAAATGTCAAGGATCAGGTAACCGGAGTCGCCTCGGGTGCGGCATCGGCGTCCATGCCGGGGGTTGCCGCGGGGGATTCGCTGGGCGTTGCCGCGGCAGCCGCTTCAGCCTCTGCTTCGGCAACCATGGCCATCAGGCCTTCGGCGATAGCAGGTTGCGCCGCTGGGTGGGTCAGGAAGACCACAACCGTGGTGCTGCCGCCGTTATCATGCAGCCAGGCGACCCCGGAGTAGCCTGATCCTTCGTGCTCGCCGAGCCCGACGAAGAGGTCGCCACGGGAGTCAGGCACGCCGCCAATGTTGCCGCAGGCGACATACCGAGATGGATCGGCCGGATCGTGGACGTTCAATGCGTGGCCACCCGCGACAATCTCCGAGATGGGAACCTGGAGCTCGGTTGTCGCCACCGCCGCCGGTATTGGCGCGTTGCCGAACTCGGCTGGTTCCGGAAGGACGACTTCGACTGACGCGCTCTCATCACCGGAGAGAGAAGCCACCCAATCCGGAAACTCGAGATCGGCCAGTGGATACGCCGGCGCAGGATCGAGATCGTCACAGGAGCCAAGGTGGAGGTGATTCGGATAGGCGGCGCTGGCCATGTTATCGCCAGCCGAGGGCGTTGCATCCTGCGCGAGGCCGGCGCCTACAAGCGCCAGGGCCATCGCGGAGGCAATGACCGAGGTGGATAGTAATCTGCCGGTGATGCGCATGGCGTTCTCTCCTCCCACACCCGTGGTTCGCTCTTTTTGGAGCAAGATCGAATCCGGCTCATTCATTTCCGGCGCCGTCGTGGCACATCGTGAGCATACCGGATTCCTCTGTGCTGTGAGATGGCGTCAAGCGACACACCGGCGCAATCATTCGGCCCGGACGGCATTGACGAGATGGTTGAACCGAGCAATCTGGCCCGTGGTGGACAGCGTGATAGCAACCAGATCAACGCGCCAGAAAAGGTTCTCCAGCTCCGCGTGCGCGGCGAGGAACAGCTCGGCGGATCGCAGAAGCCGCCGCGTTTGTGCCGGTGTGAGCGCATTCTCGGCGGCGCCGAAGGCTTCTCCATGCCGCGTCTTGACCTCGACAAAGACGACGACCTCGCCATCGCGCATGACCAGATCGAGTTCGCCGGAAGGGCAGCGCCAGTTCGTGGCGAGCGGCACGTAGCCCAAGTGTTCGAGCCGGCGCCGTGCGAGGTTTTCTCCCGCCGCGCCAAGCTTTTGGCGAGCCGTACGGCTCACCGGGAGCCGATCCTGGCAGCAACTGGGGCGAACGATCGTCGGTGATGGATGCATGGGCCATGTTCGGTGAGGCGGGCAAGGTGCAACGCGGAACAGTAGCCCTTGTGCATTTCGAAGCCGTATCTGGGGTCTTCTTCGCCCAGCGCAACCATCATCGTATCCCGGCTGACCTTGGCGACGATTGACGCCGCGGCCACGGAAAGCGAAAGCGCGTCGCCATCAATCGGCCCGCTCTGCGGGCAACCGAGGTCGAGGACACAGGCATCGATTACGAGCGCATCAACATCGACGCCGAGATCCAGGACCGCTCGCTCCATGACCATCCGATTTGCCGGCCCGACGCCGACCGCGTCGATTTCCTCGACTGGCGCCACGCCTATGCCAATCGCTATAGCCGCTCGATTGATCGCTTGAACAAGCTCGACGCGCTTCTGGTGACGCAGGAGTTTTGAATCGCGCACCTCGGCGAGGTTGACGCGCAACCGCCGCAGAGCGTTGCCTTCACACGCGGGCAGGACCACGGCGGCGGCCACAAGCGGCCCGGCCATGGCGCCTCGGCCGACTTCATCGACCCCGGCGACCGCGGTCATGCCAGAGCGCCAGAACGCGCGCTCCCAGTTGAGGCCAGGGGCATCCAGACGCGCTCTACGATGTACTGAGTGGGCCATGCGCTAAAGCTGATCCCGCCGAGAACGCGATTTCGTCTCGACACCGTACCATGTGGCCGGATTCAGGTGTGAAGGGCGGCGCTGGCATTCGTCGACAACGCGGAAAGCGCCTGGCGAGCCTGCCAGGCGCTTCCTCGTGATTACTGGCGTCGTGGAAAGGAGGACTAGGTCTGCAGCGGTCCGGCTGCCGCTTGGGTGCCCATGCGGGCAGCCCGGCCGGTGCGGCCACGCAGGTAGTAAAGCTTGGCGCGGCGAACACGGCCACGGCGCGTGACCTCAATCTTGTCGATGCGCGGAGAATTGATGAGGAATGTCCGCTCAACGCCGATGCCATGAGAGGCAAGTCGGCGCACGGTGAAGTTCTCGTTGATGCCGCCGCCGCGCCGACGGATGACGACACCCTCGAAGACCTGGATTCGCTCTCGGGTCCCTTCAACGACTTTGGCATGCACGCGCACGGTGTCGCCGGGCCCGAAGTCCGGATTCGCGGGCTTGAGTTGCTCTGCTTCGATTTCGCGAACAATCTGGGCAACCATCTGAAGGAACTCCGTCTTCCTTGCGTTCGAATCAATCTCGCAAACCGGCTATCAGCGCGCGGAGGACCAGCCTCCCGGCTGCCCAGCACAGTGGATCGCAACAGGGCGCGCCCGGAATCCGGGCACAGCGCGGGAGTGTAACACGCGACGCTACCGCGAACAACGATGCTACTGCGTGAGTTCGCGGCACATGGGGCTGGTTTGCCACGTTGGGAGCGCGCCTACCAGGCACGTCATCGCCGAAGCAACCGACCGTTGACCCCGGTAGCCTGCCCCTGGGTTCACGCTGCTCATGGAGGCTGCCGCTGTCTGCCCCGTCTTGAAAACGACCGTCATGGCCGCGATCAGTTCCACGGTAGTGAGGCCATTTGGAGATGGGGTCGAGGCGCTGGGGACAAATCGCGGATCGAGCACATCGAGGTCGACGTGCAGGTACAGGAGATCACATCGCTTTGACAGGCGCTCCACCTCAGTCTCAAAGGCGTTGCCGGAGCGCATGCCTCCGGCTTGGACGACGCGGACCTCGGTCGCCTGAAGCAGCGCCTGCTCTTTCTCGTCAAGATCGCGGGTTCCGGCCAGAATGATGCGCTCGGTTGCAATTGGCGCCGCAAGGCCCGCGGCCTCTCTCCACAGTGGGCCGGCGAGCCCGGCCAGAATCGCGACGGGCATCCCCGCCAGAATCCCGCTGTACGACGTGTCCGGTGTATTGAAATCGCCGTGAGCGTCGAGCCAGACGATGCCCAACCGCGCGCCCGCGCCATCGGTCTGCTGCAACCCGGAGACCACGCCGATCGACGCGGTGTCATCGCCCGCGAGAATGAGCGGTCCGGCGCCAGCCCGCCTCGACGCCGCGACGAGCGCGGCGGTCTCTGCTCCGAGGATCCCAATATTGATTGCCGTTCTGCCTTCGACGCGGAGATCAGGATTCAGCCATGCCTCAAAGTGGCCGCCAACTTCGACGCCCGCGCTCGCGAGCTCCCTGGCGAGACCCGCATCGAGTAGGGCATTCGGCCCAGCGCCGATGCCCTCACCGCGACGGTCATAGCGGTAGGGAACCGTGACGAGATCGACCCGCATGAAACGACCCTTGCTCGCGCATGGCGCCCGCCGGCGCTCTGATGGAAAGCCTCTATCGATGCCCCGATTGTACCGGAGGGGGCATGGATGCGCTCCGTCGTCCGAGAAGAGCAGGTTCAGTAAGGCGGGCAGTCTTTCGTACACTTCGCGCTGTTCGTGATGGCGGTCTTCCCGCGTGACGCCTGGGCGCGAACGTTGTATCTCTGGGACGCGCACGCGTGAAGACGAGATCGCGGGTGCGCCGTGGATTGGCTCATTGTCTGCCAAAGCCGAAGCTGGGAACCGTGGCAGCTCGCCTGGGCCTGACGCCACGATAGATGAAGAGGATCACTATTCCCTGCTGGGTGTCGATTTCATGGCCACCCACGCGGACATCACCAGGGCGTACCGCAAGGCAATGAAACAGGCGCACCCCGACCGGCAACCAGCAGGACGGCGTGCCGAGGCTGAAGCCTATGCCCGCCGCCTCAACGCCGCGTATGCCGTTCTCTCCGACCCGCTACAGCGCGTCGCGTACGACAGGACTATCCGGCAGCAGGTGATCCAGGATCAGATCATGCGGCGGTATGTCGGTGGCTTTGACGGATTTGGCGTGAGCGGCCAGCCGGTAACGCGGCCACGTCACGAGCCGACAGAAGCTGAGCGAAGGGAACGCCTCCAGGCAGACCGAAAAGCCTGGACGCTCCTCGTGATGGTCGCGGCCGGGATCACGCTGGCGATCATCGCCGGCGTGGTCTTTGGCTCGTTCTTTGGCTCGCTGCTGCAAGCGGTGTTCTGAACGCGGAGGCTCTCAGTGCCCGCGTAGTGATGTCAGCCGCGCGCGGATCGGCACGGAGTACGCGGCTGAGAAGTTCTGGGGGGACATCGAGATTCCGTTCAATCCCTCGGTGTACTTCTCGATGTAGGCCACAACGTCGCTGGCCGGAGGCGTATCGTCATCGACCTGGGCTTCGGCGGTCATGATGATCACGTCGCCGCCATTCTCATTGCAATTGAAGTGGAGGCTGATCTGCGGATTCGCTTCGATGTTGCGGACTTTCGGCGTGTTCGGCTGGCTGTACATCAGGACCGTATCGCCATCCCAGAGGAACCAGACGGGGGAGGGCTGGGGCGTGCCATCGGGATCGGCTGTCGAGAGCCAGACGATGCGATCGTCCACGAGATGGCGTTCCACCCGCTCGCCGAACTCGGTTGAAGTGTCGATGGTCACCATGCCCACGCGCTTCCTTTCCGTAGCCCGAATGCCGCCCGGATGGTAGCAGGAGCGGGCGACTTGCCCGCTCCTGCGACAGCCTCAGGACGATACCACCTGATAGGCGGTGTCGCCAAGGACCACAATGACCTGTTGGCCCAAGGCGAATGCCTCGCCAAGCTCAGGGTGTTCGCTCAGGAGATTGAAGTAGTCGTCGCTGGCAAAGGCCACGCCGACGGTGTCCATCGTCTCCGCATCGTAGGCGATGTCCGTCCAGACATCGTTGCGCAGCACGAAGGTGCGATTCCCGACATAGCGGAGCACCTCGGCGGCATTGACCGATTCGCCAGACGCGCTCACATAGGTCGCTGCCGGGGCCGGCGCGGCCATGTCGGCATCTGCCAGCGCCTGCACTTCCTGCGCCTGGGTAACGGCAACGGACCCTGAGGCGGGTGCTGCCTGAATGCGCGATACCGCCTCGTCGGCGGCGCGGTCGCGAGCCTCCTCGGAGAGGATGTCGTCCTCGGTGATGAGGTAGGAGGTATACGGCGTGACGATGCCGTACTCCAGGCTGAGATCGACGATGGCATCGACCAATTCGGCATTCTCGCCATGCAGGCGAATCTGATTCAGCAGATACCCAATCTTCCGGGTTGCCCAGAGCCGTGGGAGAAACTCGCTTCCACCTTCCGTGGCAAAGGTGACCGGGTAGCTGAACTCGCGTGGTTCGCCGTTGACTTCGCCGTGCAGCGTGACCGTCCCGGCGCCGCCCTTGGCGTAGCGGCCTAGAGCGACGAGTTGCGATCCCGCAAAGAGGTCCGGGAGCGGCGAGGGGTAAAGCTCCGAGATTTCTACGCCAGTCACGCTGAGGTCCACATCGGCCAATACGGGAGCGGTAATGCCCGCGTAAAAGCTGGAGACCGCCTCGTTGAGCGCCTGGCCGGGGCGCACGTAGGTCGTGCGGCCGTGATGGTCGCTGGACAGGGTGTCGAGCAGGATCGTATCGACGTCGTCACCAACGCCGAAAGCGAAGAGTCTCACGTTGTCAGGAGCGGCGGCGGAGGCATTGGAGAGAATGCGCTCGATCTCAACCTCGCCTTCGGTCGGGAGGCCGTCGGTCATGAAGAGGAGCATCGTTGGCCGCTCTGGCTCGACCATGTCGAGGGCGTTGAGCAGAGCCAGGTTGATATCGGTGCCCCCTGTCGCGCCAAGCCGTTCGACCCATGCCTGTGCATCGGCCGCGTCGGTGGAGGGCTGTAGCTCGCGGGCGTACTCGCGGGCTCCGGTGCTGAACTCGACGATGTTGAACCGATCTTCCGGGTTGAGATGATCGAGGACGTACAGCAGAGCCTCCCGCGCCTGCTCGATCTTTTCTCCTTCCATGCTGCCAGACGTATCGAGCACGAGAATGACGTCCTTGGCGACAATCTCGGTCTCCCGTGGCAGGCCAGGGGCGGCGAGGAGCAGGAAAACGCCCTGGTCGCGGGCCTGGTCGT
>CAYSXO010000007.1:0-18945 GCA_964434995.1 uncultured Sphaerobacteraceae bacterium
GTCGGTCATCGCGGCAGCACGCTCTCCGGCGGAGAACGGCAGCGCGTGGCCATAGCGCGTGCGCTGCTACGCAAGCCTCGCCTACTGTTGCTCGACGAGGCGACGTCCCAGCTCGACGCGGTCAACGAACTTGCCCTGCGCGAAACCGTCGCCGACCTGGCAAAACGGACGACCGTGCTGGTGGTCGCGCACCGGCTTTCGACGGTTACCATGGCCGACCGCATCGTCGTCATGGACGCCGGAGAGGTCCACGCCGTGGGCACGCACGGCGAGTTGATCGCACGCGATGGCCTCTACCGAGAACTGGCCGCGACGCAACTCCTGACCGCGACGAGCCCTGAACCCGGCCCGCGCCTGGTTGCCAGAGAGTCCGAGCATGTGCCGGACATCGGCGCCGAGCGCGAGGCCTCCTAGGAATGTCTCAATAAATCGCCATCCTGATCGGAGAGGAGGATCCTGGCTCCAGAACCATCGTACCGAAAGGGATGTGATCCTTCCGTCGGAGGATGGCACGTCGATGGCGCCCCCCTCCCGAAGGTGACTTCAGGTCAATTGCCCGCGAAGGAGATGCCATGAAGATTCTGGTGACTGGCGCCACCGGCAACGTCGGACGCCTGGTGGTCAACCATTTGCTCGATTCCGGCGCCGAGATTCGCGCGCTAACCAACAACCCAGTGAAGGCCGCGCTTCCGGCCGGCGTCGAGGTCGTCGAAGGCTATCTCGGTCGCCCCGAGTCACTTCCGGCCGCCTTCCGTGGTGTCGATCACGTCTATTTGGCGCCGTTCCCGCGCACGGTGCGGCAGACAGTCGCCATGGCCGCGGATGCTGGCGTACAGCGTATCGTCTCGTTGACCTCCAGCGGCGCGGATATGGAAGCGGAAGGCGACCCGAGCACATGGCATTACTACGCGGTCGAGCGCGCTGTCGAGCACGGTGGTGAATTCGCGTGGACGCACTTGCGCGCTGGCGAGTTCATGAACAACATGCTTGATTGGGCCGACATGGTGCGCGAAGGCGTTGTCCGCGCGGCCTATGGCCGTGCCGCCTACGCCCCAATCGACCTCGACGACATCGCGGCGGTCGCGGCGAAGGCGATCCTCGACGATGGACACGCCGGCGCAAAGTACGTCCTCACGGGCCCCGAATCGCTGTCCAAACTCGACCGGGTTCGAATCTTCAGCGACGTCCTCGGCCGTTCGATCCGCTTTGAGGAACTGTCGCATGGGGCCGCGCGCGAGCAGCTGTTGGCCCGGGGCTATGGCGATGCCACCGACTGGCTCCTCGATGGAGACGCACTGGCTGTCGATCATCCGCAAGCGGCGCTGCCCACGGTCGCCGAAATCACCGGTCGGCCGGCGCGCACGTTTGCAGAATGGGTGGCCACGAACGCGGCGGCGTTCCGGTAGCGCCTGGAGCCGGCGAGCGCACCGGCGTGCGAAGCGCGGCCAGAACGCCTGTCTTTTCGTCGAACATCATCAGGAACGATGTGGGAGTTAACCGTGTCCTATCGCGATCTACCAGCCAGCAAGGCTGGCGCCCCCGTCGAAGATGACCGGCCAGCCCTCCTCTGGCGCATCATGATCGTGTTTGCCGGAGTGGTATTGATCTGGCGCGGGCTGGGTTGGCTCGCGGAGGCATTCGGCCCGCCAGAGCAGGATTCGTTTGGACAAGCGGACCGGGTTGGACACGCGGTGCGGGCCGTTCTCGCCACGGCGCTGACCCTCCCGCTCGTCTGGCTGGCGCGGCGCTATCTCGATCGGCGGTCATGGGAAACGCTCGGCTTCGCCACCGCGCGCGGCGCTTGGCGTCAAGTGTTCGCCGGCATGGCGCTTTGGTCCGCCAGCGCGGCCGTGGGCGCTCTGGTGGCCCTGACAATCGGCGGGGTTCGCATCGAGACGCATGGCCCGCCAAGCCGCGAGTTGGTGTTTCTCGCCATTGGCTTGCCAGCGCTGGTCTTCCTCTATGAAGCGCTCCCCGAAGAGCTCGTCTTTCGCGGGTATTTCTACCGCAATCTTGCCAGCCGCTTTTCACGCGGGCTGGCGGTCTTCGCCCAAGCCGTGTTGTTCACGCTTTGGGCCTGGCTCATTGGCGCGGCCGCCTCTGGTGAACGAGTCTTCATCTTGTTCACCTTCGCCATCGTCCTCGGCATCGTGCGCGTACTGTCAGGCTCGATTTGGGCTGGGGTCGGTTACCACCTGGCGTTCCAATGGGTCGCGCAATGGCTCGTCGCGGCGACGAAGGATGGATTCCTCGCTATCAGCGACAGGGCGACGTTCGAGGCATTGACATTCGGGCTCTTCCCGATAGTGGTTCTCGTGATTGTTTTGAAGGTCAAGTCGCCGCGGACCAGCCGCGAGCTATGGCGAGTCGTCGAACCCGATCCGGCGGCGGCCGCCGCCGGATCGGGTTCGGAGAAAGGGGCCGCTGGCAAGGCTACGGAACCGGCTCCAACCTCGCGCTGAATCCATGCTCGTCGCCGCCGGCTGGCGTCCAGGAAAGCGAGACCGCGCTCGGCGCAAATGCATGCACGATCGTGGCCGTTTCGCCGGGCTGAACAGCCACGTTTGCTGCATCGCTCGCCATTTCCGAGCCGTGATCCGTCATCGCGCCCGCTGGCTTCCCGCGCGAGTCGCCAATAGCGAAGATGCGGTCGCCGTCGGTATCGTTCGTGACCACGAAGGCCACCATTTCGCCGACTTCATAGTGAAAGCTGGCCGGGTCGGGCGTCAGCGCCGCGCCACCCGACATCGCAATCGTGCGGTCAGGCGTCGCGAACCGCTCTATCGACACGGGCTCCGAGCCGTCCCGCGTCATAGCCGACATCTCCATCCCATCCCGCGGCAGGACGTTGAACGCGATCACGCCGGCCAGAATGCCGAAGAGCCCGATCAGGATCAAGTAGGCGTAGTCCGCCGCGCGCGCCCAGAAGGTAGGGTTCGCGATCTCGGCCGCATCCTTCGGCTTGCGGAATCCCCGCAGGCGTAGGGCATTGGTGACCACGCTGACGCTGCTGAGAGCCATCGCCCCGGCGGCGATCATGGGATTGAGCACGATCCCGGTGAAGGGATACAGGAGCCCCATCGCCAGCGGAATCAGCGCCACGTTGTAGGCAAATGCCCAGAAGAGCCCTTGCCGAATTGTGGAAACGGTCTTCCTCGACAAGGCGATGGCCGTAACGATATTGCTCAGGTCACCGCCGATCAGGGTTATGTCGGAAGCGGCCATGGCGACATCCGTCCCGGTGCCGATGGCAATGCCAAGATCGGCCTGCGCCAGGGCTGGGGCATCGTTGATGCCATCGCCGACCATGGCAACGGTCTTGCCCTCTTCCTGCAGGGCGCGAACCTTGTCGGCCTTTTCGCCAGGGAGGACTTCCGCCAGAACACGGTCCGGCGCGATGCCGACCTGCCGCGCGATCGCCTCGGCCGTGCCGTGACTGTCGCCCGTGAGCATCCAGACATCGAGGCCGAGGGCACGGAGCTGCGCGATTGCCTCGCGCGATTCCGGCTTGATGGTATCGGCGATGGCGATCAGCCCGGCTGGCTTGCCATCGACCGCGACATAGACCGGGGTCGCGCCAGACGCGGCGAGTCGAGCGGCCTCATCGGCCAGCGCCTCGACGGCGACACCACGATCGGAGAGCAGCGCGCGATTGCCGACCAGCACGGCACGGCCATCGACTGCCCCCTCGATCCCCTTGCCGGTGATCGACTGAAATCCCGTTGCCGCCGGTGCTTCGAGGCCACGCGACTTCGCGGACTCGACGATCGCTTCGCCGAGCGGATGCTCGGAGCCAACCTCCAGGGAGGCGGCCAGTCGCAGCATCTCGGCGTCACTGAAGCCATTGATCGGCACCACCTCGCTTACGGCCGGCTTCCCGCGGGTGATGGTGCCCGTCTTGTCGAGCACGATCGCGTCGATCTTGCGCGCCTGCTCCAGCGCCTCGCCACCGCGAACGAGGATGCCATTCTCGGCAGCCTTGCCAGTGCCGACCATGATGGCGGTCGGCGCCGCCAGGCCAAGGGCGCAAGGGCAGGCAATCACCAGGACCGCAATGGCGGCCTGAATGGCATAGGAGACCTTCGGCTCCGGCCCCAGGATCATCCAGCCAACGAAGGTCAGGGCGGCCAGCACCAGTACCAGCGGCACGAACCGGGCGGAAACCGCGTCCGCCAACCGTTGCATCGGCGCCTTGGAGCCCTGCGCCTCTTCCACCAGGCGCACGATCTGGGCGAGCGTCGTATCCCGGCCAACTCTGGTCGCCTCGAAAACGAAGCTTCCCGTCCGGTTGATGGTCGCGCCAAAAACCGTCTCGCCCTCGGTCTTCTCGACCGGCATGCTCTCGCCGGTCAGCATGCTCTCGTCGACGGTTGACATCCCGTCGCGCACCACGCCATCGACCGGGATTTTCTCGCCGGGGCGGACCCGAACCAGATCGCCGACAACGACCTGCTCGACCGGAATGTCCTGTTCGACGCCGCCGCGGATGACCCGCGCCGTTTTGGCCTGGAGGCCCATCAGCGCCTTGATTGCCTCGCCGGTCGAACGCTTGGCTCGCGCCTCCAGCCAGCGTCCCAGGAGCACCAAGGCGATGATGATGACCGCGGATTCGAAGTAGAGATGGAAGGGCAGGTTCCAGCGAGCGGCCAGCCCTGGCCAGAGGGTCACGAAGGCGCTGTAGAGATAGGCCGCCGAGGTGCCCACCACCACCAGGGTATTCATGTTCGTGGCGCCGTGCTTCGCCGCGGCCCAGGTCTGCCGGTAGAAGTCGCCGCCCGCCCAGAACTGGACAATGGTCGCCGCGATCAGCAGAACCGGCGCCAGGATCCATGGCTCGATCGGCAGCGGCAGGAACATCAATGCCATCATGACCAGGCCAACCGCCAGGCTGACTTGCCACTTCAGTTTGAGATCGGCGATCTCATGGTCTCGCCGCCGATCGCGGGCATCCATCGCCGCGTCCGCCGCCGATTTCGGGGCGGCGACAGCGACGGCTGACACAGGAGCCGCAACTTCCGGCGCGGCGGCCATCTCACCGACGCGATACCCGGCTTTTTCGACCGACGCGCGCAACTGGTCCAGCGACGTACGTGCCGGGTCAAAGCGCACGACGGCCTGCTCGGTGGCAAAGTTGACGTTGGCATCAGCAACGCCAGGCGTGCCGGCCAGCGATTTTTCGACTCGCCGCACGCAGGAGGCGCAGGTCATTCCTTCGATCGGCAAGACCGCTTCGGCCGGACCAGCCGAGCCGATTTCGACCGCCCCGTTGCCGCCCGGACTCCGCATGGCGGGCGCGGCTGGCGCAACAAGCACGCTGACTGGCTCCGGGGGCAGCTCGTCGACGCCGTAGCCCGCCTTCTCGACCGCTTGCGCGATCTGGCCGAGATTTGTCTGATCGGGATCGTAGGTTACGGTCGCGCGCTCGGTCGCCAGGTTGACGGAGGCGTTTTCGACGCCAGCAACCTTGCCGATCGCCTTCTCGACCCGATTGACGCACGAAGCGCAGGTCATCCCTGTAATGGGAATGACGGCTTCAGCTGTCCTGGCGCCGGCGCCGGACAAGGTAGTGGACATGCGGACGAGCCTCCTCAGGATCAAACACCAGCGAATGAAGTAAACGCTGCCAAACGGCCACGGCGTCCGCAACGCCTTTCAGCAGCGAATCCCGAGAATACCCTGTGGGGGTATTCAGCCGGACGAACCAATCGTACCACTCGTGTCAAGCCCACGATCCGGGGTATCGAGATTCGTGATGAAGCCGTCTTCCAGGATTCCAGCCACGGGCTTCGCCGCCCGACATTGCACGGGGTTACCCCTTGGGGGTATTATATGGCCATGAGTGATGTGCGGCCCCGTGGCGGCTCCACAAGCCACGCCCTGACCAATACCAATCCTGAGGTTGCCGGCGGCATGGAGCGCGAGGGCCCACGCCGGACGTCAACCTCGTACGCTCACGACAAGGCCAAGATTCTGGCCCGCCTGCGCCGCATGGAAGGGCAGGTTCGCGGCGTGCAGCGGATGGTCGAGGAGGATGAGTACTGCCTCGACGTGCTGACCCAGCTTTCGGCGATTATCGCCGCCGCCCGGCAGACCGGGCTGTTGGTCCTCGAGGATCATGTCCGCGGCTGTGTGGCCAGCGCCTGGCAGGAAGGCGGCAGCGAAGTGGATCGGGAAGAGTTGATGACCGAGCTGATCGGGGCCATCGACCGCTTTGGCCGCAGCGTCGGCTAGTGTTTGGCGCCTCATTCAAATCGCCGGCGAGCGCCATGGTGATCCCTGCCTCGTGGTCGAATGCCTGTAAAGATGCAAGAGCATCGCGGTGAGTCGTCGCATGCTTGCCGAGACCACGTAGAATGGGTGCATGACAGAGACGAAAAAGGCTGCCAGGCAACCTGCATCAAGACGCGACAACGATGACAATGGCCGGGTCCCCGCGCCGGTTACGCCCGCGCCGAGCCTTGCGCCAGCTCGCCCTGCACTGCCCCCGTTGGAGCAGGAAGGGCTTGACTACCGGCGGCGGTACAAGGGTCTCATCGGCGTCGGCTCCAAGATTCCGATCCGCGACCGCGCCATCCTCTCCCTGGTCTACACGCCAGGCGTCGCCGAAGCGTGCCTCGCCATCAGCGACGACCCGCTGGCGTCATTCGACCTGACCTGCCGGGGCAACACCGTGGCCATCCTTACCGATGGCTCAGACATCTTCGGCCGCCGGGGCGGGCTGCCAGAGGCGGCGATTCCCCTGGAGGAAGCCAAGAGCGTTATTTTCAAGACGTTTGCCGGCGTCGATGCCTTCCCAATTTCGCTCGCCACCAACGACCCCGACCAGATCGTCGAAACCGGCCTCGCGCTCTCATCGACCTTTGGCGCCGTCTGCCTCGACGACATCTCCGCCCCTCGTGCCTTCAGCATCGCGGACAATCTGGAGAATGGCGCCGATATCCCCGTCTTTTCGAACCAGCACCATGGCACCGCCATACTCGTCCTCGGCGGGTTGATGAACGCGCTGAAGGTGGTTGGGAAAGCGCTGGAGGACGTGAAAGTCGTCATCTCCGGCGCGGGCGTCGCCGGCATCGGCGTCGCCCGGCTCCTCACTCGCGCCGGCGTGCGCGATCTGGTGGTCTGCGATAGCGCCGGGGCCATCTACAAGTACCGGCCAGGCCGCATGAATTGGGCGAAGGCCTATCTGGCCAAGGAAACGAACCTGGCGGGCCGCCGCGGCAACCTCGCCGACATGCTCGAGAATGCGGACGTCTTCATCGGCCTCTCGACGGGCGGCATCGTCACCGAGGCGATGATCCGCTCGATGGCGAAGGACCCGATCGTCTTCGCCCTGGCGGTGCCGGAGCCGGAAATCTCACCCGGCGCCGCGCGAGCCGCCGGCGCGAAGGTGGTCGCCACCGGCCGCTCCGATTTTCCGAATACGATGGATATCTCGCTCGTCTTTCCGGGCGTCTTTCGCGGCCTGCTCGACTCGCGCGCGCGCAACATCCGCCTCCGCACGCTGCTCTACGCCGCCGAGGCGCTGGCCGGCATCATCCAGCCGGACGCGCTCCACGCGGACTACATCGTGCCGCGCATTTTCGATTTCCAGGTTGCCCCGGCCGTGGCGGCCGCGGTCGTTCGCGGCGCCCTGGAAGCGGGCGAGGCGCGGCGCGAGGTGGCGCCAGAGCTGGTGGCCGAGCGGACGCGGCGCTTCGTCTATGAAGGCCGCCTCCTGCCGCCGAAGCCCTCGGCCAGGGGCGAACACAAGACCTTCCGTGAAGAAGCAATCGACCTGCGCGCCCGGCATGGCGGGGTGCTGGAGATCCGCTCCAAAATCCCGATCCGGGATCATCACATCCTCAATATGCTCTATGTGCCGCCGGCAGCGCTGTCGCCCGCGCACGTCATTCGCGACAACCCGGCCATGGTCGATGAGATCACGGCCAAGGGAAATCTGGTCGCCATTGTCACCGACGGCTCGGCAGTCCTCGGCCTGGGCGACATCGGCCCACAGGCCGCGTTGCCGGTCATGGAGGGCAAGGCTGTCCTGTTGCAGACGCTGGCCGGGGTAGAGGCCTTTCCCGTCTGCCTGGCCGCGCGCGAGGTCGACGAGATTGTCGGCATCGTCCAGAACATCGCCCCCAACTTCGGTGGCATCAATCTGGAAGACATCAGCGCGCCGCGCTGCTTCGAGATCGAGCGCAAGCTGCGCGAGTCGCTCGACATGCCCGTTTTCCACGACGACCAGCATGGCACGGCCATCGTCGTCGCCGCCGCCTTGATCAATGGCTGCAAGATTCGCGGCTGCCGCATGGAGGATTTGCGCGTCACCATCAACGGCGCGGGCGCGGCCGGCGTCGCCGTCACGAAACTCCTGGTCGGTCTGGGCATCGGTGACGTCGTGCTCTGCGACCGTACTGGCGCGATTTACGAGGGCCGCCCCGAACGGATGGACTTCTCGAAGGAGGAGATCGCGCGGCTGACCAACCGCGAGCGCCGCACGGGCTCCCTGAGCGACATCATCGTCGGTTCGGACGTCTTCATCGGCCTTTCAGCCGGCGGGGCCCTGACGCCGCAAATGGTTTCGACCATGGCTCCAAATCCGCTCGTGTTCGCGCTGGCCAACCCCACGCCGGAAATCACGCCCGACCTGGCGCTGGAGGCCGGGGCGCTGGCCGTCGCCACGGGGCGATCCGACTACCCCAATCAGGTCAACAATTCTCTCGCCTTCCCGGGCGTCTTCCGCGGAGCGCTTGACGTCAAAGCGCGCACGATTGACGACTCCATGAAGATCGCCGCCGCGCGCGCCATTGCCGATCTGGTCGATCCGACTGAGCTGTCAGCGAGCTTCCTGATCCCCGATAGCCTCGACTTGCGTGTTGCGCCGCGCGTCGCCGCCGCCGTGGCCGAGGCCGCCATCGCGGGTGGTTTGGCCCGCAGCCCGCTCGAGCCGCGCGAGGTCGAGATGCGCTGCCGCGATCTCGTTTATGAGGGCGCCAGCGGCTTCTAGCGCGAGGTGGGCGCCGATGAGCGACCGCATTGAGATCGTGCAGGCAGACATCACCACTCTGCTGGTCGATGCCATCGTCAATGCGGCCAATGCCTCGCTGCTGGGCGGTGGCGGCGTCGATGGGGCCATTCATCGCGCGGCGGGACCACGCCTCCTCGAGGCCTGCCGGCAGATAGGCGGCTGCCCGACCGGCGAGGCCCGCATCACCCCTGGCTTCGATCTGCCGGCCCCGTGGGTGATCCACACCGTCGGCCCGGTCTGGCACGGCGGGAACGCGGACGAGGACGCACTCCTGGCGTCCTGCTATCAGCAGAGCCTGGCTCTGGCGTCACACGCTGGAGCCAGAACGGTCGCCTTCCCGGCCATCTCGACTGGCGCGTACCGCTTCCCGATGGAGCGCGCGGCCCGGATCGCCGTACGGGAAGTTGCCGCCTACCTCGACGATCATCCAGAGATTGACCGCGTCATCCTCGCGGTCCGCGGGGACGACGCCTTTCGGGCGCACCGATGCGCGCTCGACGCCGCGCGAACGTAACGAATCCCACCTGCCAGGAGTCGCCATGTCCCGCACCGCGACCAGGCCCACGACAGACTCCGACATCGGCGAACGTGCAACCGGCCTCCTCCCACTCTCCGCGGTGGAGATCGCGGCCCAGACGAACCAGGGAAGCTTCACGCGCGGGCAGGGATACGACCGCTCGCACCACGTTTTCAGCGCGATCCGTCGGGACAACACCCTTCGTGCCCGCTGCCACGGCTCCAGCGGCGGTCCCTATCTGGTGGAAGCGACCCTGGCCACGTCCGACCAGGAACGCACGCGAAACCGGTTGCCTATGCCTGCGACTGCCCGCGCGGCGGATTCTGCAAACACGTTGTCGCCCTGCTTCTGACTTGGCTGAACGAGCCGGAAACCTTTGAGGTTCGGCCTCCAATCGGCACGCTCCTGGAAAAGCGGGACCGCGAGGCGCTAATCGCCGTGATCGAGCAGATGGTGAAACGCCACCCTGGGCTGGAAGAGCTGCTCGAGCTCCGGCCTCGGAAACGGTATTCCCTAGACGACCCGCCAGTAGACGAAACCGCGCTTCGCCGCCAGATTGCCGCCACGATCCCTGACGACATGGACGAGGATGACCGTTACTGGGACTACGGCGAGGAGTACTACAGGCTGCTCCAGAGCGATCTTGCTAAACTCGATCGCATCGTCACGCTTGCCGAGGCCTATGCTGACGCCGGGCATTGGCAAAACGTCCTCCGAACCGCGGCAACGCTGATTGAGGAGTTGGCCCCGAACCACTCCTTGCTTCAGGACGAGAGCGGTGATGTCGATGCGCTCATCCGGCGCTGCGCCCGGGTCCTGGCGCTCTGCCTCGAACGCCAGGAAACGTTGCCGGCAGAGCGCCGCCTTGTCCAGGACGAGCGATTACGCCTGATCGACGCCCTGTTGCGCATCTGGGAAGCCGTTTTGGCCGCTGATGGAGAGATCGGCGAAGCTATCGCCGCGGTCGACAAAGCGAAGCGCTCGGGACGGGGCGGGCTCTTCTATGGCTGGGGTACGCACCCTCAATCGCACACCGCCCGCGTCGCCGCCGCTGCCGAATCATCGCACCCAGCAGATGCGGTGAAGCACTATCAACACATGGCCGATGAGTTGATCGCTGACCGCAACCGGGAAAGCTACCGGCAGGCAGCCGCCTACCTCGCGCGCATCAGGCAGGTTCTGGAATCCTCGGGGAGCGCGGAACAATGGCCGCCTCTAATTTCGGCCCTTCGCGAGAAGAACAGGTCATTGCGCGCGCTCCGCGAGGAACTCGACGCGCTCCAGTTGAAGTAGGGCGCGGGGCTTCTGAGCAATTGCCCCACCACAATCGTCCTCCAGATGGCAATCAGCGCGTGTCGGCCGCACGGATCGCACCGCGCTACTCACCGCGCAGAACAGCTCGTCGCGCCCGGGCCTCGCCATGATTGAGGGCTAGCACGGTGATCAGCGCGCCAACAAGCAGAAATATGGTGTCCATTGCGACTCCCCAAAGATCGTTTTGACGAGCACCACCTGGGTGATCGACGTTCTCAGCAATTTGTCGTTCAGGGAGACCGAAAATCGACAGCTCCCGCCAGGACATGAGACCCGCATTCGTGATGTCGAGGAGTCGAGTAGAAGCCGCCAGGTCGACGAGTCGGCCGATCAACATGCGTCGCCGCCTGCTGAGCCGATAGCCGATAGCCGATAGCCGAGCCAATGGCCAATAGCCAATAGCCAATAGCCAATAGCCGCAAACGGCAAGAAGGACGGGCTGGGACCCGTCCTTCCTGGGAGGGAGGAAACCGCGCCGTGGTTCCCGGCACGGGGATGGAGGGCAACCGGGCCGGGCATTGACCCGGTTGCTATGTGGGACCGCGCCGGGGATGGCAGCGCGGATGTGAGTACGCGGACGGGATTCTCAAAGGCGATCTGACAGGTCGCGTCCGCCGGACGAATCGTTGTTGCCGTGTGGTGCAGGTCGGCTGCCCCCGCGCCACGCCTCTATAGTGCCTCAGAGTCTCCGTCCGCACATCGCCCATTTGGGTGATTCCAGGCGAGGAGACTGCTCCTTTTGCCTCACCCGGTCAGCGGAGAGTCCGCCCCACGGCGCCGGGCGACGGGCGCGTGCCGCTCGCGCGCCCATCTCCCCAGCGTCGAGAGCAAGGAGGGTGATAACGGCGGCGATGAGGGGAAGCAGGGTATCCATGACTCGCCTCCGGGAAAGAGATGGCTGGTAGCTGAACGGTCCGCTCGTGGCCAGATCGAGCGACATCAATCCGCGCGGCCCGTTCAGGACTACAGCTCCAGTTTGGCATCGCATGGCGAGCGCGGCATCGCCCGAATGGGTGAACTGACGGAGTATTTCCGATGATCGGCCCGGCTTTCATTTCACACAGAAGAACCGCCAGCGCGAGCCACCACGGTCAGATCACGTGAGCAGCGCGCGCAGCACCGGACTTTCGAACTCTGACGCCAGAATATCCATGTAGATCGTGTCCCAGTAGCGGCCATTGTGCCATTGCGATTCGCGACGGCGGCCGAACTCCCGAAAGCCCACCTTCTCATAGCTGCGAATAGCGGGAACGTTGAATGCGTAGACGGTCAGCATGACGTTGTGCATGCCAAGAATGGTGAAGGCATAGTCGAGCAGCAGACGCATCGCCTCCGTGCCGTAGCCTTTGCCACGCGCGTCCGGCTCGCCGATCATGATGCCCAGATCAGTCCGATGGTTCGTGGTGTCGATGACATGCAGGCCGCAATTGCCAATCGGCCGCCAGGTCGCGCGCTCATAGATGGTGAACGTTGGTGGGCCGGTATCGCTCGCGGCCTTGTCGAACCAGGCGCTCTCCTGCTCGACGGTAAAGGGGCGTGGCGCCATTCCAAGCCGGCTGGTAGTGTCGAACTCGTTCATCCAGCGGGTATAGAGGGGTAGGTGTTCTTCGCGCAGCGGCCCGAGCGCGACGAGCTCGCCCTCGATGTTGACAATCGGCCGCCGCGAATCACCCTCGCTCATGCGTCGCCTTCCCGCTCGGCGCGGATTTCCTCAAGCCGCGCAATCATGCGTTCTTCATCCAGATAGACGCCAAGCGACTTCTGCAATCCGCCAACCACGAGCGCATTGATGTGCAGGGCCTGATTCTCCACGCCATGCCGATCCGGGTTCGGGGGCGTCCGCAAACGCATGTCGGTGGCCAGCCCGATGACACCATAGTAACGATCGGGATTGACATGCCGTGAGAGGCAATCCATGTATCCCGCCTCCCAGTTGGTGCCGGAGTCCTCGCTGACGTGGCAGATGAGCGCGTTGCTCTCTTCGATGGCCGCGATATCGACGTCATAGATGAGGCGCGGGGTGATGTCGGCACGTGTCTTGTCGTTCGTCGGCTCGCTTTCGTTCGGGCAGAAGACCTCGAAACCATGCTCGCGCAGCCTGGCGGCCAGGCGCAGATTGTGCGCCGCGTCGGCTGCCGTGAACATCGGACCCGCCAGATAAAGCTTCATCGCACCGCCCTTCGCCTTCCATTCATACGCACCGTGGCGTCATCGAGGTCATCTGCCAGGGCCACGGTGGCCAACGGACCCGCCGCGGCGCCGTCCGATTGGCCGGGCAGGACCGCTCCGTCGGCGTTCATTTCGACTTGCCCAGTATCTCCCTCCTCGGCAAGCGGCGGCGCGCCGGGAACACGCTGTTTGGCCACGTCGATCTTCTGGGTCAGCCAGAGGGAGGCGAAGATGAAGATGGTGCCAAAAAGGAAGGGGAACTGATAGCCCAACCGCGCCCAGAACGCCGCGCCGATGATCGGCACCACAACGGCGGTGAGGTGCGCCAGCGAAACGCCCATGGCCAGGCTGGGCGCCAGATCCTCCCGCCGGCAGATCTTGCGCAGGTACGTGCTGGTGCCAATCGAGAAGAGGAAGAGGAAGTTGTAGCCAAGGTAGGTCAGATACAGCAGCCAGATGTTTCGCGAAAGCGCGAACCCGAGAAAGACGAGCAGGTGAAGGCTATACCCGATCGTCAGCATTCGCTTTTCGCCATAGGCATCGACCAGCTTGCCGACCCACGGGCCAGCTCGCCAGTTGATCAATGCGGCTCCGATCAGCAGCGTGGTCAATGTGACAGCATCGACCCCGAACTCCTCGACCAGGACAAAGGGCGCGAAGGCAAAGTAGATCTGCATGCGCGAGCCGTCGAGGAATTTGAGCCAGTAGAAAAGCCAATACTCCCTGCGCCAGGTGATCGCGGGCGCCGCCTTGGCCGTGGCCCGGGCGCTTTCCGACACCGGGAAGCGCAGGACGGCCACCGCGCCGACGATCGCCGTAAGCCCGGAGACGACGAAGAGCCCGCGCAGCCAGGGCCCCTGTACGGCGGCCAGATCGCCACTGACCTGACCAACGGCGAACAGAAGGATCCAGACTGACGTCAGCGCGACGAGCGTTCCCGCGAAGCCGATGCCCCGAAAGCGGCCGAGCATCGTCCCTTCTTCGCCGGGCCGCGCCAACGAGAGACCGAGCGCGTCCTGAAGCTGCAGCCAGGAGTGGAAGCCGATGCTGCCAATGAGGGTCGGGATGATGAGCTGCTGGAAGGAGTTACTGGCGCCGTAGAGGGCGTAGCCGACGCCCATGGTGGCCAGGGAAACGGCGGTGGCGCGAGCCATGCCCAGCCGCAACAGCGCCGCCGCGACGAAGATGAGCAGAAAACCGGGCAGTTCGCGAATGGCGACCAGATAGCCATTCTGGGCGCCGTCCATGCCCAGTTCCTGGCGCATGAAATTCGGCCCGATCGCCTGAGCAACGTTCAGGGCGATGGTGGCCGCAAAGGTGGTGATGGCCAGAATGGTGACGCCCCGCGCCAGTTGCGCCGGGGGCAGCGCGTCGCTGCTCGCGTGCTTCTCCGTCGGCTCACCCTCCGCGTCAACCGGCGCTGGCTCCCGGTGGCCAGTGGGATCGTGAACGACGAGTCGATGTCGCCCCGAAGCAATGACAGGAGGCGGCTCCCCCGCCTCCTGTCAGAACCTTGAACGAACGTTGCGGTATCGTGTCAGGAGTTACGCGGCCGGAGTTGCCTCGGCCTCGGCCACGCCCGCTTCGACCGCGCGTTCTGCCTCGGCCAGATTGTCCGCCGTGACCAGCAGCGGCTCAAGATACGTGTCGTGCTCGGCCGGTTCCGTGCCGTCTTGCAGGTAGGCCACGAGAACATCAATCGCCGTCGTCGCCTGCGCGCCCGGGAACTGCTCGATGGTGGCCGCCATGTTGCCGTCGCGGATCGCGACCAGGGCCTCGGGCAGCGCGTCGAACCCGATAATCGGGATGTCCAGGCCGTTTGCCTGCGCCACTTCTGAGACACCAAAGGCCATATCGTCATTCGCGCAGACGACTGCTGCCGGCATGGCATTGCCCGCCAGCGCCGACTCGAAGACCGTCACCGCCTGGTCACGCGAGAACTCCGCGGTCTGGGAAACGATGACCTTGACCGCGTCCTGCCCAGAGATGATGTTCTCGAGACCCGTGTGTCGGTCGATGGCCGGGGTCGCGCCGGGCTGCCCCTGCAACTCGTAGATTTCGCCGCCATCGGGCAGGATTTCGAGCACGTACTCGCCCTGCAGTTCGCCACCACGGACGTTGTCCGCGCCGACATGAGCCAGGGTATCGGCGTCGGTGACGTTCCGGTCAACCGTTACGACCGGCACGCCCGCGTCGATGGCCGCCTGAATGGAGGGGGCCAGCGCGGCGACGTCGTTCGGGGAGATGACGATGCCGTCAACGCCCTGGGCGACGACCGCCTCCAGGTCCGCGCTCTGCTTCGTCGACGACGGCGCGCCCTGCTCCTGCCCGTCGAGCTGGATCATTTCGATCCCCAGCTCATCCGCATGGGCCTGAGCGAGGTTCATCATATGCACGAAGAACGGAAAGTTCAGACCAGGAACGGAGAACGCAATCTTCAGCGGCTCATCTTGCGCGGCCACGCCACGGATGCCTGCCGGCAACGCGACGATGGCGCCTGCCGCCGCCGCGCCCTGGACCAGGCGACGGCGGGAGATTTCCCGATTACCGAGATTCACGACGGTATCCCTGAACGTGTCAGACATTCCGCGGGTCCTCCTTGTGCTCGCGGCCCACTGGCCGAACCTGACCGGCCGCAACGCCGCGGCCAGACACGCGCGCTATTGTCGCGCACTCCCGACAGGGTTGCCCGGCGGCGCTCCCAAAATGTCGCTATGTTCCACGCGAGCGCTGCTTGGCAAGCTGGTCGATGTAGACCGAAAGAACGATGATCGCACCAATGACGATTTGCTGGTAGTAGGGCGAGACGTTCAGGATAACGAGCCCGTTGTTCAGGACGCCAATCAGCATGGCCCCGATCAGGGTGCCGATCATCCCTCCCTGACCGCCGAAGAGGCTGGTGCCCCCGATGACGACGGCGGCGATCGCCTGCAGCTCGTAGCCCTGTCCGGCAACCTGCTCGGCGGAGTTCAGGCGGGAAGTGAGCAGGAAGCCTGCCAGGCCGGCGCAGAACCCGCTGATGACGTAGACGCTGGTGGTGAGTCCCTTTACGTTCAGACCGGACAGGCGAGATGCCTCCGGGTTGCCGCCCAGGGCGTAGATCCAGCGCCCGTACCGCGTGTACTTCAAAATGATGTGCCCCAGAACCACCATGGCCAGAAAGAAGATGACGGGCACCGGCAGAGGACCGACGAACCCCTGCCCCCAGAACTTGAAGTCGTCGGAGAAGGAGGAGATTGGCTGGCCGTCCGACCAGAGAAGCGTCGCCCCACGCCAGGCGCCGAGCCCGCCAAGAGTGACGATGAAGGCCGGTATGCCCGCCCGCGCGATCAGCGATCCCTGCAGTAGGCCAATTGCCAGCCCGACCAGAATAGCGGCCAGCGCGGCCAGCAGCACTCGGGACCCGCCAGGGTCGGTTACGCCCCCTTCCAGGAGACTGCGTGACCCTTTGGCCACCGAGGCGCAGACGATGCCCGCGAACGCCATCATGGAGCCGACCGAGAGATCGATCCCGGCGGTGAGAATGACGAAGGTCATGCCCACGGCCAGAATTCCGATGAAGGAGATTTGCCGCATCACGTTGAAGAGGTTGAACGCGGAGAGGAAGTTCGGCCGCAAGACGGACAGAATGATGACGAGCACCGCGAGAAAGATCAGTGGGGCAAATTTCCCCAGAATTTCAACGACGTCCGGGCGCTTTCCCGCCCCTTCCGTGGCCAATGCCTGGCTCATGAAACGCCTCTCCCCACCCATGGCGGCTCAGGCAACCCTGGCCTCCGATGCCGTGTCGATCCCGGTCGCATAGCGCATGATCGACTCTTCGGTTGCGTTCTCGCGCGAGATGTCGGCAACGACATGGCCCTCGCGCATGACCAGGATGCGGTCGCTCATCCCGAGGACCTCTGGCAGCTCGGAGGAGATCATCAGGACTGCCACTCCTTGCGCCGCCAGCTCCGAAATAAGATGATGGACCTCGGCCTTTGCGCCAATATCGATGCCACGTGTCGGCTCATCGAGGATGAGGACCTTCGGGCGCAGCGCCAGCCACTTGGCAATGACGACTTTCTGCTGATTGCCGCCAGAAAGATTGAGAACTCGCTGCTCCAGGCTCGGCGTGCGGATGCGGAGCGCTTCGACGAACCTCCGAGCGACGTCTTGCTCCTCGCGCGCCTTCACGAAGCCGAAGCGGACGAGCCCGCCCAGTGACGGCAACGTGATGTTCTCGCGGACCGCCAGGCTGAGCACCAGTCCCTGCAGCTTGCGGTCCTCAGGTACGAGCCCGATGCCCAACCGGATGGCGTCGCGCGGCGAATGAATGCTGACCGGCTGCCCGTCGATCAGGATTTCTCCCCGGTCGAACTGGTCCGCCCCGAAGATCGAGCGCGCAACCTCGGTGCGGCCTGAGCCAACCAGTCCCGCCAGTCCGACAATTTCCCCCGCGCGCACCGAAAAGCTGACATCGTTGAGCACGATCTGGGCGGCGTCGCGCACGCTTCCGGTCCGGCTCAGGCCACGGACCTCGAGTGCGGGCCGCGCTGCCGGATCGTAGGTGTGCTCGGTCTTCTCGTAGAGATCGCTGATGTTGCGCCCCACCATCATGCGGACGATGGTTTCCGGGTTGGCATCGGCAATCGCGATTTCGCCCGCGTTCTGGCCGTCCCGCAGCACGGTCACCCAATCGCAGATATGGTAGATCTCGTCGAGGCGGTGGGTAATGAAAATGACGCCGAGCCCGCGCTTCTTGAGGTTCTTGACGATTTCGAGGAGATTCTCGACCTCGCGGTCGGTGAGCGCCGAGGTCGGCTCGTCCATGATGACGAGCCGCGCGTTGTAGGAAAGCGCCTTGGCGATCTCTACCATCTGCTGCTCGGCCACACTGAGATCACGCACTATGGCGCGCGGGTCGAGATTAACGCCGAGCGCGGCCAGAAGGCTCCGCGTTTCCGCTTCCATCTGCCGCCGGTTGACGAAGCCGCCTGCATTTGGCTCCCTGCCGACGAAGACATTCTCCGCTACGGTCAGGTTCGGCATTAGGTTGAATTCTTGATAGATGATCGAGATACCGAGATCCTGCGCCTGCCGCGGGCTATGCAACACCGCCCTCTGCCCGTTGAAGTCGACTTCTCCGCCGTCCGGCTGATAGACCCCGGAGAGAATCTTCATCAGCGTGCTCTTGCCAGCGCCGTTCTCGCCGATCAGCGCCAGACACTCCCCGCGATGGACCGTAATCTCGACCTGATCCAGCGCGCGGACGCCAGGGAAGGTCTTGTTGATCCCGGTCATGCGCAGCAGAGGTTCCGAGCCCGGCGCGCCTCGCCGCGTACCCTGGTCGCTTACGACCACATGACGACTCCTCGATTCGACCCGTTCGTGATGGTCGCGGCATTATCGCCGCATTGGCGCAGAGCGACAAACGCGCGCGGCGCGACAGTCATGCTTCCGAAGGCGATCCGGTAATCAGCCGCGCGCCGCGCTGGAAGGTGAGGTAGCCCCAGAGCCATTGCAGGCCGACGAGAACGCGATTGCGAAACCCGATGAGGTTCATGATGTGCACGAGCGCCCAGGCCAGCCAGGCGATGAAGCCAGAGAGGCGTAGGCCCCGTATGTCGGCAATCGCCGCGTTGCGCCCAATCGTCGCCATGTTCCCCAGATCACGATAGTGAAAGACGCGGGTTGGCTCTCCGGCGATGGCGCGACGAATGTTGGCGGCGGCCCAGGCGCCCTGCTGCATGGCGACCTGCGCCACGCCCGGCAACGGCCGCCCCTTCATGTCTGCCAGGGAGGCCATGTCGCCAACGACGGAGATGTTGGGATGGCCGGGAACCGTCAGGTCGGGATTGATGATGACTCGTCCCGCCCGGTCAAGCTCCGCGCCAAGCGAGCGGCCAAGTGGCGAGGCACGCACGCCCGCGGCCCAGACGATCGTTTCCGC
>CAYSXO010000007.1:18955-19695 GCA_964434995.1 uncultured Sphaerobacteraceae bacterium
GCACATCGACACCAAGGCGCTTCAGGTCGTTGAGGGCATAGCGCGAAAGCTGTTCCGGGAAGGTGGCGAGCAAGCGGTCACTTGCCTCGACCAGGATGACGCGCGCGTCGCGCGTGTTGATGTGCCGAAAGTCGCGGGCCAGCGAATAGTTGGCGATCTCGGCGATGGCTCCCGCCATTTCGACACCGGTCGGCCCAGCGCCAACGATGACAAACGTCATCAGTGCCTTGCGCCGCTCCGGGTCCGGCTCGCGCTCCGCCTCTTCGAACGCCAGCAGGATGTGGCGGCGAGTGCCGAGGGCGTCCTCGAGGGTCTTCAGGCCCGGCGCAAGCGGCTCCCAATCGTCGTGCCCAAAGTAGGCGTGGGTCGCCCCGGCAGCCAGGATGAGATAGTCGTATGGCAGCCGGCCATCCGCGAGCACGACCTCCTGAGCTGCCGTGTCGATCGACTTCACCTCACCAAGAATAACCTCGACATTCGGCCGGTCACGCAGGACGGAGCGGATCGGCTGGGCAATGTCGGCGGGAGAGAGCACGGCCGTTGCCACCTGATAGAGGAGCGGCTGAAAGAGGTGGTGGTTGCGATGGTCAACGAGGGTGACGCGCACCGGCGCATCGCGAAACGACTTGGCCGCGTTCAGCCCGCCGAACCCGCCACCAACGATCACCACCCGCGGCGAATCGGACCCCGGGGGACGCGGGCGGGGCTTGTAGAAGATTCGTGGCAGTCTCAGCCTCATC
>CAYSXO010000007.1:19705-24026 GCA_964434995.1 uncultured Sphaerobacteraceae bacterium
CCCGGCATCGGCAACCAGCGAAGCAAGCATCAATGACGGAAGTGCCGTGTCCCCGTAAAGAGCATCGCCACATTGGACCGATTGGCGGCGGCAATGACCTCTTCATCCCGAACCGAGCCGCCCGGTTGCACCACGGCGGTGACCCCGGCGGCAATCGCTGTTTCGACGCCGTCCGCAAACGGGAAGAAGGCATCACTGGCCAGCACGGAACCTGCAGAACGCGCGCTCGCCTTCGCGACAGCGATGCGCACGCTCTCGACCCGATTTGGCTGGCCGCTGCCAACGCCGATGACCGCGCCATCCCGCGCCAGAACGATGGCATTCGACTTGACGTGGCGCACCGCGTGCCAGGCCATCAGCAGATCGGCATATTCCCGCTCGTCGGGCGCGCGCTCGGTCACCACCCGCCACGTCGCCGGAACGTCCGCCTCCGTGTCGGGCGTTTGCACCAACAGCCCGCCGGCGATAGGCCGCACGTCCCAGTCGCCTTCTGGCCGCGAGTTCACCGAACCAACTGGCATGCGCAAGAGGCGCAGCGCCTTCTTCCGGCCAAGCCGATCGAGCGCTTCGTCGGCGAAACCGGGCGCGATGACCACCTCGAAGAAGATCTCGGCCATGCGCCGCGCCGTCTCGCCATCGACCGGCCGGTTGAGCGCGACGATGCCGCCGAAGGCCGAGACGGGATCTCCGGCCAGCGCCTCGGTAAATGCATCTGTCAGGGCATCTCGCTGAGCCAGACCGCAGGGGATCGTGTGCTTGACGATTGATACGGCCGGATTGGCAAACCCCTGCACCGCGCTCCAGGCGGCATCGGCATCGAGCAGATTGTTGAAGGAAAGCTCCTTGCCCGCCAGTTGCTCAGCGTCAAGCACGCCTGTCGCGGGTTTCCCTGCCCGCGGCCGCCGATAGGCCGCGCCGCGCTGGCGCGGGTTCTCACCGTAGCGCAGAACCTGGGCCAGCTCACCCGCGACCGCGAACTGCCGAGGCCAGTCCTCGCCGCGTAGGTACTCGGCGACGATGCTGTCGTAAGCAGCGGTGTGAGCGAACGCCTTCGCCGCCAGCTCGCGCCGCCGCTCCAGCGAGACGTCCCCCGCGCGCATGTCGGCGAGCACGCTCGCGAAGTCGGCAGGGTCGGTCAGAACGACGACGCCGGGAAAGTTCTTCGCCGCGGCACGGATCATCGACGGGCCGCCGATGTCGATGTTCTCCAGCGCGTCGGCCAGGGCCACGTCGTCACGGGCCACCGTGGCGGCGAAGGGATAGAGATTGACGGCCACCACATCGATCGGCGCGATCCCGCGCTCATCAAGCGTTGCCATGTGCGCTGCATCGCCGCGCCGGGCCAGGAGGCCGCCGTGAACGTGAGGATGAAGCGTCTTGACGCGGCCATCGAGGATCTCGGGAAACCCGGTGACCTCGCTTACCGAGGTCACCGGCACTCCTGCCTCCCTGAGCGCGGCCAGGGTGCCCCCGGTTGAAATGATCTCGTAGCCAAGATCCGCCAGGCCGCGGCCAAGCTCGACAATGCCGGTCTTGTCATAGACGCTCAGCAGCGCCCGCGCTTTCATGGGTGTATGTGTGTCGTTGTCCGTATTCGTGTGTGTACTCACGCTGCTCCAACCGATCCCCGCGAAGAACGCATGCCCGCGAGCGATCATAGCAGCGAGTGACATTCAGTCGTCCGTGCGTCCCGCCCGGGCCAAGGTCGCGTAGGCCATGCGCATCGTCGCGGCGTCAACCATCTGCCCATGCAGGGAGAAGGATCCACGTCCCTCTTCGGCGGCGATTTCTGCCGCCTCGATGATCTCCACCGCCCAGGCAAGCTCGGTTTCGGTTGCCGAGAAAACCTCATTGGCGATCGGGACTTGCGCCGGATGAATGCACCATTTTCCGTCAAAACCAAGAGACCGCGCGGTCAGGCAGGAACGGCGAAATCCGTCATTGTCGCGATAGTCAGCAAACGGCCCATCAATCGCGCGCACCCCGGCCGCGCGGGCAGCGACGAGGATGCGATGCAGTGGATAGTCCCAGCGATGCCCTGGGTACGTTTCATCCCAGTCGCCGGGCATGCCAATCGCGGCAAGCGGCATGCGAACACTGGCGGCATAATCGCCGGGACCGAAGGTCAGCGCCTCGACGCGGTCACTGGCCGAGGCAATCGCCTCGCAATTGGCCAGCCCGGCAGCACTCTCGATCTGGGCGTCGATGCCGATGGCGTGATTCGCGCCAACGGCATCCTCGAGCGAAGCCAGAATCGTTTCCACGACATGAATGTCGTCCCGGCCGCTTACCTTCGGCACGACGACCATGTCGACACCGCCAAACGCGGCTTCGATGACGAATCCAAGGTCCCACAGGAACCAGGGGGTGTCGAGCGCGTTCATGCGGAAGGTACGCGGCCGCCCCCGCCAGTCGCCTTCGCGCAATGCCTTCGCGACATGATCGCGAGCGCTCGCCTTTTCATCCGGGGCGACCGCGTCTTCGAGGTCGATCATGACCACGTCGGCTTCGCTGGCCAGCGCTTTTTCGATCATGCGCGGGTTGGAGCCCGGCGTGGCCAGCAGGCTGCGGGCAGAATGGGTGAGATTCACGCGGAAACTCCCTGCGCGGCTGGATCGAACGCCCGCGGAATCGACGGCGCCTCGCGAGTTGCCAGCGCCTCTGCCACGAGGGTTGCCGTGGCTGGCGCCTCCTTGGCTCCGGTCCGAAAATGCCCGGCACAGACCCAGAGGCCCTCAAGGCCCGGGACCGGCCCAATGAGCGGATTCATGGTGTCCGTGCCCGGCCGGAGCCCCGTCCAGGTCTCCGCAACCTCCCCTTTGAGGAGGACCGGACAGAGTGTCCGGACGAGGTCGAGCAACCAGGTTACGCCGTCGCCCGTCACGCGGCGATCAAACCCGACATCCTCTTCCGTGGCGGCAACCAGGGTCGTGCCATCGGGACGGGGCCGGACATAGCCGCCATGACCGGCGATCACCCGCGCGGGGCGCAATGGCGCGTTGGCGAAGGCGATCAACTGGCCTTTGATGGGCTTGGTCGGCAAGGTTACGTCAAGCGTTTGCCCGAGTAAACGGGTCCATGCCCCAGTCGCCAGCACGGTCGCGTCGGCATGCAAATCACGATCTTGCAGGCGCACGCCTGTGACCCGGGCTCCATCGCGCAAGAGGCCGCCGACTGGCGTCTCCTCGAGGATGGTTGCGCCAAGCTGCCCCGCGGCCAGCGCCTGCGCCTGCGATAGCCGGTAGACCGAGAGTGAACCAACGTCGGGAATGAGCCATGCTGCCACCAACGCCTCGGGAAGCGACGGCTCTTCTGCTCGAGCGTCGATGGGAGGCGCCTCCTCGACGGCATACCCGAGACTCCGCTGCCACGCCGCAACGTGCCGCGTCGCTTCGGCGCGATCGTCATCGCAGGCAATCACCCATTCGCCTGGGCGCCGGTAGTCGAGGCTCAACCCGGTGCGCGCTTCCAGCTCTTCGATCAGCGCCGGGTAGAGCGTCAGGCTGATGCGGTTCAGCTCGACCCGCTCCGGTGTGTACCATGGGCGATTCGGCAACGAAATGATGCCGGCCGACGCCCACGACGCCTCGCCACCGACGCGCCCGCGCTCGACCAGCGTCGCCGATACGCCACGCTTCGCCAGCTCGAACGCGATGCCAGTCCCGATTACTCCCCCACCAACGACGATGACGCTTTCTGGGGCAGACTTTCCCACGGTTCACGCCTTTCCGGCGGGCACGACGGGCAGGGTCACGTGCGATGGATGGTCTGCATCATGCAGCACGGTCTGCCGCGCGACAACCGCCTCCGTCAGGCCTTCGGCGAAGAGTTCGCCGCCATTGTTCAGGTTGCGGTCCCACTGCGGAAAATCGCTCGACGCAACGTTGAGGCGCAGATGATTTCCGGCAGCAATTCGCGCGCCGACTGGCCCGAGGGAAATGGTGTATTCATACACGCGATCCGGCTCAAGCAATGATGGTTCGGTCAGGCTGTCACGGTAGCGGGCGCGGACGATCCCCTCTTTCAGGTTGATCGACCGGCCATCAGGGAAGACCTCGCAGAGGCGCGCCGTCCAGTCGGTATCGACCGCCGACGTCGCCGCATAGAGCGTCACCGAAACGTCGCCGATCAGCTCCAGCGGCTCGCCAAGTGGCTCGCTGGTGTAGACGAGCAGACTGTTCAACTCCTCGGCAGCGCGCTGGTCGGCCGGCCCCATGGGGGAGACAAAGCTGAAGCAGCAGGAGTGACCGCCGACGCTCTGGTTCGGGTAGGCCGGGTCGTAGGTGAAGTAGTCAGGCGGTTCGCTCCGCGGCGGTTCGAG
>CAYSXO010000007.1:24036-39173 GCA_964434995.1 uncultured Sphaerobacteraceae bacterium
AAGGTACCAGCGCACCGGCGCCGAGCCGGGGGGAGGCCAGGAGGGATAGTCGCGCCACTCCTCGGCGCCCATGATGTAGAGCGAGACGGGCGAATCCATGACGCCCGTTGCTTCATCCTTGAGAAAGTGGTCGAACCAGCGCAACTGCAGATCGTCGACCATGGTTGGCTCGACGCCGTCTGTTGAACGGCTCACTGGCGCCCAGGGCATGTGCAGCCATGGCCCGATGACGAGCTTCTGCCCGGCGCGCGCGGAATCCGACCCCGCTCCTGCCTGCAATCCCACGTAGTTCTTCACCGAACCGGCCAGGAAGACGTCGTACCAGCCCGCGATGTGCAAAGCCGGAGTGATTAGTCGGCCATAGTCCTCGTCGATGCTCCAGCGCCGCCAGTAGTCATCGTAGGTCGGGTGCGCCAGCCAGTCGAAGAAGTAGCCGCCAAATTCTCCTGAAAGTGGCGGGTAAGCAGACAGCGGCAGGAACCAGTGCCAGCCATGGATGCCGGCGAAGGCCATGTCGAGCTGACCCATTGCCGCGCCGTCCTTCGCCCGGCGCGCGTCACCACTGGCAAGCTGGGTCGCCCACGACATCGTGAAGGCGAGGGCGAGCGCGCCCTGGTTGTAGGTCCAGCCTTCGTAGTATTGCGAGGCGGTCATGGCTGGGCAGATGGTCACCAGACTGGGTGGCCGCAGCGTTGCCGGCATCAGCTGCGTGGCGCCAGCGTAGGAGAAGCCGTACATGCCGACCTTGCCATTCGCGCCGGGCAACCTGGCAGCCCACTCGATAGTGTCGTAGCCGTCCTCTGCCTCACGCTCGAAGGGAATGAAATCGCCTTCGGACTGGCAACGGCCGCAATTGTCCTGAATGACGACAAGATAGCCATGCCGCGCGTACCACGAGGGATCGGCGTAGGTGATGTTCTCGGCGCCGGTCTTGTCGTAGGGAAGGCGCATGAGGATCACCGGCCACGGTCCCTCGCCTTCTGGCCGGTAGATATCGGCGTAGAGCGTCACGTCGTCGCGCATCCGACATGGGACATCGCGCTCGAGCGTCACTCCCGGCAGCCCCGGCAATGGCCGTGGACCCTGCTGCGCCATGCTTCACCTCCGAAAATCGCATCTGCTCGTCAGCGCCGCGAGGATACGAATGGTTCAGATGTCCGTCAATACGGTACGGGCGCGGCCAATTGTTCTCGCCAGTCCTCGCGCAACGGCCTGACATCGAACTCGGTGACCAGCATGGGGACAAATGCCTGAAGTGAAACGATGCCAGTGGTCAGATGCCGCTTGTCGAGGGCGATCTCGCGCTTGGTCAGGGCATCGAACTGGGCATCGAGCGACGCGGAGACATGGAGGTGATGGGTGGCCGGACCCGCGGCATTCGGATGCCAGTGATAGACGAGAAGCTCGCGGTCATGGTGATCGAGTAGTCGATACTCATACATGATCGCGCTACTTTGTAGGGTTCGGGTTACAGTTGGTGGGTCAAAGGCAAACTGAATTGTGACCTGAAACGCGAATCGCAGTCCGCTTCGCCCGCCACCTCGGCCAGCGAGTGAAACTGGCAACGGCAGAGAGTACACGTAACGTCGCCTTGTGCTTCCTACCAGCGGGCGAACTTCATGCCGAGTCGACGTGACACAGGCGATGACACGTCCAATCGACGCTGAACAGCGCCCTACCCCTTCGTCAAACGGGCTCAAATCGGATCGTGGGTATCACGTTCACAAGTCGGCGTATGCGCCAACCATCGGGAGCATCCGGGATATCTGCAAACGATCCGTATTCACCAGCATCCCAGCGGCGCAAGAATTCTTCACCCGAAATGCCCAACTCATACATGACTTGCTGATCGAAAATCTCGCGTGCCTCTTCAATGGAGGTCACGAAGTGCACGCCTTCATAGCGATCCGGATCGAGCCTCGGGTCGAATGGATCATCGGCGTCTTCGTCTGTCGTATGCGGCCTGGCAACCATGGCCCCGAACCTCGGTAACGTCGAGGGTATCTCATCAACTGGGAGCAATACTACCAGCCCTGGCATGCTGATCTGGCTGGTGACGAGCCACGGCAATCACACCCCCTATCCTTAGCAGGGATTGACCGCGTCAGGTTTCGGGATCAGGGGAAAATGATGGGACTCTTTTCGCCGTCCGTGGATGTCTACGATGTCACCGTGCCATTCAGCGGCCACATTCCGTCCTGGCCGACACACCCGCCATCGCGGGTTGAGCCGCTGAGCCGCATTGCGGACGGCGCCGGGAGCAACGTGAGCCGTCTCGAGGTCACCTCCCACGCTGGCACGCACGTCGATGCCAATTGGCACTTCATTGACGAGGGCCCGCGCCTGCTCGACATCCCGCTGCAGCGTTGGAGCGGCCCCTGCTTCGTAGCGCACATCCCGGACGACGTATCGCGCGTCCAGGCGACGGACCTCAAGGCCGCGAACATCCCGCTCGGGACCAAGAGGCTCGTTCTGCGCAGCCGCAACTCGCGCATCTGGGATAGCTGGGATGGCGCTTCCGCAATGCCGTTTCGCGAGGACTACGTGGGGCTCGCGCCGGACGCGGCGCGTTGGATCGTCGAACGCGGCATCACGCTGGTCGGAACCGACGCGCTTTCCGTTGGGCCGTTTGGACCGGAGAACCGGGAGACGCATATGACGCTGCTGGGAAATGATGTGCTGATCGTCGAACTACTCGATCTACGCGGCATCGAGGCGGGACCGTACGAAATGATCTGCCTTCCCCTGAGACTGATCATTGGCGATGGCGCTCCGGCACGCGTCCTGTTGGTGCGCGAGCGATGATGGCCGGGAAGACTCCTCGCATCGCCTGCATCGGGCTCTCCTCCTGGGACCGCCTCATCGCGGTTGAGGCCTATCCAGCCGCGGGCGGCGTGGCAGATGTGATCGAAGAGGTCTCGGCTCCGGGCGGGCCGACAACGAACACCGCGGTCGCGCTGGCCCGCCTGGGCGCGGAGGTCTCGCTTGCTTCGGCGATCGGGGACGATGAGCGGGGCGAGTTGGTCCGCGAAGGCCTCGAGGCCGAGGGAATCGACACCTCGGGACTCGCGGTCAAACCTGGGCAGGTGACCGACCTGGCAACGATGATCGTCAGCCGGGCGCCGCTCGACCGCACCATCTTCTGGGAGCATGGCGCGCAGCCACTGCGCCACGACAAGCTCGACATCCCTGGCCTCTTCGGCGCCGACGTGCTCGTGCTCGATGTCGCTGACACGGCACTGCGCCGCTTTCTGCTCGATTTGCCCGCGCACACCGTCCCGACGTGCCGTATTCTCGGACCATTGACCCATCTCGCCGACGACCTTACCGGTGCATTCGAACTGGCGTTGCGGCACGATGCAATCGTCAGCAATGAGCGCGACCTGCTGGCGGTCACTGGGACATGGACCCTCTCCGACGCGATTACGGCGCTCCAGCATCGGATGCGCGGCGAGAATCTCCGGGCAGCGCTGGTGACACGCGGCTCCGAAGGCTGCCTGGTCATTACCGAGACCGAGCGTACCCGCGTCCCCGCGTTCGGCGTCGAAGTGGCCGATCCAACCGGCGCCGGCGACGCCTTTGCCGCTGGAGTCGCCTGGGGGATGGCCAAACGCTGGCCCTGGCATGAGATTGGCCGGTTTGCCAACGCGGTCGGCGGGCTGGCCTGCTGTGCGCTTGGCGCCCAATCGTCGCTGCCATCTCTTGATGAGGTCGAGGCCCTCCTGGCGGCAAATCCAAAAGTCCCGGATTAGCGTATTTTCTGGCGACGCCCCCAAATTCGTCCGTACACTCCGAAACGGACGCACTGTACGCCGCGTTGTTGCGGCGATAGGCTCTCTGGAGGGAGAGAGCCTGAATCGCACGCCGTCGCCCCTGGGTGACGCGGCTGCCAGCGGTCCATCGCGGACCTGGAGGGAAGGGCGCCGCTGATGTCGAGGTTTGTCTCTGCATGTCTTTGCGCCATCCTGGCGTGTTTTTCCACCGCGGGAATGAGTTTCATCGGCCCCGCGTCGGTGCGCGCGGCTGAAGGCACGCTGACCGTGGAAACACCGTTACATGAAACGCCAGATCATGGCTCGCCCCTGGTTGCACTGCTCGGAGAAGGGACTGTCGTCACGGTTGACGGCCCTCCGGTGGACGGGTTCTATCCGGTCACAACCGGCTCAGGGACGGGCTGGATGCGCGGCGAGACGCTGGCGCTGGTCAAGGACATCATCGAGGAGCCAGCCGAACTCACCCAGGCAGAGGACGGCGGCGGCGAGATGGCGCCGCTAGCGCAAGAGACCAACGACGTTCCGCCGCCCGCCAACACGCCAGCGCCACCCGTGGACCAGACCACTGCCCCGGCTGCCGGACATGAGGTCTCTGCCGATCCCGCGCAGGCGGGTGGCCTGCAAGCTGATCCCGCCCAGCCTTCAGAGACGACAACGGAGCCAACGCAGACCGGAGAATCGATCGGCGATGCAGCTCCGGCGCCCGAGCCCACACCAGACCCATCGGCAAGTTCTACCAGCTCAGGAACCGATCCAGCCGCGGCCGATGTCTGGGCTGAACCAGCGCCCGTGGCTGATGACGCGTTGGCCGAGCCAGTGCCGGGCGAAATGGGAGTGGAGCCAGCGGCCGATTCGGTCGATCCCAATCAGCTCAGCCCTGAGCCGGAAGTTGTTGTCCCGGCGCCCGTGGAAACGACGGCAACCGACGCGGCGCCACCGGCCAGCGCGGGCACTGCAGCTCCAGCCACTGATTCCGATCCTGCTGCCGTTGCCCCGGCGATGAACGCTCCCGCCGCGCCCGCCCCAGCGCCCACGCCTGAACCTCTTGGGCCCGCCGGAGTTGCCGTCGATATGCCTATCCGAAGCGGACCTGGCAACGACTACGGGTTGATCTTCACCGTACCCATGGGGAGCACCGTCGAACAGACCGGCCAGATCGTCGATGGCTACATTTCTGTTCGGTACAAGGAAGTGGTCGGATGGGCGGCCGCCGAGCACATGACGGATCCGAGCGACTTTGCTACAGAAACCCCGGAAGAGGCCGTCGAGCCGGTGGACACGAAGACGCCGAAACCGGGCTCGGGCGTGGCATTTGCCACAATCGACCTCAGCTTGAGATCCGGCCCCAGCGCCAACTCGGAACCGATCATCGTCGTTCCAGCCGGGTCGCGCCTGATCCTGACCGGGGTGATGGAAGGCGATTTCCAGCGCGTCACGTATGGCGACGAGATCGGGTGGATCGCCAACGAGTTTCTGGAGACTCCTGACAATCCCGCGCCCAATGGCGAGGGCAAGGGCAAGCAGGAGAACTTTTCCCGGCGCGAGATCGTCCGATACATCACGCAGGCCGCGAAGCGCTACGACCAGTCTCCCGAGGACATGGTGCGCGTTGCCCAGTGTGAATCGAATCTCGATCCCTACGCGGTCAATCCGTCAGGGTCCTATGGGCTCTTCCAGTTCATTCGCTCTACCTGGAAATCAACGCCTTACGGGAATGAGGACATCTTCGATCCTCAGGCCAATTCCAACGCCGCTGCCTGGATGTGGTCACAGGGCCGCAAGAGCGAGTGGGTCTGCCAGTAGCGAACCAGCCAGATAGGGAACCCGGCGGACAACTGGCACGTTTCCTCAAGAGGGCAGCGGGGGATGTCGTCCCGACGTGCTCGCGTGCAGGAAAGCGGCAACTCGCGCCACACGAAGGGCTACAACCATGGAATTCCTGAAACGACTGTTCGGCGGCGATGATGAGCGGTCTGAGATGAGGCCTCAAGTGCGCCGCCGCGAGCTCTCCTCCGATGAGCAGGCCGTTGAGCGCTACCGCTATCTCCTGCGCACCGCGCCGCCAGAGACGATCGAGGAAGCGCATGCTGAGGCGTTCGCGAAGCTGACCCCGGAACAGCGTGGACTCGTCCTGGCAGAGCTGACCCGCAGCCTGACACCCGCCGAGCGAGCATCTGGCGCGTACGACCATGAAGACCCGCGGACGCTGGCCCGGCTGGCAACCCGCACCGAAATGCGGCAGCCTGGCGCCCTGGAGCGCACCTGGACCGGCATGCCGGCGACGGCCGGCGCCGGAGGGCTGGGGATCGGCAGCCCCCTGATGGGCAACTTCATGGGCGCCTTCGCGGGCGTCATGCTCGGCAGCATGGTCGCCGACGCGTTTCTGGGAAACGCCGGCTTCGATCCCGGTTTGGCCGATGCCGGCGGTGACGCTGGCGCGGGTGAGTTGGCCGGCATGGAGGATCTGGGCGGGGACGCCTTCGGTGGAGGTGACCTGGGCGGGATGACCGACCTCGGTGGCGGGTTCGGCGACTTTGGCGACTTCGGAGGCGATTTCTAGACGCCGGATCCGACCGGTGCACATCGATCGAGCGAGCGGCGGGCCTCCACGGTCCGCCGCTGTTCATTTTGCGCGCCGGATCGAGCGCGCACCACGGCCCCGAGCGCCGTTGATACAATCGCGCCGGGCCGCGTTGGCGGCGCTGGAGCAGTGAACCTCTCCAGACTGGCAGGCAGCTGACCCCGGCATCAATCGTGCCGGGTAAGCTCCTTGATCTCCGCCGGAGTGCGCCGGGTGACGACCGAATCATGATGGGGCAGTGGCGGCGCCTGCGTGTCGGCCTCATCGGATGCCTGTTGGGGGGCATCGCGCTCCTGGCGCTCGTCGCTGTCGTGCTCCTCGTCGTCGTCTCCGTGCCTGATGGCATTGGCCTGCTGCTTAGCGTCGGCGCCGCCAGCATTCCAGCACTGATCTATGCCGGCATCGTCCTCCGTCTAGACCACTACGAAATCGAGCCTCTCCGGGCGGTGGCGGCATGCTTTGCCTGGGGCGCGGTCGGCGCGATCCTCCTCAGCGTCATCGGCGGGCTGATTTTTCAAGGGATCGTCGAAACCCACCTCGGCGCGGAGTTCGCGGCGGTGGCGTCGATTGTCATCGGGGCGCCATTCATCGAGGAAACCTTCAAGGGGATTGCGCTCCTCGGCGTTCTGGCGGTCGCGAGATATGAGTTCGACACCGTGCTCGATGGTCTGGTCTACGGGGCGCTGGTCGGCGTCGGCTTCGCCATGACCGAGAACATCCTCTATTTCGGCGGGACCTACCTCACCGGAGACCTGAGCCATTTTGGCTCACTTGTGCTGGCGCGCGCGGTGCTCGGCGGGCTCGGGCACCCTGCCTACACGGCAGTGACCGGCGCCGCCGTTGGCTGGTCGCGAGGGCGCTACGGGCAGGGCGTGGGCCGATTCATCGTGCCGTTTCTTGGCTGGTGCGCCGCCGTGGCGCTGCATGTCGCCTGGAATGGGGGACTGGTGCTGACAGGAGCGCTCATGGGAGAGGAGACCGGACTTCTCGAGCTGGTCGCCATCCAGGCGCTCGTCGTCATCGCGCCCGCCGCGTTGGTGCTGTATGCGATCGCGCGCACCGCCGCGCGACACGAACTGGAGATTCTTCGCCAGGAGCTTGGCGTGGAAGTTCGCCGCGGCACGATCACCCCGGACGAATTCACGACGATCACCGACAACGCCCGGCGCCGGACGGCGCTGGCCGCGGCGGCGGCGCGTGGTGGACGGAGCCTGCGCGGCCGGCAACTGGCCTTTTTTCACACCGCGGCCGATCTGGCGTTTCGCCATCATCACCGCCGGCAGGGCGAACCAGACACCCCAGCTCAGGCCAGGTTGGATGAACGAGACCGGGAGCGACTGCTCGCCTTGCGAAACGAGCTTTCCCGCTCCGGGTTTGCGCCATTCGGGGGATAGAGAGACCCGCGAGGACGAGGAAGCGCCCGGCGAAGTTCGCCGGGCGCTTCCGTGGCGCCGGTTCGTGTAGTGCCCCGCTCGGTGAGGCACGGTGCCGGAGGCTACGGCGCGGGCGTGCCCAGCACCGCCTCCTCGACCGCCTCGGCCGCGCCCTCAATGTCGGCAACGGCTGTTGCCACGTCCGCCTCAGCCGTCTCCATCGCCTCGGCCAGGGGCGTGGCCATCCCAGCGACGGGGCTGGCTGCCGCGGCGACCGGGCTCGCCATTGCTGCCATCGGACTGGCCACGGCCTCGCCGGCAGCGGCCATCGGGCTCGCCTCTGCGGCCGGGGACGCCACGATGCCCGCTGGTTCTTCCGTCTCTTCTTCTTCGGCCGTTGCGGCCGCGGGCGCGGCGACGGTCGCCTCAGGCGTAACCACTGGCTCCGGCACCGTATCCTGGCGGAAGAAGAAGAACCAGAGGAGCGCCAGCAAGATCAATGCGGCCAGCAGCCACCAGAGCCAGTTCCGATTCGACTCGGGCGGTGGCGGTGGTGCGGTCGGGCGAGGAGCTGGCGGCGGGGGCGGAGGCGGCGCTGCCGCCGCATCATCGCGCCGGGCGGCAGCGGCGGCCGCTGCCGGAGCGGCTGCCGCTGCCGCGACACCCGCGCGCGCCGCTTCCTGCGCCCGACTATCGACCGCGCCGCCAAAGGCGTGCCGAAATCCCGCTCCCTCGGCTGCCGCCGCGGTCGCGAAGCAAACCTCGGGGTTCGTCCGCTCGTAGGTCGACTGGCCAACGGTGTGGAAGATCATCGACGGGAGATTGCCCTTGACCGGAAATCCTGCCGGGCAGTCACGTTCTCCCGATCCCCGAACCGCGCCTTCAGGCAGCCACTCGCCTGACAGGATGTCGGCAACGCCTTCGATCCAGGATCTGGTCTGCGGATCGTAATAGCCAACAACGGCTTCGGTATCTTCAGCCAGGCCAAAAACCCACTCCCCAGACGGGCTCCGGTAGCCAGCTCGATAGCGCTTCGGTCCACTCGTCATCGACCTTCTCCTCCCAGGCGCCAAGCCCCATCGACATCCTCACGCACCAGGCCGTGAGGCAGACCGGCCAGAACACGCGCTTCTCAAATCCCCGCTGCATTGTACTGCCTGCATTTGCAGACCATAAAACACGACAGCTCCAGCCGCGCGATCCTCGTGGCGCCACGGGTCGGTATGAGCGCGGCAACGCCGGCGTCGCGAACAAATCCGCGAGAATGCGCAGACCATTCGGCACTTCGCAACGAAACCATATAGCAATGTCGATGCCAGCGGAACCACCCCTCCCGCGAATTGTCCCGATGCTGGCCGGATTGGGACCAATGCCGCGCCCCAAAGGTTCCGTTTCACCTAGCCCTTGACCGCGCCCAGCGACAGCGCGCGCACCATGTAGCGCTGCGCGAGGAGCGCCGCCAGCACGGGAATTGCCGTCGCCGCCAGCGCGCGCGTGGTGGCGGCCCCGAAATTGACGCCGCCGCCCGCGCCGGTTGCCTGAATGAGGACCGGAAAAGACCGCGCCTCGATATAGCCAACGGCGGAGGCATACATCCACTCGTTCCAGATAAACGCCAGGCAGAGGAGCCACGACGCGGCGAGCGCGGGCGCGGCCAGCGGCACGCAGACGCGAGCGAACGATCCCCAACGGCCGACGCCATCCACCCAGGAGGCCTCTTCCAGATCGCGCGGAATCTCCCGAAACGCGCCCGCGAGAATGATTGCCGCCAGCGGCACGTTGAAGGTCGCGTTCACCAGAACAAGCCCGGCAACCGTATCGGTCAGCCCAACCTGGCGCAAGAGGAGCAAATATGACGGCAGATAGACGACCGGAGGCAGCAAGCGCAGGAGGAGAAACCCGAGCAGCATTCCCGCCGCCCAGCCGCGCGGAAAGCGGAGGCGGCCGATGGCATACGCGGCAGGCGCCGCCAGAGCCACCGCCAGCGTCGCGCCGCCGGCGCTAATGAGCACTGAATTCCAGAGCGACGAGGTCAGCCCCGGCAGCGCCAGCAGGCCGTTCCAGGCCGCAAGCGTCGGCGCGAAGGTGATGCCGGGCAGCCAGAGATCGCTGAATGCCGCGTCTCGCGGGCGTAGCGCCATGACGACGGCCCAATAGATGGGGAAAATGGCGATGAGCGCGGCGAGGGCGACGCAGACCCCGATCACCACGCGGGAGGTGATCCGTGCCAGCCTGTTTCCCCGCGCGTTCACGACACTGAGAACTCGTTTCTCTCTTGGCCGGCGGCGCCAAAGGTGACGATACTTGGGCCATGAACCCCGTGATCGAGGCGTCGCCGCACCCGCTGCAGCTCCACCACCCGCCAACAGCCCGCCAACGGCTCACTCGTCAGGTCAAGGCCCTGGCCCTGGAGCAAGGGCTGACGGTCTCTGCCGTCACCAGCGCGGCCGCGTTTCCGGAGCTGGTTCCTGTCTTGCACGCCCGCATTGCGGCAGGCCACCTTGATGGTCTCGACTGGTTTACCCCGGAGCGAGCAACCGCATCGTGCAATCCGGCGACGCTGCTGGAGAGCGCCCTGTCGATCGTCTCCGTCGGCATCGCCTATTGGGGGGCCGATGCCGGAAAGCCGGACGATGGCATTCCGCGCGGCAGGATCAGCCGCTACGCCTGGGGCCAGGATTACCATCGCCTCCTGCCCGACCGGATGCGAGCGTTGCATACTGCCATTGAAGCGATGCTCGGGGAGCCAATCGAGGCGCGTTTTCTGACCGATCACGCGCGCATCGTCGACCGCGCCGTCGCCGCCAGAGCCGGGCTCGGCTGGTATGGCAAGAACGCCTGCATCATCGTTCCCGGCCATGGTTCCTGGGTCATGCTTGGCGAACTGCTGCTGGCGCTCGACCTCGAGCCGGATGAGCCGCTCGATCAGAACTGCGGGCGCTGCGCCATCTGCCTCGACCACTGCCCAACCGGAGCCATCGTCGCGCCGTACACGATCGACGCGCCGTCGTGCATCTCGTTTCAGACAATCGAGCAGCGCGGCGCAATTCCGCGACACCTGCGGCCCCACGTCGGCGACTGGGTCTTTGGGTGCGACGTCTGCCAGCAGGTCTGTCCCTACACCCGGGCGGCCGCGGACAATTCTGACCCCGCCTTTCATCCGCGCCATGTCGAGAACGCCTACCCCTCGCTGCGCGGTCTGCTCGCGATGTCGAACCGCACCTTCCGCGACCGCTTTCGCGGCACGGCAGTGCTGCGTGCGCGCCGCGGCGGCATGGCCCGGAACGCGGCGGTCGCCCTTGGCAACATCGGTACGGAAGACGATGTGCCGCACCTCGTCCGCGCCCTGCTCGGTCACGATCTGCCGATCGTTCGAGGGCATGTCGCCTGGGCGCTGGGGCGCGCCGGCGGCAACCCCGCGCGACGCGCGCTGGAACGCGCCCGCAAGAGGGAGCCCGATCCAGAAGCGCGCCACGAAGTCATCCTCGCCCTGGAAGGCAACGTCTGAATCGTCGCGCTCACATGCCCATCTTGTTGTAGCCATTGTCGACGAAGATCGTCTCGGCGGTAATGGATGCGGCGCCGTCTGACGCCAGGAACACCGCAACGCTGGCCACCTGCTGGGCGCCAAAGTCGTCCTTCAGTGGCGCACGCTCGATCAACGCCCCGTACATGTCGGCGAAGCCAGGGATGCCGCGCGCCGCCGCGGTCTTGATCGGTCCGGCGGAGATCGCGTTGACGCGAATGCGCTGCTCGCCGAGGTCGTAGGCCAGATAGCGGACGGACGATTCGAGCGCCGCCTTGGCCACGCCCATCACGTTGTACTTCGGGAAGGCCCGGTCCGCGCCAAGATGCGTCAGGGTCAGAATACTGCCGCCGTCGGTCATCAGTGGCGCGACGCGACGCGCGGCGGCCACCAGTGAATAGCAGCTGATGTCGAGCGCGACGCGGAAGCCATCGCGGCTGGTATCGACAAAGCGGCCAGCCAGTTCGGCGGCCGGCGCGTAGCCTATCGAATGGACGAGCGCGTCGACACGCCCATAGTCGCGTTCCAGATCGGCGGCGAGGCGGTCCAGGTCTTCATCCGAGGCGACATTGCAGAGGTATCCATTGCCGCCGACCTTCTCGGCCAGGGAGAGGGCATCCCGCCCGGCGCGCTCGTCAATAAAGGTCACGGCGATGTTTGCGCCGGCAGCGGCCATTTGTTCGGCGATGGCGTACGCGATGCTCCAACGGTTCTGAATTCCCATCACCACGCAGTTCTTGCCGGCCAGTGCGCCCGCCCCGGAAGTCCCTTGCTCACTCATGCAGAATCACTCTCCCTTCCGGAACGCACCTGTACCGCGCCTGAAATGCCAACGTGGTGCATCATACCCGCGCAACGATCGGCCGCCCCACCGAAGAGGAGTGACGCTTCCGTGTCCGTGATGACCGCGCCGGTGACTATCGCCACCGGCATTCCGATTTTCGATGGCCATAACGACACCCTGCTCGACATGCCGTTGAGCGGCCGATCATTCTTCGAACGGTCCGACCAGGGCCACATCGACTTGCCCCGCGCGCACGAGGGCGGGCTTGGCGGCGGGTTCTTCGCCGTCTTCATCCGTGACCCAGGCGTCACGCCCGTTGCCCCTGATGGCGACTCGGACGACACCACCGCCCCGTCCGCCGGGATCTCGGGCCGGTATTCCGATCCGGCCAACCTGCCGCCGCCCATGTCGCTGGAGTATGCCCAGCGCGAGGCGATGAGCACGGTGGCGCGTCTCTTTCGCGTCGAGGCGGAGTCGGATGGCGCGGTCAAGGTTGTCCGCACGGCGCGCGAGCTTCGCCAATGCCTCGAAGACGGCACCTTCGCCATGGAGCTCCATTTCGAGGGCGCCGAGGCCATCGACCCGGACCTGGATGCCCTGGAGGTGTACTACCAGGCGGGCCTGCGCTCGCTCGGCATCACCTGGTCACGCCCGAACATCTTTGCCCATGGCGTGCCATTCCAGTTTCCAGCATCGCCGGACACTGGACCCGGCCTGACCGATCCTGGCAAGGCGTTGGTGCGCGCCTGCAATCGGCTCGGCATCATGATCGACCTCTCCCATCTCAACGAGGCCGGGTTCTGGGACGTGGCGGCGCTCTCCGACGCGCCGTTGGTGGCGACCCACTCCAACGTGCATGCCATCTGCGCTTCCACGCGCAACCTGACCGACAAGCAGCTCGATGCCATCCGCGACAGCGAGGGGCTGGTCGGCCTCAACTACAACTGCGGGTTCCTCCACCCGAACGGCAACAACAGTCCAGCGCTCGATCTCGGCATCATGGTCGACCACCTCGACTATCTGCTGGAGCGGCTGGGTGACGACAAGGTCGGCCTCGGCTCCGACTTCGACGGGGCCACCATGCCGGAGGGCATCCGCGATGTCTCGCTGCAACAGAACCTTGTCGAAGCCATGCGCGCCCGCGGCTACGACGACGCGCTGATCCGCAAGATCGCCTACGGCAACTGGCTGCGCGTGCTCGAGAAGACATGGGGCGCATAGCCCGAGCAGAAGGAGCCGAGATCATGGCGATGATTCGCGGACGTGTCGTCGTGGCGGCGCTGGCGCTGATCCTATTCGCGCCAGCGGCCAGTTCGGCAGCCGTGCAGGAGGACCCAGCCGCCGCCGAGTGGTGCGCCAGCCACGACGGAACGGTGGTCGACCGCTATCCGGCCAGCAACGCCTCGAGCAGCGCGCCCGAGGCGCTGGGCATGGCAGTACGATTCTGCGAGTTCACCGGCGGCGAGGGCGCAGAGCCCGCGAACTCGCGCATCAGCATCCGCCTAACCACCCTCGCCTCGGACAAGCCCTCGATGGCCGCGGCCGCCTATCTGACGAAGCCCGCCCTGCCCGAGAGCGGCAGTTCGGCAAATCCGGCCTCGATGTATTGCGCCGATCTGGGCGGCGCCGAACTTGGCGGCACACTTGCCCCTGATGGCGGTTGGGTGAACCGTGAAGACGCCACCGACGTCGTGCAGATGTGCGTCTTTCCCGACCTGTCGATCATCGACTCGTGGGGACTGACCTACCACACGGAAGGGACCATTCGCGGCGCGAATCTGGAGGCGTTCTTCCGCTGGACGCCCGCCTCGTAAACTGATGCCGGGAACCGCGTATGAGTGATGCGTATGTTGTCGGGGATGTACATGGGCATCTGGCCAGGCTCGTCGATCTTCTCCAGGATGCGGGTCTGATAGACCACGATCAGCACTGGAGCGGCGGGCGGCATACGCTCTGGTTTATTGGCGACCTCGTCGACCATGGCTCGGATGGCATAGGCGTCATCGACCTCGTCATGAGGTTGCAGCAGGAGGCCGCCGCTTCCGGCGGCAAGGTCGACGCCCTCCTCGGCAACCACGACATGCTGTTCCTTGCAGTCGCGCGCTTTGGATCCACACCGAGCTCGGAGCCTGGAGGCACGTTTCACGCTGGCTGGCTATGCAACGGCGGCGACCCGCGCGACCTCGCGCGGCTGACACGCGAACACACTTCCTGGCTGAGCGCTCGGCCGGCCATGGCGCGAGCCGGAGATGCCCTCCTTATTCATGCCGACGCCTGGCTTTATGCCCGCTACGGGCGCTCGATCGCGGACGTAAACCAGGCCTTTGCCGACCTCCTGCAGAGTGATGACGAGGACCACTGGGATCGCGTCCTGGCCCAGTTCGGCCAGCACCGGGCCTTCATTGGCGAGCGGGGAGAGACGCGCGCGGCGGCACTCCTGAACCGGTTCGGCGGAACGCGCATCGTCCACGGCCACTCACCCATCAACTCGATCACCGAAGAGCCGGCGGAAGAGATACGGGAGCCATTGGTCTACGCGCACGGACAATGCGTAGATGTCGATGGCGGCATCTACCTTGGCGGCCCGGGATTCATGTATCGGCTGTCGCCCAGGTAACCAAGGGCGATCACTCGATCGCATTTTGACCACGTCGAGCAGCGCTATCGCTCGCATATGAGGTCCATAAGGCAGAAGTTCACATTTCGATCATGAACTCAAGAATTCAGTGCAATGTGCTTGGAGCGTTTCGTCGCGCAAATTACATGAGTTCATTACGGAGTATAAGAGTAATCCTTGACGAATAGTAATGATGTCTTTAGCATGTCGGCGATCACTCGAAGATCCTCGCGCGGGCCGGACTTGCCGTCGCTGGGTGAGGCGCCGGTTTCCGCGCAGCGGTGGACAACGCTGTGTCCGCGCAGGAAGGGGGATCGAGCATGCGGCAATTCGGTAGCCGGGAGGAAATCGTGGAAAGCAGGAAATTCGACACATTGGTCCGCCGTGCGTACCAGGGCGGCTCACGTCGCGGCGTTCTGCGGGTTGGGGTTGGCGCCCTGGCAGCGACCGCGCTAACGGCAATCGGCCTGCAGAGCGACGATG
>CAYSXO010000008.1:0-12846 GCA_964434995.1 uncultured Sphaerobacteraceae bacterium
CCGAGACGCCGGCGACCTGGCAGGATCTGGTCGACACGGCGGTCAAGGCGACCACCTACGACGATCAGGGGCGCATCACGCGCGCCGGCTTCCAGTTCACCGACAACGACTCAATCACCTTCCTTTTCCTGGCGAACATCCTGCAACAGGGCGCAACCTACTGGGCGGACGACGGCGTGCACGTCAACTTCCAGACCGACGCGGCTGCCAAGGCATGGCAGGACGAGGTGGAACTGGTCACCGTGCATCATGTCGATGACGAAACGTCATACGCCGGGGATCGCTACCTCTGGTTCTTCCAGGGGAACGCGGCCATGTCGATGCGTGGGCCGTGGGTCATTCCAGTCGGCGAGGAGGGGTTCCCAGGGCTCACCTTCGATTACGTCAACATGCCGCCCTATGCCGGGACAGAGAATCTCTTCGCCGCCGAGTCGGGCTGGGGTGAAGTGGTCAACGCCGCCGCGCCGGCCGAGAACAAGGAGGCGGCCTGGAAGTTTATCGACTTCATGGCCCAGCCCGACAACCTGCGCGACTGGAACCTGGCCACGTACACCTTGCCGCCACTGAAGGACCTGCAGAACGACGCCGCCATTCTCGAGGCCGCGCCATTGTTGCAGGCCGCCTTCAATGTCCTGCCCTATGGCCGCTGGGTCGGCCCGGTGCAGAACCGCGACCGCTTCTGGCAGGCGATCCACGATGGGTTCACGGCCGCCGTCCTTGGCCAGCTCGATGCCCCGGCCGCGCTGCTCCAGGCCGAACAACAGATCAACCTGATGATCGATGAGACGGTCGGCCCGTAGCCAAAGCGAGCGACCGAGCCATGGCAGTCTCCACCATGACGGCACAGGCCGGGCCGAGGGCGGCGCGCCGCCCTCGGCCGCCGGGCCATGCCAGCCAGATGGCCTTCGTTGCCTCTGGTCTGATCCCGATTCTGGCCCTCTTCGCGGTCTTCGCCTTCGCCCCAGTTGGCATCGTTCTCTGGCTTAGCCTGCATCGCTACAACCAGCTTGCGCCGACCGCGCCCTTCATCGGCCTACGCAACTTCGAATATGCCTTCGCCACTGACCCCCTCTTCCTCAATGCCCTCACGGTGACGCTCAAGTACGCGCTAGTGGCCGTGCCGCTCAACTTGCTGATCGCCCTGCCGATCGCCGTGGGGCTGAATCAGCTCATCTGGTTACGGCCCGTCTTTCGGTCCGCCTTCTTTCTGCCGACGGTCGCCTCGGCGGTGGCCGTCTCCCTGATCTGGCGCTTTGTCTACGAGCCGCAGGTGGGCGCGCTGAACGCGGTCCTGGGGATCCTTGGCTTGCCGCAGCCCTCATGGCTGGCGGACCCGGCCACCGCGCTCTGGGCTATTCTGATCACCGCCGTCTGGCAAGACCTCGGGTACAACATCCTCATCCTGCTGGCGGGCCTGCAGACCATCCCGGACGACTTCTACGACGCGGCCAAGGTCGACGGCGCCGGGCCATGGCCGCGCTTTTTCGACATCACCTTGCCGCTGCTCAGCCGCACCCTTCTCTTTGTCTCCGTCCTGACGATGATTTCCTATCTGCAGCAGTTCACCTATGTCCAGGTCATGCCGATAACACCAGGCAGCCCGATTCATTCGACCGAGACGCTCGTGCTGTACATCTACACCAAGGCGTTCTCCAACATGCAGCTTGGCTACGCCTCCGCGATCTCGGTCATGCTCATGGCCATCATCCTCGTCATCACCCTCCTCCAGTTCCGGCTGCTGCGCACCCGCTGGGAGTACTGACCGTGGACCAACCGTTTGACGAAACTCGGACGCGAGAGCGAAGTTGGGACCTCGGCCAGGTGGCGCTGGCGCTCCTTTTCGCCGTCGTCGCGATCATCTTCGTCTCGCCGCTGGTGCTGATGGTCTCCAGTGCATTCAAGCCGTTGGCAGAAGTCATCCAGGCGCCACCGACCTTCATCCCGCAAAACCCGACGCTCGACAGCTTTCGCAGGGTTCTGCAGGACGCTCCATATGGCCTCTGGTATCGCAACAGCCTGATTGTCGCCACCGCGGTGACCGTCATTTGCATGCTGACAAGCGCCGTTGGCGGCTACATCTTTGCCTACTTCGACTTCCCGCTGAAGCGGGCGCTTTTCACGCTGATTCTGATTACCTTGATGATCCCCTTCCCGGTGCTGTTAATTCCGAATTTCCTTATTGCCAACCGGCTGGGCGTGTTGAACAGCCTCTGGGCGCTGATCCTGCCGGGAATGGTCAGCGCCTTCGGCATCTTCCTCATCCGGCAATTCGCGGCCGGCATCCCGCGTGATTTGATCGAGGCGGCGAGGCTCGATGGCGCGAGCGAGTGGGCCATCTTCGCCCGCATCGTCGTGCCCCTGCTGCGGCCGGCGCTGGCGGCGCTCGGGGTCTTCACGTTCCTGGCCTCGTGGAATGACTACCTCTGGCCGCTGGTGGCGATCAACGATCTCGACAAGAGCACCATACCCCTGGCGTTGACTTTCTTTAACAGCACGAACGCCACGCGATACGACCTGGTCATGGCGGCGGCCACCATGGCCGTGGTGCCGGTGCTGATCGTTTTTCTCATCTTCCAGCGGCAGATCGTCAAGGCGCTGGTCCTGGCCGGGATGAAGTAGGAGTCAGATGAAAGTCGTCATCATCGGGGCCGGCAGCACGGTCTTCACGCCCGGTCTGATCGCGGATCTGACCGGCTCGGCGCATCTCGCGGACGCCACGGTCGCGCTGGTGGACATCAACCCGGCGGCAGCGGAAACGATGGCCCGCTATGCGGAGCGCGTCGCCCGCGAGCGCGGGGTTGGCTTGCGCGTCGAGTTCGCCACCGACCGCCGCGAGGTGCTGGCTGGCGCTGATTTCGTGACCGTCACCATCGCTGTTGGCGGCGCCCGCGCCTGGGAGCAGGATGTCCGCATTCCGGAGGCGCATGGCGTCTGGCAGACGGTGGGCGACAGCGTGGGGCCGGGAGGCGTCTTTCGTGCCCTGCGGCATGTGCCAGAGTTGGTCGCCATCGCGCGGGACATGGAGGAGTTATGCCCCGACGCCTGGCTCTTCAATTACACCAACCCGCTGACGCCGCTGGTGCGCGCGGTGCAGAAGTCGAGCCCGATCAAAGCAGTTGGCCTTTGCCACGGCGTGCTGCATACGCGCGAAGCGATCGCGCACGACCTGGGCCTGGCGCCAGCCGACTTGAGCATCACGGCCGCCGGGCTCAATCACCTCGCCTGGGTTCTCGACATGCGCCACAACGGTCAAGACGTCTATCCCCGCTTTCGCGAGGAGGTGAGCGGCTGGCTCGCCTCGCCTCCTCCTCCATCGGACGATCCCTACGAAGGGTTTCAGGAGGTCAGCGCGCGGCTGATGGAGATCTACGGCTACTACCCATCGCCCGGCGATCGGCATGTTGCCGAGTTCTTCCCCTTTTTTCTGCGGCAGATGGGCAAGGGGCTGGGTTACGGCACGCAGGCCGGCCTCGACATGACCAACGCTATCCTCGCCTCGCGCGACGAGCGGTGGGACCGCATCGCCGCCCAGGCTGACGGCCGCGCCCCGCTGGACCGCGCGCTCTTCGATGAGGCGCGGGAGGGTGAACGGGTGGTGTCGATCATGGAGGCGATCGTTACGGACCGGCCGTTGCTGGAGCTCGCGGTCAATGTCCGTAACGATGGCCTGATCCCCAACCTGCCGCGTGACGCGGTGGTGGAAGTTCCCGGGTTGATTGATGGCCGCGGTGTCCATGGCATCTCGGTCGGGCCGCTGCCGGACGGGATCGCCAACATGCTCGGCGCGCGCTCCCGCCAGCAGGAACTGATGGTTGACGCCGCCCTCACCGGCGACCGTGCCCTCGCCCTGCAGGCGCTGCTGGCCGATCCACTTGTGCCAACAATCGAGGCGGCAGAGGCGATGATCGACGAGTCGCTCAAGGCTCATGCGGCGGTTCTCCCTCGCTTTGTGAAGAATCCTCCTATAAACGCTGGCTCGTGAGGAGGTGCTACCGAGTAACGTTTTCCCGATGACCTGACGCGCTGATCCGCCGGAAGCAGTTGAACTGGAGGCCAGGTATGACCCGCCCTCTGTCGTTGGGCACTGAAGCCTTTGCGAAAATGCAGCAGTACGTCACCCGTCGCGCGCTCCTGCGTGCCGGAGTCGGCGGAGCAGCCGGACTCGGCCTTGCCGGGCTAAGTGGCCAGATGCGGCGCCAGCCCGCGCGCGCGGCGCAGGACGCGGTCTGCGATGGCGCGGAAGTCACGATCAGTTACGGCCTTTGGGACGCCGCGCAGTTGCCGGGCGTCGAGGCCCAGATTGCCGCGTTTAACGCACTGCACCCCAACATCACCATCGAGCCGCAGATCGTCCCCTGGAGTGACTACTGGACGAAGCTGCAAACGAGTGTCGCCGGGGGTTCGACCTACGACGTCTTCTGGATGAACGCCGACAATCTGCCGACCTATGCGGCGCAGGGCGCGCTGGCGTCGATTCAGGGGCTGATCGACGACGGCAGCATCGACGCCGAGGCCTACCCGGAGTCGCTGCGCAGCATCTACACCTTCGAGGATACCGCCTACGGCATCCCGCGCGACTTCGACACCATTGCCCTCTTCTACAACAAGGATCACTTCGACGCGGCCGGGGTCGAGTACCCGACTGGCGAGTGGACCTGGGACGACCTGCGCGCCGCGGCCGGGCAGTTGACGATCAAGGAGGGCGATACGGCGTCGCAGTGGGGATACGCCTCGTCGCTTGGCGGCCAGCAGAACTTCTACAATCTCGTCTGGCAGAACGAGGGGCAAATTCTCAACGCCGAGCAGACCGAGTCGATGCTTGGTGAGGAGGCCGCCTGCGAGGCGCTGCAATTCGCTGGCGACTTCATCGCCGAAGGGCTTTCGCCCTCCGTCGCCGTGATGCAGGCGAACGACCCGCACGAGATGCTCTTCCCGGCCGGGGTCATCTCGATGATCTTCGGCGGCTCGTGGTATGCGCGGACCTACAGCGAGGCCAACCCGGCCATTGCCGTCGTGCCCATGCCGCGGGGGAAGACTCGCGCCACGGCCATCCACGGCCTGGCAAACGTGATCTGGAGCGGCGGCCAGAACCAGTGCGCGGCGCTGGAATGGGTCAAGTTCCTGGCCTCCCCCGAGGCCGAGAAAATCCTTGGCGACACGGGAACGGTCATTCCGGCCATGGAGGGCATGCAAGACGCGTGGCTGAATTCGGTTCCCACGCTCGACCTGCAGGTCTTCCTCGATGCTGTCGACTACTCCTACCCCGTGCCGAACCCGCGGGCCGGTGGCGAGTGGTTCGACAATGTGATGGAAGTGCTCATTGAGGCCTGGAGCGGCGGTATCCCGCGCGAAGAAGTCTGCGCGCGCGCCAATGAGGCGGCGAACTCGGCGTTAGGGGCGTAGACCCCAGGAACCTCTGAGGCCCTCACCCCCGGCTCCTCTCCCCTGTGCGCAGGGAGAGGGGATTTTGGCAGCGAGGCTGGTTTCGACCCTGAAACGATACGCCACGCCACCGTTCCCCCTCTCCCTGCGCACCGAGAGAGGGGGTGAGGGGGTGAGGGGACTCTCCGATGGCGACTGCCCAACTCTCGCAAGAGGCGCTAACGACCCAACGGCCACGGCGAAGCTCGCGCACGCGGGGCCAGATGCTCTGGGGCTACCTGATGATCGCCCCGATGATGACCGGCTTTGCGATCTTCTTCCTCTTTGCGCTGGTCGCGTCGTTGGCGCTCAGTTTGACCGATTGGGACGCCCTCTCACCGCCAAGGTGGGTTGGCTTCAGCAACTATGCCCGGTTGCCGCAAGACGAGGCGTTCCTTGGCGCCCTGCGCAACACGGCCATGCTGACGGTTCCCAACGTGGCGCTGCGGCTCCTCCTCTCGCTGCTCATCGCCATCGCGCTCAACTCGCGCATCCGGTTTCGCGCGTTTTATCGCACCATCTTCTTCATGCCGGTGCTGACGATGCCGGTGGCGACCGCGACCATCTGGAAGTGGCTGTTCGATCCTGGGTTCGGGCCGATCAATGCCCAACTCGGCCGGCTCGGGCTCCCCCAGCCGGAATGGCTGAACCACCCGGAGACGGCGGTCATCGCCGTGGTGGTCGTCCTTCTCTGGAGCGGCGTTGGCTACGACATGGTGATCTTTCTGGCTGGCCTGCAGAACATCCCGCGGGAGTACTACGAGGCGGCGCAGATCGACGGCGCGAGCGGCTTCCGGCAGTTTCGCGACATCACCCTGCCGCTGCTGACGCCGACGACCTTTTTCTTGACGGTGGTCGCGATCATCGGATCGCTCCAGGTCTTTGACCTGGTGTATGTCATGGCCCGGGTCGGCAATATCAACCGCTTCCCGACGATCGTCTACTACATCTACGAGGAAGGCTTCCAGAACTTCCGCATGGGCTACGCCGTCACCGTTGCCTGGGTGCTGCTCTTGATCATCATGGTCTTCACGCTGCTGCAATTCCGGCTGCAGCGCCGCTGGGTGCACTACTCATGAACGCTCACCGCCGCTCCAACCTGTTGTCGCGCCTGCTCCTGCACCTGGCGTTGCTGACGATTGGCGTCATCTTCCTGCTGCCCTTTGTCTGGTCGGTTTCAACGTCGCTGAAGCCGATGAGTGACCTCTTTCAGGTCACGCCCAAGCTCATTCCCAGCGAGCTGCGCTGGCAGAACTACGCCGACGTCCTCGAGTTCGTGCCTTTCGCGCGGATCTACGCGAACACCATCATCGTCACGGCGGCGCGGGTGGTCGGGCAGGTCTTTCTCGCCTCGCTCGCGGCCTTCGCCTTCTCGCGCCTGCGCTTCCCCGGCCGGACCCTCCTCTTCTTCCTCCTCCTGGCCGGCCTGATGGTGCCGCAGCAGGTCCTGATGATCCCCAACTACGCGCTGATGCGCGAGCTGGGCTGGCTTGATTCGTATCAGGGGCTGATCGTGCCGCTCCTTTTCAGCGCGTTTGGCACGTTTCTGCTGCGCCAGTTCTTCCTCTCCATCCCCGCTGACTTTCAGGAAGCGGCGACCCTTGAGGGGGCGAACCCCTTCCAGATCTACTGGCAGATCTACCTGCCATTGGCCCGGCCGGCCCTGGCCGCCTTCGCCTTCCTCGTCATTCAGTGGTCGTGGAACGAATTCCTCTGGGCGTTGATCATGACCAGCCGCACCGAGATGCAGGTGCTCTCGGTCGGAATCGCCCTCTTCCAGGGGCAGTACTTCACGAACAACGCGTTGCTGATGGCCGCCGCCAATATGGCGACCATCCCGGTTCTGATTCTATTCCTCGTGTTTCAGCGTCAACTTGTAGAAGGGATTACGCTCAGTGGCCTCAAGTGAGATGGATCTGCTCCTCCGTGATTACGAGCCGCGGCCGATGCTGGTAACCGAAGCGCATGAGGTGCTGCAACCGCGCTTCCCGGTTATCGACGCGCACAATCATCTTGGGGACGCATTTCTGAGCTGGAGCGACGACTGGCTGAGCCGTCCAGTCAGCCAGTTGATCGAGACGATGGACGAGTCTGGCGTACGCGCCATCGTCGATCTCGATGGCCAGTGGGGAGAGAAGCTGCGTCACGAGCTTGCTCGCTACCAGGAGCCCTACCCCGATCGCTTCGCCGTCTTCTCCGGTGTCGATTACGACAACTTCGCCAGCGATCCGCATTTTGGGGAGACGGAGGCAAAGCGGCTGCGCGAGTCGGTCGCGATGGGCGCTCGCGGCCTCAAGGTCTGGAAGACGCTCGGGCTGCGCCTGCGCGATGCCCAGGGGCGGCTGATCCCGGTCGATGACGAGCGGCTCGATCCGCTCTGGGCCACCGCGGCCGACCTCAACGTGCCGGTCCTCATCCACATCGCCGACCCGGCCGCCTTCTTCCACCCGCTCGACCGCTTCAACGAGCGCTGGGAGGAGTTGCATGAGCATCCGGACTGGCACTTCTACCCGACGCGCCCCAGGGGCGACCTCACTCACCCCGACTTCCCATCCTTCGATGAGGTCATGGAGCAGTTCGAGCGTCTCATCCGCCGCCACCGGCAGACGATCTTCATCGGCGCGCACGTCGGCTGCTACGCGGAGAACCTGGGGTGGGTGGGCCAGGTGATGGACGACTGCCCAAATTTCTACGCCGACATCAGCGCCCGGATCGCGGAGCTTGGCCGGCAGCCCTTCACGGCGCGGGATTTTTTCATCCGGCACCAGGACCAGATCGTCTTCGGCACCGACCACCAGCCGGATCCCGGGATGTACCGGGTCTACTACCGGTTCCTGGAAACTCGGGACGAGTATTTTAACTACGGGCGGGAGCAACCACCTGGCGTCGGGCGCTGGCAGATCTACGGAGTCGACTTGCCCGACGACGTGCTGAGCAAGATCTACGCGGATAATGCGCAACGGATCGTGTTTGGGGGATAGGGTGTTCGGGTGATGGGTGATCGGTGATGGGTGTCGGGGTGTCGACTTGCCGACTTGCCGTCTTCCGTCCCATCACCCATCACCCAACGAAAGGAACAGACGTTGGCCAAGATCGCGTTTATCGGAGCCGGGAGCACGGTATTCGCCCGGAACCTGTTGCAGGATCTCTTCACTTTCCCGGACCTGCATGACTCGACCATCGCCCTGATGGACATCGACCCGACGCGGCTGGCCGATACCGAGGCGGTGACAAAGCTGCTGGCGGCGCGTGTCGGGGCCAGCCCGGTCATCGAGGCGACGACCGACCTGCGTCAAGCGCTTGATGGCGCGGATTACGCCATCAACATGATCCAGGTCGGCGGCTACCGCCCGGCGACGGTGATTGACTTCGAAATCCCCAAGCGCTACGGCTTGCGGCAGACGATCGGCGATACCCTCGGCATCGGCGGCATCATGCGCGCCCTCCGCACCATTCCGGTCATGCTGGAGATGGGCAGCGTCATGGAGGAGGTCTGCCCGGACGTCCTCTTCCTCAACTACACGAACCCGATGGCGATGCTTTGCATGGCAATGAACCGGGCGACGTCAGTGCGCACCGTCGGCCTCTGCCACAGCGTGCAGGGAACGGCGGAAGACCTGGCCGGGTGGATCGGCGTGCCGTACGACGAGATCAACTACGTCTGCGCGGGCATCAATCACGTCGCGTTCTATTTGACGTTCGAGCGCGACGGCGTGGACCTCTACCCGGACCTGCGGAAGCTGGCGGACGAACGCGGGGAGCCGGCCTGGGAGCGGGTCCGTTTCGAGGTCTTCCGCCGCTTCGGCTACTTCGTCACCGAGTCGAGCGAGCACTTTTCCGAGTATGTGCCCTGGTTCATCAAGCCGGGCCGCGAGGAGCTGATCCAACAGTACAACATCCCGCTCGATGAGTATCCCGCTCGCTGCGAGAACCAGATCGCCGAGTGGGCCGAGTACCGCGCCGCGCTAACCTCCGCCGATCCAAACGCGATGACGGCGTATCAGGAGCAACGGCGCGGCCAGCTCAGTGGCATGACCGAGCGGCGATTGACCGTGGTCGAGAGCGAAGATTCGGCGCTGGCCGCATCGCTGCGGAAGGCGGCGCTAGCGCACCACGAAGAAGAAGCCGACGGCCATTCCGGCGAATACGGCACGCTCATCATTCACAGCGTGGAGACGGGGCAGCCGCGCGTGGTCTATGGCAACGTGGAGAATGGCGGGCTGATCGCCAACCTTCCGTTTAATTGCGCGGTCGAGGTTCCCTGTCTGGTGGACCGCAACGGCGTTCAGCCCACGGCCATCGGGACGATCCCAACCCAGTTGGCGGCCCTGATGCAGACGAACATCAACGTCCAGGAACTGACGGTGGAGGCGGCGCTGACCGGCAATCGGGATCGGGTTTACCAGGCGGCGATGCTCGACCCGCACACCGCCGCCGAGCTGGCCCCGGAGCAGATCGTGGCCCTGGTGGACGATCTGCTGGAGGCGCACCGAGAGATAGTGCCAGAGATGGCGTAGAGTGGACGGCGGAAACTGGAGGGTGTCTGAGAAGGGCCATCGGGCTCGCCGAGCGAGTATGGGGCTACACATGGCGAGGCAGAGCCAGGCCTCTTCGGTGGCGGGCATGACTTCGTAGTCGTTGCTCTAGCGGCGGAAGCCGCCGAGCCAGGCGAAGGTTCGTTCCACGACCCAGCGGCGGGGCATGGCAGGCCCCGGGCAAGAACGGCTATCGCAGGAGCTCGCACCCAGTCTACACCCTTCTCAGACACCCTCTAGTCGTCCAAAAGCGCATCAAGATTGATGGTGACACCCGGGAGGGACGTGACTGGCACGACGCCACCTTGGTAGAACGCTTCGGTGTAGCCCCCGTCGGTCTGCTTTCGCCAGGAGGAAAGGGTGCGCTCGTAGGGGTGGATGTACCAGAATTCCCACGCTCCCGATAGGCTTGCAGCTTGACCGCGTAGTCGTACGCCGCGGTCGTGCGCGGCCAAATCTCGACGACAAGCGGCAACGGCTCGGCAAACGCACTGAGCGACCGTGGATCGCTCCGGGTGGGCAACACATACGATGCGGGAATGACCATCACGTTGGGGATGAAGTAGTTTCGTTCCGAGCGGCGGGCCTTGCCGCCGTTGACGTTCACGCGATACAACCGCCGGTCAAGTTGATTGACGAGATGGTCACGAGATATGGCACGATGTCCTCGTGCATCATGCTCATCGGAGACTTTTCCCGTGGAACGCCGTCCCAAAGCTCCCACAGGCGGTCTTCCTCATGGAGGACCAGCTCCCGGTACTCCTGCTCGCTGATCCTGCTGACGACAGCCATGAAGTTCGCCTCCGCGAGGATGAAGGGCGAGGACAATGGCAATGGTAGCCGACGGACGTCCGCTGGCTACTTCTTCGGCCGCAGCGCCTGGGCCAGGCCATCGCCGATCAGGCCGAAGCCAGCGCCGACGATGAGGACGGCGAGGCCGGGATAGGTCATCAGGCGCCAGTCGCGCAGGAAGAAATCGCGCGCCTCGGCGACCATCAGTCCCCATTCAGGGTTGGGCGGCTGCACGCCAAGCCCGAGAAACGAGAGGGACGAGGTGACGAGGATATTGAGGACCATGTCGGCCATGGCAAAGACGATGGCGGCCGTCACGACATTTGGCAAGATGTGGCGCAGCATGATGCGCAACTCGCTCATGCCGACCACTCGCGCGGCCTCGACATACTCCAGCTTGCTGGCTACGAGCGTCTCCGCGCGGACGATGCGTGCATAGGCGACCCAGCCGACGAGCCAGATGGCGTAGACGATGTTCCAGGTGCCGGTGCCGAGGATGGCGACCATGGCGATAACCAGGATGAGGTACGGCATGGTGACGGTAAAGTCGACCAGGCGCATCAGGAGGCTATCGAACCAGCCACCGACGTAGCCTGCCAAAAGGCCGAGGAAGCCGCCGACAACGAAGGTGACAAACGTGGCGGCAAAGGCAATGACCAGATCGATGCGGCCCCCGTAGGCCAGGCGAGTCAACGTGTCGCGGCCGAAGTTGTCGGTCCCCAACGGGTGCGTCCAGCTCGACGCGGCAAACGTCTCGACCGAGAAGTTCGGATCGGTCGGGCTGTGCGGGCTGAGCGCCGGATAGATGATGCAGACCGCCGTCACCAGGGCGACGATGGCGATGCCGGCGCGCAGCGATCCATTGAGGCGGGACCTTCTCCGCTCCGGCCGCCCGGCCTCGGCCTCTGCTGCTGTGCTCAGCGTGATCCGTTCGGCCACGCGGGAGGTCATGGCCGCCATCAATAGCGGATCCGTGGATCGAGAATCGCGTAGCTGAGGTCAGTCAACAGATTGATAAAGAGCACCAGCACGCCAATCGCGAGCGTAATCCCCTGGATGATCGGATAGTCGCGGTCGAAGATCGACTTGACGATCAATTGACCGAGGCCGGGCACGGCAAAAATCGTCTCGATGATGGTCGTGCCGCCGATCAGAAAGGCCAGATTAACGGCCAGAATGGTGACGGTCGCCATGGAGGAGCTGCGCAGGATGTGCCAGAGGAAGACGCTCCTGGCGCCCAGGCCTTTCGCCCGCGCCGTTCGCACGTAGTCGGCGCCCATCGTCTCGATGATCGAGTTGCGCAGGCTGCGGACCAGGATGGAAGACACGGCGAGCGCCAGTGACAGCGCGGGCAGGAAGAGCGCTTCCAGGTGACCCAGGAATCCCTCGCCATAGCCGGCGACGGGGAAGATCTGCAGCTTCACCGCGAAGATCTGCAAGAGCATCATGCCGACCCAGTAGGCCGGCATGGCCAGCGACAGCAGCGCGTAGAGCCGGACCGCCCGGTCGATGCCGCGCCCCTGGTTGAGCGCGCCAAAGGCGGCCAGCGGCGCGCTGATGAGCACCGCCAGAATGCTGGCGTAGGTCACCAGAAAAAGCGTGGGTGGCAGCCGTTCGATCAGGATGTCTGTCACGGGCCGGCGCTGGCGTATTGAATCGCCAAGATCGCCTTCGGCCAGGTTGCGGATAAAGATGCCGTACTGGACCCAGTACGGCTGGTCCAGCCCAAGATGCGCGCGCAGCTCGGCCATGTTCTCTTCGCTGGCGCGGGTGCCAAGCATGATCGCGGCGGGATCGCCCGGCACGAACCGCACCAGAAAGAAGATGAACAGCGTGATCAGGAAGAGCACCGGGACCATGAAGGCCAGACGGCGCAGGATGTAGCCAGTCATGTGTGGGTGACGGGTGACGGGTGACGGGTGACGGGCCGAGTCGAGGAGTCGAGGAGTCGAGGAGTCGAGCCCTCGTCAACGCTTCGCCTCTGATAGCCGATAGCCGATAGCCGATAGCCAGTCCCCATCACCCAATACCTGTCACCCGTCAGCTGTCACCCGTCACCTTTCACCAAAAGGCTGATAGCTGATAGCTGGAAGCTAGC
>CAYSXO010000008.1:12856-27449 GCA_964434995.1 uncultured Sphaerobacteraceae bacterium
CCGTCACCTGTCACCTGTCACCCGCTAAACGTCGTCCCGCCACGTCTCGTAGAGCCGGTAGTTTCCGGTGGGCAGGATATGAAAGTTCTTGACGTAGCTCTGGGTGGCGGAGCGGCCGGTTGGGTAGAACAGAAAGATGAATGGGGCGTCGTCGAGGTGGATCGCCTGAATCTGATAGTACATCTCGAGCCGTGCGTCAGGGTCGGTCTCCGACTGGGCGGCAATGATGAGTTGGTTGGCTTCCTCGTTGTTGTAGTTGGTCCAGACCGCCTTGAAGTCGTCAGCGCCGAGCACGGCGAATGTCGAGAGTTGGGACGGGTCGATGATGTCGGTTGTGTAGTAGCTCTTGCTGGCGTCGTAGTCGTTGGTGACGGTGACCCGTTCCGTCTGAACCGCGGGCTCGAGCTGGGTCACGGTAACCTGTCCGCCAATCTCGGCAAGTTGCGCGGCGACGAGTTGGCACACCTGGGAGCCGACAGTGTCGCCGACGCTGGTGAGCAACTCGAAGGCGAATCCGTCCGGGCTGTTCGACTCGGCAACCAGTTGCTTGGCGCGCTCGAGATCGAAGGGATAGCCCGGTGACTCCGGATTGTGGCCTGCCATCAAGGGCAGATATGAGGTGGCCCGCACGCCGGCGCCAAAGAGGACGTTCTGAATGATGGCGTCGTTGTCGATCGCGTAGTTGATGGCCTGGCGCAGGTTCTTGTCGTCGAGTGGGGCTCGGGTTACGTTGAGGCCGATGTAATCGATCCGCGCCGCCGCGTCATCCGGGAGAACGACGTAATCCGGATTCTGGCTCAGGGGCTGGAGCTGGTTGAAGGGCACGTCGGTGACGATGTCGAGCTCACCGCCCTGGAATTGCAGCATGCGCGCGTTTGAGTCGGTCAGCACCTTGAAGGTGAGCTGATCGAGGTACGGCTTCCCTTCGTCCCAGTATTCCGGGTTCTTGGTCAACACGAGCTGCGCGCCGCGGTCCCAGCTCTCGAACATGAACGGGCCGCTGCCAATCGGCGCGTCCCAGAGGGCGTCGCCCTGCGCTTCGAACGCGGCTTTCGGGTAGATCGACGCGCCGAAGAGCGCGAGATCCGCCTCGAAGGGAACCCAGACATCGTTCAAGGTGGCAACGACTGTCCGCTCGTCGGTCGCTTCGAATTTATCCACCGCCGAGAAGAAGAAGGTCATGCTCGACGCTTCGTCGAACGCCGTCCGGGTGAGGCAAAAGGCGACGTCTTCCGCCGTGACCGGCGTGCCGTCGTGGAACGTGGCCTCCCGGATGTTGAAGGTGTAGGTCAGCCCATCGTCGCTGACCTCCCAGCTTTCGGCCAGCCCAGGCTCCAGGCTGAGCCCGTCGGGGCCGACGCGAATGACCTGATCGTAGATGAGCAGCATCGTCCAGATCGCCATGTTGTCGAAGGGAATGATGGGATCGAACGTCGAGACGTCATCGTCGGCGAGGCTCATCGAGATCGCCCCGCCGTACTTTGGCTCCTCATCTTGAGCAACGGCACGGGCCGGCGCGCTGAACAACGCACTGCCGCCAAGGGCCAGAGCGCCCGTGGCAAGGCCGGTTGATTGCAGGAATCGGCGGCGGGTAGCGCGCCACTCCGCCCACTGGTGCTTGGCCAGGCCCTGATCCTGGAGATGAGCGAGGGCGCCAGGAATCCCGGGACGTCGTTCGTTCATTGGCATAGTTCTCCCATTTGCGGCCGTCTGGCGAACACCAATATACGCGGAGAGGCCCATAGGCGCTTCGCCCGATACCCATCTGCTCCGCCCTGGTTCGCTTGACGGATCGTATCGCGGGGGGAACGCTTGCCGCAAGCGTTTCATTCCACGAAAGAGAAGGTATCCCGATTGTGCGATTGCCTCCGGGTTTCGCGGTAGTTAGCGCGATTCCGCGGCCGGCGCTTGCCGCAATTGGCAAGCGCCGCTATCGTCCCAAAACAAGAGTGCTGTTGAGATGTAATCATGTGGCGTTGGCCACGGACCTCGCCACGCTTGAGGGAGCCGGAGTTTCATGTCGAAGACATACGATACGCCTCACGATCGCTTTATCGCGTCGATGCTTGCCGCGGCCGAAACGCCCTACCTGAGGTTCGAAACAGGCATCCCGATGCGGGACGGCATCGAGCTTGCGGCCGACGTCTATCTCCCCGTCGCGGCCGAGCTGCCCGCGCCCGCGATGGTCACCATGACGCCGTACGACAAGAGCGGCTCGCTGGTGGCGCCCGAGGCGCGGATGTATCAGAAACACGGCTACGCATTTGTGGCAGTCGACGTGCGTGGCCGGGGGAAGTCCGATGGCGAGTGGCGCGCCTTCGTCAATGACGCGAAAGACGGCTACGACATCATCGAGTGGGTGGCCGAACAGCCCTGGTGTACCGGAAAGGTCGGGACCACGGGGCTTTCGTACATGGGCTGGACCCAGTGGGCCGCCGCGTCAGAGTGCCCTCCACACCTGGCCTGCATGATCTCCACCTCGGCGGCCGGCCGCTGGCAGCAGGAAATCCCGTATACCGACGGTTGCTTCCAGCTCTACTTCGGCTGGTGGGTCTACATGGTGCGGCGGCGGATCACCGAGTGGCACGGCGTCGGCGAGATCGACTGGGACGAGGTGCTGCGGCGGCTTCCACTGGAGGCCATCGGCGAGTTCATCGACCCCACCGGGCAGACCTGGCGCGACATGATGGATCGGGACACCCTCGACGAGTTCTGGCGGGCAATTCGCTTTGACGACCGCTACGACGCCATCGACGTCCCCTGCCTGCATGTGACCGGCTGGTACGACCTTGAGGATCTCCTCGGCGCATTTCATCACTACGAGGAGATGATTGCCGCCTCGCCCGCGCGCGAGACGCAGCGACTGATCGTCGGGCCGTGGAGCCACGTCAACAGCCGCTATCCGCACTCCTCGTACGCGGGGATCGAGTTTGGGCCAGAAGCGGCGCTGGAAATGGATGCCATCCACCTGGCATGGTGCGACTATTGGCTGAAAGGGAAAAAGAACAGCGTCATGCAGTCGCCGCCCGCGCTCCTCTTCGAGACGGGAACAAACGTCTGGCGCGACGCCCAGGAGTGGCCGCTGGCACGTGGCGAATGGTCGCTCTTCCTCGGGTGGGATGGCGAGTCGGGCTCGCTCGCGCCCGACGCCGCGGCTGCGCCGGCGCTCGAGCGAGCCTACCGGTACGATCCGTGCGACCCCGCGCCGACGCGGCTCGACGTCAAGCGCTACCCGATCGAGGACGTGCCGATTGAGATGAACGCGGTCGAGGAGCGGCCTGATGTGGTTGTTTACACCAGCGAGCCACTGGCGCAGGCGGTGACCGTCTCCGGCTGGCCGGCGGTCGACTTCTGGGCCAGCAGCGACCGTGATGACACCGAGTGGCACGTCAAGCTCACGGACGTCGATCCATCCGGGCGCTCAATCAAAGTCTGTCAGGGGTGCCTGCGCGCCTCGTATCGCGATTCCCTGGAGGAGCCCACTCCACTTGTTCCGGGAACGCCGCACGAGTTCCACGTCGAACTGTGGCCGGTGCATCACGCCTTCGTGCCCGGGCATCGCATTCGGGTCACCATCACCTCGAGTGATTTCCCCTGGTTCGCACGAAGCCTCAATCAGTTCGGTCCGCTCAGGGACCAGGCCGAACCGTTGGTCGCAATCAATACGATTCATCATGGCGCGGACTATCCCTCGCGCATCGTGCTGCCCGTGGAAATCGCCAATCCCGGCGAAGACTGAGGCGTCTGGCCAGCATGACACGTTATGCTGGCCAGACTGCTGAACCGACCGTTCTGATTCCCGCACCGACGGGCGCCTGGTGACCGGGTTCCTCACAAAATGATCCCTGGCCGCGGCAAGGCGCCCGGTCGGTCATCTGCTGCCGCGCAGAAACACACCGTTTTGCCTCGGTTCGCCACGATTTCGGCGTCTTTGGGATGAGGTCGTTCGCCTCGAAATGCGAATAAAGATACGTGTGATCTGGATTTTCCCCGAGAGTTTGTCGTCTTGGTTGTGAATGAAGTACGTTTCGCGTGGTACATCGAAGCACTGCATCGCATTGGAGTAGTAATTGGACGAGAAGCACGGGGAAACCAACGCCGCGCACGGAAAGACGGGCGCACGTTCGGAGACGCATTCTCGCTCGGATCAGGCCCCTGGGGACACGCACTCCGGGTTGGAAATCTCCCCATGTTTGGACACCGCCGCCGGGCCAGGCGCGACAAGAGAGGCAGTCAAGCGCCGACGGCGAGATCGTAGGCCGGGCGGCCGGCACGCCAATGAGTCCCAGACACCGAGCGGCCCACATCACACGCCAATGGCGCGCAACGCCTCGACGGCCAGCGACGGTATCGATGAGGATCTCATTCAACGGTACTTGGCGGTCGTCCAGCAAACGACAGCGGCCAATCGGGTCATTGGCCGGCTCAACTTCGAGCGTGATGCGCTCGCGCGCCAGGTGGAGATGGCGCGCACGCGAGGTGGTCTGGCGGCGCCAGCGTCCCCAGCCGCTTCTGCCCTCCCGGCGGGGCTCGTGCCGGCAACTCCGCTGGGAGGGCCGGGCGCGCCACAGGGGCAAATGTCTGCCCTTGTAACGCTGCAGCGCTTCCTCAACGAAGGCGATATCCGGCAAGTCCGCATGCGGCGCATGGGCCTGGTTTTTGGCCTGTTGGCCATCTTTGCCGTAGGTTGGGCCATCTCACAGACCGGCATGGTCGTCTTTCCCGCCAAGCTCACGCGCGACAGTCTTGGCGATCTCCCCTTTGTTGGCGCAACACTCCGATTTGTGATGGGTGTCTGGTCGATGTTTCGGGTGGTGCGGATAGGCGCCCGAGGCGTGCGCTGGGCGTTCCCGGAGGATCGCGCGCGCCGACGTCGCCGGTAGGGCAGCACGGCGCGGCTGCCACTTTGGCGTCTCATTCCCGGTGACGAGCAGACGGAACGAGCGGTTCACGGTGTGTGTTACCGTCCCGTTCCATTGGCGTGCGTACGTTGGGTGGGGCCGATGGTGCTGTTGCAGATTGGGTTTGCCGAGGAACGTGTCATTTCCGCGGTTCAGGAGCTTTCGTGGCTGGTGCTGGGCGCGGCGATCATCGGCATTCTCGCTCGCCGCATGCGGGTTCCCTATGCGGTGGCGCTCGTGCTGGGTGGGCTCGTCATCGAGGAGAGCCACGTCGGCACGGTCCCGCACATCGAACCGTCCGTGGTGCTCTTCGCCTTTCTGCCGCCCCTCCTGTTCGATGCCGCGTTCCGCATTGACGCGCGCGAGCTGCGGCGCTATTTGCGGCCAATCCTTCTGCTCGCCGTTCCCGGGGTCGTGGCGACCACCTTCATTGTTGGCGGGATCGTGGCCGTCGCGCTCGAGCTTCCTCTGACCGTCGGCCTCCTCTTCGGCAGCCTGGTTTCGACGACCGATCCCGTCGCCGTCGTGGGCATCCTCAAGGAGATGTCCCTCCCGGCGCGGCTCTCCGCCATTCCGGAAGCCGAAAGCCTGATCAATGACGGCATGGCCATTACCCTCTACGCGGGCATCAGTGGATTGATCGAGACCGGGACCACCAGCCTGGGCGAGTTGATCCTCCTTTTCCTGCGCGAGGTTGGCGGCGGCGTGCTGATCGGTGTCGCGCTCGGGCTTTTCTTCGCCCATCTCACCACGACGATCGATGACCACCTCATCGAGATGATGCTCTCGGTCGTGCTGGCCTATGGCAGCTACCTCGTGGCGGATAACCTCAACGCGTCGGGCGCGCTAGCCTGCGTGGCCGCCGGAATCGTTCAGGGGACATACGGCCGGTCGATTGGCATGACGCAACGGACGAGCGACCTCCTCAACCATCTCTGGGAGTTTCTCGGGTTCTTTGCCAACGCGATCCTGTTCCTGCTCATTGGCCTGAGCGTGGATCTGCAGGGACTGCGGGACAATGCCGAAGCCGTCGCGGTCGCCATCGTCGCCGTGTTCGTGTCCCGCTTCGTGGTGGTGGAAGGGGTCAATCTGCTGGTGGGGCTTGGTGAGGAGGCGACCCCGCTTCGGGAACGCGTTCTGCTCACCTGGGCTGGCTTGCGCGGCGCGGTGACAATCGCCCTTGCGCTCGGCCTGCCGAGCGCCACGCCGGAACGCGACTTGCTGATTCACATGTCCTTCGGCGTCGTCCTGTTCACGCTCATCGCGCAGGGTCTGACAATGCCGCTGCTGATCAAGCGGCTGGGGCTCAAATCGGTTTCGCCGTTGCCGGCGTCGTGAGCCCGTTCGTCCGCCTGAGGTGACCGGCGGGCCGCCCCGAGGAAGAACCCCGGCGCCGACACCAGGTTGATGGCTGGAAAGCGCTGCTTATCACTATGCGGTGCACTGTCCCTTTGGCCTTCCAGGCGATTACACTGTCATTCAGGTGCAAGTATTTACGAGTTATGAGGTCGGAATACTCATGGATTCGTCTACGTTCGATAAGCTGACTCGGCGGTTTGCCGGATCGCGGCGTGAAGCTCTGGCCGCGCTCGGCCTGGGCGCGCTGGTGGCGCTGGGTGGCATCGCCGATGGAGAAGCTCGGAAAAGGAAACCGAAAAAGAACAAGACGAAGAAACACTGCAAATCACGATGTGCGGGGACGTGCTGCAAGCAGGGAACCGCGGGAGCACTGCTCTTTCCCGAGGATGGGTTCGGCTGCACCTGCTGCCCCAAGGACCGCATCTGGAGGGGAAGCACCGGCGTCAAACGATGCTGCGCGCTGGGCACGCGGGCCGTTGCTGGCTTGACCACGAATGGCGGTCCCTGCTGCCCGGAGGAGAACTTCTGCAACGGCGAGTGCTGCAACAGTGGCTATGTTTGCAAGGATGGCCAATGCACCGAGACATGTGCCGAACGTGAGGTCGCGGCACAACTGAAGACGGGGGCAGTGGCCAGACGTGGCGAGGTCACGGTGGAGAATGTTCCCTGCGATTGGCCAGGAAATGCGCAACAGGCCTGCATCACCGGGTACATGTGCACCGATCGCTTCGTTTGCTGCCGCGCCGAAGAAACCCCGTGCGGCGGTTCTCCCGGGCAACGAGGCGCTTGTTGCACGGCAGATGAAGTGTGTAACCCCAAGTTCGACGCCGATCCCGACAACTACAACTCGGTCCTGGATGGCCGTCCCTGCCTGAAGCGCTGCTGAGCCCGCTTAGCTGGCGGAGGCCGGACAAGGCGCGGCCGCGCCTTGTCCGCTCTGTTTATCGCCTCTTTCGAGAACGCTCCAGATCGTCCCCGACATGCCGCATGCTTTCGATCGCGTCGGCTTTCAGGTTGTCGATGCGTTCTTCTTCCGTCATGGTGCGCCTGGCCTCGCCGAAGGCCTCGGCTTCGGCCTGCATGCTGGCATCGGTCTCGGTCATCGCCTGGCGCGCGGCCCGGTACGTCTGCTCGCCGCGCTCGCGGCGGCCGCGGTTGTGGTCCTGTGGATGGGGAAAAGACATGGGACCCTCCTTCCGAAATCATGTGCAGCGCCATTGAGGCAAGAACCATGCCTGCTCATCGCGTGAAACACGATCATACTGAATGCAGCAGTCACGGCGGCGAACGAACGCGGAACGAGCGGGCAGGATTGGCGGCCCGCTGTCCCGGAATCACGGGAGGCATCATGGATTACGCGGCGCTGGCGCGCGAGTCGCTCGATCGAGTGGCGGCGACCAAACCCCTCGTGCATCAGATTACCAACATCGTGGTAGCCAACGACTCGGCCAACCTGACGCTCGGTTTCGGGGCGCTGCCCGTCATGGCTTATGCCCCCCAGGAAGTGGCGGAGATGGCCGCGATCGCGCAGGCGCTGGTGCTCAATATCGGCACCCTCTCGGAGGAGGAGATCGCCGCCATGTTGATAGCAGGACAGGCGGCAGCCGAGAAAGGGATCCCGATCGTGCTCGATCCCGTTGGCGCCGGGGCCACCGCCTTTCGCACCGAGAGCGCCCTGCGCCTGCTGCGCGAGCTACCCATCACGGTCCTGCGCGGTAACCGGGGCGAAATCGGCGCGCTGGTCGGTTCGGGTGAAGTGCGCGGCGTTGAAGCAACGGGGTCGGAGGATCCACGGCAAGTGGCCCGCGCCGCGCACGCGACCTTCGGTGTGACCGTCGCCGTCACCGGCCCCACGGACGTCATTGTCGGGCCGAAGCGCACCTATCTGGTGCACAACGGCCATCCGCTGCTCGGCATGATTACTGGGTCCGGCTGCATGGCGACGGCGACGATTGGCATTTTCAGCGCCGTTGGCGACGATCCCGCCTTGCAGACAGCATTGGGGTTGGCAAGCTACGGCCTCGCCGCCGAGCGTGCTGCCGAGGGCGACCCGGGCCCCGGCACGTTCCGCGCGAGACTGCTGGACGAGGTGGCCCAACTGCGGCCGATGGGCACGGCCGGGGTCAGGATCGAACCAGCGTAGGTTTACACGTCCTCCACGCTCGCCGGGCTTGCCCTCTCCCAACGCCCTCGCCCCGGCCCCCTCCCGCGCCTGGGAGCGGCGGGCCAACGCTGGCGTCCGCGGTGGTCCCAGATGGCCATTCCTCCCCTCATTCGCCCCTTCACTGGAGGGGGGAGGCTCCCGCGCACGGGAGAAGGTCTATTGACGCCGGGATGCGTTGCCGGCTGGGGCGCGCGGCCCGCTAATACGGAATCCGGATGATCACTCCCTCGTTCGCCCGCGTGCCTCGGACGCCGCGCTCCCCTCTCCCATCGCCATGGGAGCGGGGTTGGGGTGAGGGCGCTCTCCGCGCATGAGGCACTGATCAACCGGGTTCCGTATGACTCCCCTGCGCCCATCCTCGACGGCCGACTGGAAGCGGGTCAGAATCAGTATGCTGATTCTGGCCCGCTCGAACGCTTGCGGGTTGGCGTTTTGCCATCTGCCCCCCATATACTGTCTGCACCGCTCGTCAACCCGGGATCCGCCGGATCGCCCCGCATTTGCGGGCAACGAGCGTTTCACTATCGCCGGGGCGCGGCTGGACCATTCACCAGAGGCGCATGCAGTGTCCGGCGCGGGAGCGAGCGATGCATCTTCGCCCTCATGCCTCCACCCGCAACGCCTGTCTCTCTCGGCGCCTGCTTGCCCTGTTCGGTCTGCTTCTGGCGCTGCAGCTCATGGCGCCTGCCGCGCTCGCCAGGCAGGATGCGCCTGCCTCGCTGCCGATTCCGCCTCCCCCGGCGCCTCGTCCACCTGCCGCCTTTACCACTGCCGAATCGGAATTCGCCCGGATCGCGGTCGAGCCGGGCGGTGACATCGATGCCGAAGGGTTCGCGCGCTCCTGGGCCTTGCTCATTGACAATGCGGCCGCCCAATTGCAGGCCTTCCTCCCGCCCCTGCACGACAAGGTGGATGTTTATGTCTATACGAGTAGCGATGCCTACAATGCCGTTGCGTCCGGCTTGCGCTGGCCCGAAACGGAGGCCACCGATGTCGTCGCCAATCCCCTCACGAGCGACATCGCCATTTACGGTCCCGCCTTCGCGCGGCTGACGCCGGTCGAAGCCGAGAACGCCTTGCGTCATGCGCTTGCTCACGTCGTCGCCCGCGAGGGCTCGCGCGGCCGCATCCCGCGCGGGTTCGATGAAGGGCTGGCCGCGTATTTCGAGCGGCCGGCGGCGGCGCGGCTGGCGCGGCATGCAGCGCTGGTGCAGAATGCGCGCGCCAACGGCGATCTCCTCTCCTGGTCCGATCTCAACCGCCCCGCCCCGCCGGACGCGGCGCCGGCGTCGGTGGTCGCTCACGCGTACAGCATGGTTGCTTTCCTGCTCGATCGGCACGGGCCCGGCGTCTTTGGCGAGGCCGTGTCCATGCTCGCCGACGAGCCGGACTGGCGCGCTGTCCTGCGCGAAGTCTATGGCCGCGCCCCGAACGAACTGGAGTTGCAGTGGGAGGAGTCCCTCCCGCGCTGGACCGCTGGCGGCTGGCGCACCAACATACTGACCGCGTTCGACCTGCAACCCGCGCGCGACCTGATCGAGCGTGGCCACTACGCGACCGCGCGCCGGGAGTTGGAGCAGTCGTTGCGGCTCTTTACCGATCTGAATGACGAATCGGGGATCGCGGCAGTTGGCCAACTCCTGCGGCAGACCGACATTGGCTTGCAGGCCGAGCTCTTCATGACGCAGACCCAGACGGCGCTGGAGCTGCACGACTACGAGCGGGCGCGCTCCCTGCTCGACCAGGCGCGCATCCAGTACGGCCAACTCTCCGGGGCGCAGGAACCAACCGAATTGCTGGAGTCGTACGACTCGTTGACCCAGGGCGGTCTTCAGGCGGGTATCGACCTGGAACGTGCCCGGCAGCGATCGGCGCGCTGGGCCGACTATCAAAGCGCCCGCGCCGCCGCACTCGCGGCGGGCGCGGAATATGCGCGTCTCGGCGACGACGCGGGCCTGAGTCAGACAAGCGCCGTGCTCGATGAGCTCGATGCCCGGCAACGCCGCCTGGTCCTCCTCTTCGGCGGACTGGCGGTCCTTTCCGCCGCCTGGCTCGCGCTCTGGCTCTGGGCGCGGGGTGACGCGCACCTCGATTGGGGGCGCTGATGCAACGCACGGCTTCGCTGCCACGCGCGACGACGACTCCCCTCTGGGAGCGGCCTGCTGCCGGCTTGGGGCGCTTGCGAGAGCGGCTCGCCGATCCCGCTGATCGGCCGTTGCTCCTCTGGCGCGCATTCTGGGCCCCCTTCTGGGCCTGGTCAGATGCACCAGCGCCAGGACTGCCTCGCCGCGAGCAGCCCCTGCCCGATGAGGTTGGCCCGGCCGGGCAGGCGGTCACGGCCGGCATCGACCGCATTCGTCGCCGGCTCTGGCTTAGCCATGGGGCGGCGTACATCTGCCGCGGCATCTGGCTTGGGCTGGTTTTTGCCTCGCTGCTGATGCTCGTCGATCTGGCTGGCGGTCCCGCGTTTGATCCACGTCCCGCCCTGGCCTTTGGGGTCGTACTGCTCGCGGCCGGCGTCGTGCTGGCGGCACTGTGCCAGCCCTCGCGGGCGCGGACAGCACGGATGCTCGACCGCTCGTTCCATCTCCACGAACGGCTCACCACCGGGCTCGATGACCTCGGTCTCGGGGTGCCCGGCCCCGGCGAGCGCGCGCCGGTCGTCTACCTGCAAATGGCCGACGCTGCCAATGCCATGGCCGCGCTGCGGCACAACCGCCGATTGCGCCCGGCCATTCCCGTGCGAGAGGTGGTCCTCGCGGTCCTGATGGGGCTCATCCTGGCGACTCTTGCCTTCGTGCGCGGCCTGGGCGGCGGCCTCCCGGTGCTGGAGGCCGCGCATGTTCCCGTCTTCACCCCGGCCATCGAGCGTCCGGCCAACCCGGAGCCAACCGCGGCCGAAATTGAAGCCGCGGAGCTTGCTCCCACGGTGCAGGAGGTGCTCGACCGCTCGGAAAGCTCCGCTCGGGCGCGCCGCGACTTGCAGCAGCTCGCGGCGGCCCTGGCCGATCACGCCGTGACGCGGCCCGCCGCCGAGCAGATCGCCCAGGGCAACTACGACGCCGCCAGCGATCAATTGCGGGAGGCGGCCAGCCAGGCGAGCGAGCTCTCGGAGGGAGCGCGTGGCGGCCTTGCCGACGATCTGAACGAGGCCGCGCGGCAGATGCAGCCGGAGACGAGTGGTCTGCATGAAGCCACGCGCGACGCCGCTGCAGGCTTGCAAGTTGGTGATGAGCCTGCCCGCCAGGAGATGAGCGACCTTGCCGATGCGGTGCGGCAGGCGGGTGACCAAGTCATTCCGCAGGAGGAGCTGGCCTCGCAAATGCGCGATGCCCAGCAATCGCAGGCCCAAGGTGGTCAGAGCGCGAGCCAACCCGGCTCCATGGACCCGAATGGGGAGATGAGCTCGTCGTCCGCGCGGTCGAGCATCAGCGGCGATCCGGGGTCTGGGGCCGACGCGCGGTCTTCCAGTCGTGCGAACGATGCCCAGCAAAGTAGCAGCCAGGATCCGGCAGCAGGGCAAGGCCAGGCCGGGTCGGATGCGGGTCAGCAGGGCGGCGCGGGCGAGAGCGGCCGCGCGAACGCGCCGGGCGAAGGCGATCAGCCGGGCCCCGGTGAGGGTGGCCCCGAGGGGCAGGCCGCCAACAGCGAAGGCGAAAATGGGCAGGCCAGCTCAGGCGACTCCGACGTCTCTCGGGAAGGGGGCGGCGCCGGCACCGGGTCCGGGGATGAAAGGAACCCGGCCGAAGGTGGCGCCTCGGGGGAGAACATGCAGGCCGGGGCTGGCGAGCAGGCCGCGGACCCGAACGTTTCGGGTAGCTCGACCGGGGAGGCCGATCCCTCCGCGCTCGACGGGGCCAATCAGCAGGTGGCGCTGCCGGCAGGGACCGGGCAGCAAGGCGTGCAGACCTCGGCCAACAGCGGGTCGGCCTTGCGCGGCTCCGGCGCGGGCGTGACCGCGGGTTCCGGCTATGCCGTCCAGGGCGAAGTCGGCGAGGCGGGGCCAGACTCCAACCGCGTGCCGCCGGAGCACCGCGAGACGGTCGAGCGCTACTTCTCGGCAGGGAGAGAATGAATGCGCGCCCCTGCTGGACGACTCTCGGCATTTCGCACCCACTGGAGGCGGTTGACGTCGCCGCCCGCGATGGATGGCGCAACCGTGGCAGACGGCGCGGAGATCATGCTCGACGAGGCGACCCTCGCCCGGTTGCGACGGCTCTCCCTCGTCGCGGGGCGGGCGCGCACTGAAGGGCTGGCAGGCGAGCATCGCTCGAAACGGCGGGGAACCTCGCCCGAGTTTGCCGACTTCAAGCCCTATTCGCCGGGTGATGACTTCCGCCGGATCGACTGGAACACCTACGCCCGGCTCGGCGGCCTGTTCGTGCGCCTCAGCGAGGTCACGACCGAGCTTTCCGTGCACATTCTGCTTGATAGCAGCGCCTCGATGGACTGGCGCGGCGAAGAGAGCCGCCCGACCAAGTTCACCGCCGCGCGGCGGTTGACGGCGGCGCTGGCCTACGTTGCGCTCTGGGGATTTGACCGGGTGACTATCGTCCCCTTTGCCGACGAGTTGGGCGTGCCCTTCGGGCCGGTGCAGGGACGTGGCCAGACCGTGCCAGCAATTCGCCACCTGGAGGGGCTGCAGCCGATGGGGGGCACCGCGCTGGCGCCAGTCATCGCCCACTACGGGCGGGCTCGTTCTCGGCCTGGCCTCTTGCTGCTCGTCACTGACCTTCTTTCTGGCGAACCGGCGGAGCTCGAGCTGGCGCTGCACGATTTGCGGGCGCGCGGGTGGCAGACCGCGGTGCTGCACATCGTCGATGAAGCGGAGCTCGAGCCTGGTTCCGTCGCCGCGTGGCTGCGCGGCAATGACGATGGCACTGTCGCCGACTCGGTTGAATTGATTGACCGCGAGTCGGGCGCGGTCCTGCGGCTGGCCGCCGATGACGATGTCATCGAGCGTTACGTGCGATCCGTCCTCGCCTGGATGGCGGCCCTGGAGGGCGCGTGCGAGCGCGAAGCGACAGCCTATGCGCGCGTCTCGACCTCGTGGGATTTCGACGACCTGACCCTGGCGCTGCTTCATGAACGAGGAGTGGTGGCATGAGCCTGCTTGCCGTGCCGCTGATCATCCTCTTCCATATGCGGCATACCACGCCTCCACGCCGCCCCGTGGCCTCGCTGCGCTTCTGGGAAGCGGCCGATCCGCGCCCCGCCGAGGAACGTCGCCTGCGCCGCCCTCCCCTCTCTCTGCCGCTGATGCTGCAAATCGCTGCCGTGGTTTTGCTCGCGCTCGCCCTGGCGCGTCCGGTGACCGCCGACCGCTTGGCCGCGTTGGCTCCAGGCCTGCGCGCCGGGCCCCAACACCTGCTCCTCCTGCTCGATGGCTCAACGAGCATGAGCGCGGTTTCCGGCACGGGCGATGCCGCGCGGCCGCGTTGGGAGGCCGCGCGGGCCGAGGCCCTGGCGCGCCTCGGCCAGTTGCGCGAGACCGATGTGGCGACCGTCATGCTGCTGGGAACGCGGCCGCTGACCCTGACCGCGACCGATAGTGCGTCGCTGGCGTCGCTGCGCGAGCGGCTGGCCTCGATCGCGCAACCGGGCGGCCGGGCCAGTCTCGACGGGGCGTTGACCCTGGCGGGAGATCTCTTCCTGCCGAATCTGGAGCGGCACGTCGTCGTCATCAGCGATGGAGCCGCAACGGTCGACCCGGCAGTGGTCGCCGCGGTTGATGCGCCCGTGGAACTGGTCATCGCCGGGGAAGACAATGCCGATCGGGACCGAGCTAATGTCGCGGTGACGGAGATTGCCGCCCGCCCAAGCCCGGACGGCGTCGGCAACGTGGTGCTCTACACCTCGATTGCCAACTTCGGCCCAGGTGCGGTGACCGCGCCGGTACAACTCCTGGGCGATGGCCTGGAAATCGGCCGCGATCAGGTGACGCTGGAAGGGCACGGCGGCGCGGAGTCGCTGAGCTGGATCCTGCCGCCCGGCATCGCCAATCTGACGATTCGCGTCGATGCTGCCGACGCCCTGTTGGCCGACAACAGCGCAACGATCCTGACCGGGGACGCCGCGCGAGCCTCGATTGCGCCGCACATCCTCCTTGTCTCCGATCTGCCCGGTTCCCTGGCGCGAGCGCTGGCGGCGATCGAGAACGTGGAACTGG
>CAYSXO010000008.1:27459-37838 GCA_964434995.1 uncultured Sphaerobacteraceae bacterium
GTCGCCGCCGGCGGCTATGACCTGGCCATTTTCGATCGTAGTGCGCCGCCGCTGGAAACCATGGCGCGCATCAATGCCCCGAGCCTCTGGATTGCTCCGCCTGTCGGTGGCCCGTTTGCAACGACCGAGATGGTGGTCGACCCCAAGGTGACCCGTGTCCGCGCGGGCGACCCGGTGCTGGCGGGAATCGATCTGGCCGGGGTCACCTTTGGCCCGACCTCGGTCTTTACGCTGGCTGGCGGTGATGAGGAGATTGTCGGCTCGGCCGATGGTCCCCTCCTTTACCGAACCAAGGCCAACGGTCAGCCGGCACTGGTGCTCACGGTCGACCCCGAGGCGTCGAATCTGCCGAAGCGGGTGGCTTTCCCGGTGCTGGTCGCGAACATGGTCGCGGAGCTGGCCCCGGATGGCGTTCCCGCCTCCATCCCCCTTGGCGAGCCCCTGGTGTATGAGCCGCGTGCGGCAACAACGACCGTCGAGATCGAGACCCCGGCAGGCGTGACGACGACGCTCCAGGTGACCGCGGGAGATCCGGAGCGCCCTTCCGCGCGGAGCGTCGTCTACTCCGACACCGGTGCGCCCGGCGCCTACACGGTCACCGAGGCGGACGCCGCGGGCGATGCGATCGGGTCGGCGCGGTTCGTGGTCAATGCCGGCCATCCGCGCGAGTCGGACTTGCGGCTCAATCCCGCCCTGGCGCCGGCGCTGGCTGGCGCGCAGGGCCGCGAGATCGACATAGCCACGCGCGAGCGCTTCGATCTCTGGCCCCTCCTGGCCATCGGCGCGCTCGCCTTGATCGCGGCCGAATGGGCGGCAACGCTCTGGCCGGCGCGCTACGGCCGTTCTGTGGGCGGCGCGAGCAGAAGGGCAGCGTCATGAACTCGCTCATCTGGGCCCGGCCCGATGCCTTGTGGCTCCTCCTGCTGGCTCCGCTCCTCGCCGCGGCGGGCTACTGGTTCGGTGTGCGGAGCGGCCGTTTGCGCCCGGGCGCGCTTGGCTGGCGAACGGCCGTGGTCGTTCTGGTGGTGATTGGGCTCGCCGATCCGCTGGTGGCCTCGGGCGCCAGCTCGGGAGGCGCGGTCTTTGTCGTCGACCGCTCGGCCAGCATCGGCGCTCCGGCGTTCGACATCGCCGGGCGCTGGCTGGCCGATGCGTTGGCTGCCGCGCCAGGAACACGCCGCGCGGCGGTAGTCGGCTTCGGCGCGAAGCCCGTCCTCAGCAATCCGCCCGCGACCGCGCGTGACCTTCTCGCGGCTGGCGACACTGGAGCGGTCGATCGTGCCTTCACCGATATCGCTTCCGCGCTCGGGCTGGCTCGCGCGCTGCCGCTTGGCGGCGGTCAGAGAATCGTGCTGATGTCGGATGGTGGCGAGAACATCGGCGAGGCGATCGATCAGGCGGCGCAGGCCGCGCTCGAAGGCGTGCCGATCGACGTGGTCGCGCTGCCGGGCGTGAGCGCCAGCGACCTGCGGGTGGAAGGGCTCTCGGCCCCAACGTCTGCCTGGGAAGGCGAGCCAATCACCGTCCTGGCCGGGGTGGAGACGGGTCGCGCCGGTCCCGCGACCGTGGAACTGCTCGTCGATGGCGATGTCAAATCGACCATCGAAACCGAACTGCCAGAAGGGCTCAGCTCGCGCGTCTTCACCCTGGACGATCTTGCGCCCGGCTTTCACTCCCTGGAGGTTCGCGTGCAGGGCGAGGCCGAGGCCAACCGTCGCGCCGAGGACGACCTGATGCCGCACGGCATCGTTGTCCGCGACCGCCCGCGCATTCTGCTCGTCGTGCCAGAGGGCGCTGACGCCGACATCATGCGCGGCATTCTGGAACGAGGCGGATCGGCGGTGGACGTCGTGGGGCCGGCCGATGTCCCCTCCCGGCTCTCGGAGCTTGGCGCCTGGGACGGTTTTGTGCTCGACAACGTGCCGGCCAGCGCGTTCAGCCTCGATCAGGTCGCGGGGCTACGCGAGGCAGCCCGCTCGCTGGGCCGGGGATTGGTGGTTGTTGGCGGCACCTCTTCCTATGGGCCGGGCGGCTACGCCGGCACCCTGCTGGAAGAAGCCCTGCCGGTGACCGTCAAGGTCACCGATGGCCGCGAGCGGCAGCGTGTCGCGCTCCTGTTGATCATGGACAAGTCGGGATCGATGGGCTATGACCCGCTCAATGGCAAGGGAAAAATCGCGATGGCGAAAGAGGCGGTTCGCCTCGCCGCACGCTCCCTGGCCGTTGGCGATCAGGTCGGGCTGATTGTCTTCAACGATCGGCAGGAGTGGGTCGTCCCCCTGACGACGATCGCCGACGAATCGACCAGAGAGTCGATCGACCGCAAGATCGAGACGATCGAGCCGGATGGCGGCACCGAGATTCTGCCCGCGCTGGCCGTCGGGATCGATGCCATCCGCAACGCCGAGGCCGACGCCAGACATATCGTCCTCCTCTCCGACGGCAAGGCCCGCACGGGCACCCGCGAGAGCTACCAGCGGCTGCTCGACGATCTCCTGAGCGACCGCACCACCCTCTCGACCATCGCCATCGGCGAGGATGCGGACACCGATCTGCTCAATTTTCTCGCGGACGAAGGCGGAGGCCGCTATCACTTCACGGTCCGCGATGAGGATATTCCCCGGTTGACCCTGGAAGAGGCGCGCAGCGCGGGCAGCCAGTCGGTCATTCGCGGCAGCTTTCGGCCGATTCAGACGGCGCCCAGCCCGATCCTGGCAGGGGTCGATCCGCTGACGCTGCCGGATCTGGCCGGATACGACTTCGCCGAGGCGAAGCCGGACGCGCAGGTGATCCTCACGTCCGACCGCGAGGATCCCGTTCTGGCCAAATGGCAGTATGGCCTGGGACGGGTCGTTGCCTGGACTGCCGACAACGGCTCCGATCTGGCCGCGCCGTGGACCTCGTGGTCCGGCTTTGACCAGTTCTGGGCTGCCGCCGTGCGCTGGGCGCTGCCTGACCCGGAACGGCGGCCTCTGACCGTCTCGACGGCGCGTGACGGCGCCGATATCGTCCTGACTGTCTCGGCCGCCGGCGAATCTGGCGATTTCGCGGACTTCCTGCCGACGTTCGCCACGGTGACGACCGCGACAGGCGAAACGGTTATCGCCCAGGAATTGACGCAGACGGCTCCCGGTGAATACTCCCTGCGCCTGCCTGCGCCAGCCTCCGGCGCTTATGCGGTGGACGTGCGGCAGGAGCGGGAGAGCGGCCCGCTTGTCGAGACGGCGGGGATTACCGTGCCACCCTCGCCAGAGAACTTGCCTGCTCCCGGCGGCCTTGCCCTGCTCAATGCCATCGCCGAGCGCACCGGTGGACGCGTCCTTTCCCTCGATGATCCCGGCGCGGTCTGGAATGCGCCCGCGCCGCGGGGAAACCCGCTGCTCGAGCATCGCGCCGTCTGGCAGTACCCGGTCGGGTTGGCGCTGCTCCTCTTTGTGCTCGATGTCGGCGCGCGCATGGGCGCGGGCGCATTGCCGCGGCGCCTGTTCGGCGCTCGCCGCCCGCGCTGATTCGAAGGTCATCTCGACGACGGCATCTGGCCTCTCGGCCTGGAGCGGCCGTTAGTTGAGCCACCCCAACTTCCGTCTCGACCTCGTCGATGTCGTTTTCGAGACCGCGCACAGCCGGGCCATAGTCGTCATCGGCACTATCGAAAATGGCGTAGAGGATGACTTCTGGGCCGAGTGCCAGAATGTCCGGCTCGGCCTCCAGGCGGCGAAGCGACAGCAGCGCGGCGGCGATCACGAGAGACCGCGTCGAAAGGCACTGTTAACGGCGCCCCGGAGCGCGGCAGAGGCAGCCCCTGTTACCCTTCCGTGCGCCAAATGGCACTCTGGTCCCGGTGGAGGCGGCGTGTGATCGACATCCTCGTCCACAGTGATGCAGAAGGCACGTCAACCAGCGCCCGGGTCGAAGACTTGCCCTCGTTGATTACGTGCCGCGACTGCATCGTCTGGGTCGATGTTACCGACCCGACACTGGAAGAAGTCCACCGCATCGGCGAGATTTTCGGATTTCATCCGCTGGCGCTAGAGGATACCCTCCTGGAGGACATTCGCCCGAAGATCGACGAGTACGATAGTTATCTCTTCATTGCATTTTATGGTTTCACCAGCGTCAATGGAGACGCGAATTCACATAGTGTCGATATTTTTGTCGGCAAACGCTCCATGGTGACATTCCACGACAGCCAACTCTCCGTGGTCGAGCAGACCGCAAAACGATGGCGCAGCAGCGTCGCGGCCATGGACCACCAGGACTGCGGGTTCCTCCTCTACTCGCTCCTCGATGCGTTGGTCGATGGCTACTTCCCGGTGCTCGACGACATCGTGGATCAGGCGGAGGAGCTGGAAGAGAGCATTCTGCAGGGGCGGCAGCCGGCGTTGCAGGCCAAGATCTTCAACCTGCGGCGAGAACTGTTGATGATGCGGCGGATCGTGGGCCCGGAACGCGACGTCATGAACGTGCTCATCCGGCGGGACCCTCCCCTCTTCGATGCGGCCCAAGTCCACTATTTCCAGGATGTCTACGACCATCTGTTGCGCATCACCGATATCATCGACATTTCGCGCGACATTCTCTCGAGCGTGCTCGATGCCAACCTTTCCATCACTTCGTACAATCTGAACGTGGTCGTGAAGCGCCTGACCGCGTCATCGATTATTCTTATGTCAATAACTCTCGTTGCCGGTATCTACGGAATGAACTTTGTCCACATGCCTGAGCTCGATTGGCGCTATGGCTACCCTTTCGCGCTCGGCCTGATGGCGTTGGTGGGACTGGTTGAGATCACCATCTTCCGCCGCATCGACTGGCTGTAGGGCGAGTCGGAGGTCGTGAGTCGTGAGACGGCTAGACGGCCAGACAGCCAGAACGGACGTACGCTGATAGCCAATAGCCAATAGCCAATAGCCAATAGCCAATAGCCCGTCTACAACTGCATCAGCAACATTCCGGCGATGGTCATGTAGATGAGCAGGCCAGTCGCATCGACAAACGTCGAGATCAGCGGCGCGGAGACGACTGCGGGATCGACACCAAGGCGTTCCAGCACCAGAGGGAGCACCGCCGCGACCGTGGCCGACCAGAGCGCGACGCAGGCGATGGTGGCGCCAACAACGAGCCCCACCTGGAATCCTTCGGGGAAGCCGACCCGGATGTAGCCGACAACGCCCATGATCAGGCCGACCGAGAGGCCGACGGCCATCTCCTTGGCCAACACCCAGCCGACGTCGCTCAGGCGCACTTCGCCGATCCCAATGGCCCGCACGAGAGTGGTGACCGTTTGACTGCCGACGTTTCCGCCGATCCCAATGATGAGCGGTATGTACGGGATCAAGGCGGGCACGCCTTGCAGACGGTCGGAATAGTGCTCCAGCACCTGGCTTGTCAAGAGTCCCGCCAGAAAGAGGACGAGCAGCCAGCCAATGCGCCGCTTGACCAGCAAGCCCGCGCTGGCGAAGCGATAGGGCGTGTCGAGCGGTTGCGAACCACCGATCCGCTCGAAGTCCTCCGTCGTCTCTTCCTCGATGACGTCGGCGACGTCATCCTGGGTGATGATGCCGAGCAGATGATCCTCGTCGTCAACCACGGGCAGGGCGAGCAGATTGCGGTCGACCAGCAGATTGGCGGCGGTCTCCTGGTCGGCGCTGGCCTTGACCCGGATCGGGTCAGCGACCATGACGTCGCGCACGGGCGTGTTGGGCCGCGTAAGCACCAGGTTGTGCAGCGATAGGACGCCAAGCAGCCGTTCTTCCTCGTCGAGTACGTAGACATAATAAATCGTTTCGGCTTCCTCGGCGACCCGGCGCAAGAGGACGATGGCGTCATCGGCGCGTACGTCGGGGGCGATCGCCACGAAAGCCGGGGTCATCCGTCCGCCGGCAGTGTCTGGGGGATAGGACGAGAGTTCCCGGATCTCCGCCGCCTCGTCCGGCTCCATCGCGTGCAGAATCTGCTCGCGCTCGTCGCTTGGCAGTTCGGCGATGATGTCGGTGGCGTCGTCGGGGTCGATCGCCTCCAGCAAGTCGGCCGCTTCCTCGCGCGAGCGGAGGCGAAGAATGGCAGCGGCGTTGGCCGGGTCGAGCTCTTCGAGAATTTCGGGAATTTCGGTGCTGGGAATGGAGTCGAGAAGGACGGTGACCTCGTCGTCGTCAAAGCGCGGGAGGATGTCCGCCCAATCCGCCGGGCCGAGCTGATCGGTCAGCCCGCGAATGCCGCGTTCTTCCCGCCCGGCGATTAGATCGCGAATCTCGTCGAGCTGCTCTTCCGTGGCCATGGTCGATCCGGACGTTAAGCGAGCGTAGGACTGGCGGCGCCCTGCGCCATGGGAAGCTGGCAAGGCCCGCCGGAGTTTAAGGATGGCGATTCGGATGCGTCAAGCGCCGCCGGCCGCGGCCTTCCGGGGAGCGAGTTGTGATGGTGCAGCGGTGTGGCTGCCGTCCACCTGGGTGGACGACGTTATGCTCGCGAAGTGCGCCGCGAGCCAGGCCGCCGCCTCCGCGGTCCAGTCGGTCAATTCGTCGTAGAGCCCATGCATGGCATCGGGATACCAGAGGAGCGTGCCGCGCGAGCCTGCTGCCGCGCAATAGCGCAGGGCTTCTTCCGGCGGCACGATCAGATCCCGTCCCGCGCCGATCACCAGAACGGGGCAGCGCGTCCGTTCCAGGACGCCCGGCATGGCGAAGGCTCTGGCCAGGCGAGCCGCGCTTTCCTCCCCGCCTGCCACGGTCACCAGATGCCGCTTCAGCAGCGGTTGCGCCCCGGCAAGCCATGGCCGGGAATCGTATGGGGGGGTGACCGCCACAATGGCGCTGACGCGCCGATCGTTTGCCGCCGAAAGACCGGCCAGCGCACCGCCCAGGCTGAACCCCAGCAGCGCGATTCTTCGGGGATCGAGGGCGCGCTCGTCGCGCGCCAGCGCGAACACCCCATCGGCAAAGTCGTCGCAATCCGGCGTGGGAATCACCTCAAGCGCGCTCTCGCCGCTCCCCGGCCAGTCGAGCGCCAGTACGGCCATATTGTGGTCGAGGAAGGCATCGCTCCAGAGAAGCGTCTCCTCCTTGCTGGTCGATGAGCCGTTCAGGATCACCACGAGTGGAGATGGTGTAGCGGACTCGGGGAGCGCCAGATAGGCGGGCAAGCGCGCCGTGCGCCATGGGATCTCCACGCGACGGACGGTTGGCCGCAGCTCGGCCAGCGCGCGTGCGAAGAGCGATGACGCCGATGCGCGGAGTGTGCGGATCTTGCGCGGATCGTCGAACACAAGCAACCCGGCCAGGTGGAACGAAAGGGCAGCGTGCCGCTGAAAATGCGCGGCGGCGTCATGGTGCCCGCCGCGCCGGTAAACCCGGGATTCTCCGAGGAAGCGCTGCGCGGCCCAGGTCCAGGCGAGATCCCAGTCCTGCACCGCGCGCACCCGCTGCAATGCCGCCTTCGAGACCTCCGAGGGGAGGCCCAACGCATTCAGACGCCCGGAGTTCACGCCCAGAGGGAGCGAACGCGCGCCAAAGACGCGGAGCAAGGCGTTTACGCGGCGCTGGTCGGCCAGCGGAGCCAACCGCCACGCGAGCGCCGTAGCGCGGGGGATTGCCGGAAGTTCCGGCTGATGTTGAGCAGCTATGGGACCTGGATCCATTTGCGCTCGCGGGCCTTACTGAGTGCCGCCCCGACCGCCTCCGCCTGTTCGGCAAAACGGCACACGATGATGACCTGGTCAATTCGTGGCAGTGAGCGGCGGAGACAGGTGACGAGCTCATTGACGAGCGTGTCAGTCATCGCTTCGACGTCCGCGCGGGCGGCGATCGACTCGACACCGAGCAGTGGCATCGCAATTGTGCGCAGCCGCGCCCGTGATGCCGCATCGAGAACCGCGGGCGTGGCGCGGCGGACATGCTCGATGCGGGCACGCTCCCCGAGCGCTGGATGGATCACCGCGTGGATGACCCCGACGATCCCGCGTTCCTCGAGCCCGGCCGCGCCAGTGACCAGCGCGGTGCCCAGATCCAGCGGAGCATGAGCCATCGCCGAGCGCTCGATCTCGGAGCCGCCGAGCGAGCGCAGGCCGCTCAACCCCGGCGATGCCAGCGGCCCCAGGACGCCACGGCGATTGGCCGCAAGCACGATCGCCTCGGTGTCCTGGCCCAACAGATCGCCAATGACCACCGAAACGACCGTGCGCCCAAACCGGAATTCCGGCCTGACTGCCACGTCGGTCACATCGATCCTTACCGGGGTGGGGCACGGAGTAGCGTACCGCGCCGGAACCTCTTCCGCCACCTGAGCCCAGGCCGACGCTCATCCGGAGCAACGACTCCAGCGGGAATCGTACTCCAGAAGCGCGGGCAGACGCTGACGGAAGCTCAGGAAATCTCGAGCGCTTCGCCGGACTCGGTGGGAACGATGATCTCGCCGATGGGCTGCACCGGGCCGTCTGTCGGCGGTTCAAGCTTGATCGATGCATTGTTGTAGGTGTCATCGACCACGGTTTCGATCTGGCCTCGCATGTCCGGGCTGCCGGGCACATACCCTGGCTCATCGCTGCCGAACCCGGGCGGAACCACAACGGCCAGGGTGTTGGGATCGAGCAGCGCGCCCGTGGCGGGATCAATCAACAGGCCAGTCATCGGATGCACTTCGTAGCTGGTGCGCGGGTCGATGATGCGGCCATTGACGCGATCGAGCAGATATCCGGTCGTCGGGTCGATGAGGTACCCGGTCGCCGGATCGATCTCCATGCCCGTGGCGGGGTCGATCTCGCGGACCGGCTCCTCGCTCACCGCGTCTTCAACCGCCGCCGGATCCGAGGCTGGCTCGGTGGCCGTGCCAGTTGTGCCGGCCGTCGCGTCCGGGTACTCCGTCGTCTGGTAGAGCTCGGCGGGCTCCGCGAGCGTCCCCTGCCAGTCGATGTCATCACTCGACCAACCAAACGGCGCTTCGACGTACGCCGACTGCTGATTCTCGTGCGAGCGGCCCGATTCGTCGGACTTCTCCCGCTTGCCGCGGCGAGACTTCTCGGACTCGGTCTCGTTGACAACCGGCGCTTCGGCAACCTCAATGGTCTCGGGCGCCAGACCGGCCAGGCCGAGATCTGCCGAAGGATCCTCGGCGAGTTGCGGCGCCTGCGATTCATCTAGAGGAGGCGATTCAGGCGTCGGCGTGCCTTCCCAATCCGGAACTGGCGTTGGCGTGACCGGCAGGAAGTCCTGGTTCGGTAGCATCGGGTCGAGCGGCGCCGGGGGCAGGGAGATATCGGGCGCGTTGCCGGCCCCCTCCAGCGCGGCGATTGCCTCGATGGGCACCGGGCCAATTGGCCGGGTCGCCTCGGGCTCGCTTGACTCATTTGCTGACGCGGTCTTGGCGTCCTTCGCGGGTTCCTCCGCGACAACCGGCTCGCTGGCCATCGCGTCTGGCGCGGGCTCCGCGATCTCCTGCACCGGAGCCTCGTCGACCACGACTGGCTCTCCAGCAAGTTGCTCCTCGACGATCGGCTCTTCCGTGATTGCCTCTTGAGCGAGTTCAGCCGCCCCGCTGGCCTCATCGGACGCCATCGCCAGAATCGGCTCCTCGGCCGCTGGTTCTTCATAGACTGGCGCCTGATCCACCGGCTCAATCGCGGGGGAGTCGGTCAACGACGCGGGCTGATCTTGCGCGGCCTCGACAATCGGCGCTCTGGTCGCGGTCGGGCGGGGCGTTGGGGTCTCTTCCGCCTCGCGCGTCGGTGCGGGTGCGATGGTTCGTCCAGGCCCGCGAGTGGCGGTCGGTTCCGGCGCTGGCGGCTCTGTTGGAACGGCGGTCGGCTCAATAGCCGCGGCTGTCGTCGGAACCTCGGTTGGCAGCGGCGCGACGGCCACGGCGGCGATAGTTCCTTCTGGCTGGGCGGCGCGCTCTGTCCCGCCGTTGGGCCCGGGGGCATTGAGCGCGACGAACAGCGCGCCACCCAGTGCCAGGATGAGCGCCATGCTGGAGGCAACGGCCATCCCTGGTGAAGAAAGCGCCTGCAGCATGTGCTGCAACCAGCCCCAGCTCCCTGCTTCGCTGGAAATCGAGGCGCGAACCGCGCGCGAGACAGCGGGGCTTGGCGGCAGTTGCGGCATGCCGTGCAGGCCGCGCGCCATATCGTCGATCTGGAAAACGAATGCCCGGCAGGCATGGCATGAGGCGAGGTGCGATTGCAACTCGTGGTGCTCCGCCGGGGTAAGCGGGGCGTCCATGCGCGCGGAGATCAGTTCCTGGGCTCGATCGTGGGAGATCATCAGTTGGCCTCCCACTCGCGTGGGGCATCGAGCGCGTCAGCGCTGCCGTAAATCTCGGCGAAGGCCTTCCGCGCGCGGAAAAGCCGAAGTTTGGCGGCGTTCTCGGTGATGCCGAGCGCATCCGCG
>CAYSXO010000009.1:0-19480 GCA_964434995.1 uncultured Sphaerobacteraceae bacterium
ATGTTTGCCGGCCTGCAATGCCTGCCGAACGTGCTCCGCATGGAGATGATTCGGCGAGGCGATCCAGACCGCGTCGATGTTGGGGTCGTGCAGCAACTGGCCGAGCGAGTCATAGGCGCGCGGCGTGTGGTGGCGAGCGGCAAACGCCGCTGACCGTTCGGGCGTCGATCCGGCGGCTCCCAGTAGCTCCTGCCCGGCGTTGCGCAGCACGGGGGCGAAAACCGCGTCCGCGAAACCGCTGCTGCCAATGAGACCCCACTTCAGACGAACAACTTCAGTCACGTTCCTCTCCTGGAGCAGGCCCCGCGCGACCTCGACATTCTTGGCAACCAATTATGGGTGATGAGGAGGATGGAGGATGGAAGACGGAGCCGCCACCCTCCGGTCTTCCGACTTCCGTCCTCCCTCCTCGGGCTGGCTGAATCTTGCCTCATGCCATTCAGCGAATTGGATCAGGTGTTGAGGAGCGCCAGAATCGGGGCGATGCGTTCGACCGAGGCGAGCGTATTCGGGTTGAGAACCAGTTGGACGTGGTCGATGCCTTCGCGGGCAAACCCGCGCATCGCCTCGGCCATCTGCTCCGGCGAGCCGCGAAGCGGGCGTGCTTCAGCGCGGCGATTCACTTCGGCATCGGAAAAGTCGATCTGGACCGAAACCGAGCGTTTCAACGTTGCTGGATCTCGTCCAATAGCCTCGCATGCCGCGTCAACCGCCTCGCGCATCGGGAGAATGGCGGCCGGTGTGTTGTCTTCCCAGGCGAGCCAGGCATTCCAGATATCCGCGTATCTGGCGGCGAGACCGAGCATTCGTGGCCGATTGGCGAGCGCCCCGATCATGATGGGAGGTCCATGCTCTCGCGGGCCGCGTGGGCGCAATTCGCACTCGCGCGCGGAGTAGAAGGTCCCGCTGAAGTCAACGTGTCCCTCACGTAACAGGGGATACATGATGGCCATCGCTTCGTCGAAGCGGGAGATGAGCCGGTCGAATGGATAGCCGAAGGCGCGGAACTCCGGCTCGTGCCAGCCAGCGCCGATCCCCAGGATGAGCCGACCGTCGCTGATTTCGTCGACGGTGTCGGCCATCTTCGCCATGAGCGCCGGGTTGCGCCAGAGCGCGCACATCACCAGCGCGCCAATTTCGACGCGGGGCACGGTTGCGGCCAGGGCCGCAATCTGGGACCACCCTTCCCAGCCGCCAATTGTCTCCGATTCGCTCGGGTGCATCAGCAGATGATCCGACACCCAGATCGAATCGAAGCCTGCCTGCTCGGCGAATCGTGCGCGCTCAAGGACATCCGGCCAGCGCGGCACGCTGCCGCCGCTCCCCTCAACCCATGGCGTGAGAAAGAGGCCAATCTTCACCTTCCGCGTCCTTTTTGGTTCATGCGAGAACCAGCTGGAGCTGGGCGACCGAATCGAGGACGAGGTCGGCCCGTGCTTCGTCTGCCGGGCCGGCTGGCTTGCCGCTCCGCACCAGGATGCCGGTCATGCCGAGCCGCCGCGCTGGCTCGACGTCGTTTCGGGCGTCGTCGCCGACCATCGCCAACTCCCGTGCCGGGAGGCCAATGTCGCGCATGGCCAGGCGGAACATCGCCGTCGAAGGCTTGCCGACCACCGTCGCGTGCACGCCCGCTGCCGAGGCGAGCGCGTTCACAAAGGGGCCGCTGTCGAGCGACATGCCTTCCGCCGTGCGCCAGGCCGTGTTTCGGTGCATGGCCACCAGCTTCGCCCCTTTCAGCAACAGCCGATAGGCGTGGTTGAGCCGCGCGTAGGTGAGTTCGTCCTCGGCGCCGCCGATGACGACCACGCTGGCGTCCGGCTCGCCATCCGGGCCGACGACATCGACCCCGGCAGCAAGGAACTCGTCGATGGCGTCCCCTTTGCTGAGCAGGAAACACGCCTGGCCGGGGAAGCGCCGCGCAACATAGGCGGCGGTCGCCACCGGCGCCGTCAACAGCATGGCGCTGCTGACGGGCAGTCCCATGGCGCGAAGCCTCGCGGTCAGTGTGGCGCGGCTGGCAGTCGTCGTGTTCGTCAGCAGGCGATAGGGGAAGCCACGTTCAGCGAGCCGCGTCAGGGCCTCGGGCGCGCCGGGTATGGCCGCATCGCCAATGTGCAGCACGCCGTCGACGTCGAGAAGGAGACCCCTGACATGCGCCAATCCGCTGGCTTCCCTCATCCCGCGGCCGCTTTCACCCTCATCATGAGGCGGCCGTTGCCTCCGGCGATGCGGCATTGCCGCATGCGTCCGGTGCGGCGCACATGCCGGGGCCGCCGGGCGTGTTCGGCGCGGTCATCTGGCTTTGGCAGCAAACGAGCCCCGCGGAGCAGGTCCCTTCGACTCCTGCCGTGCAAGGGCAGCCGATCCCCTCGCACACCGGCGTGGCGCAGTACCCCTCGGGACCGCGGTAACCAGAGCAGCAATCCTTACAGAACGTGCTGTTGGTGCATGCGCTGGGACAGGGGTCGGTGGTTGCCTGGCACTGATGGGCAAAGCAGACCGCCTCCACTTCGCAGCGGCCGTTGCTCCCCGGCATTGAAGAGTCATGGGCACAGCAGACCAGCCCGTCGCTGCACGCATCTCGCGTTCCGCTCTGACAGGCGCATCCCTGTTCCTGGCAATCGCCGGTGTTGCAGTGCTCCTCCTTGACGCATCGGCCCGGGCCTCCTGGCAGCCCCGGATTGTCGGGACAGCAGACCAGATCGGTATCGCAGCCATCGTCCGTTCCGCTCTGACAGCGGCAGCCGTGGCTGGTGCAGGCCGATGGTGGGCCGAGCGGATTGCAGCCGATTGACGACGGCGTGCAGGTTCCGGGCGAGCCTGGCGCGGCGTTGGCGTCATTTGCGCAGCAGAGGAGCGCGGTGTCGCCGCAAGGTTGCTCCGTACCGGTCGTACACGCGCGGCCAACCCCTGGCCGCGACGGATCGGCGCAGATCGGGAGAGACGTTGGCGTCGCTGACTGGGCCCACGCTTGCGCCCCACCGCCTGGCCAACCGAATGCGAGCAATCCCGACAGAGCGCCCGCGCCCGCGCCACGGAGCGCGACGCGGCGGGAGATGCGGCCCGCGATCGTCCGGGGCATGGCATCGAAGCGCTCGGCATCCATGCTTGGCCCTTTCGGGGTGATGGATGATGGGTTGGGAAGCGAGCGCGGCGTCCATCCGGCCTGACACCCGTCACCCATTACCCTCCAATCGTCCAACCCCCATCAACCATCGTTACAGCGCCGGTCATGTAGCGCGCGCGATCCGACGCGAGGAACGCGACGACGTCGGCAATCTCCCCTGTCTCGCCGAAGCGCCCGAGCAGGGTTCGCCCAACGATGGAAGAGTAGAGCGACGTCGCAAAGACTTCCTCCGCGTTGGCCGGGGTTGCGTGGCGCTCGATCAGCCCTTCCGCCATTACCCGCACGCCCCGGTTCATCTCGGTGGCGATGTAGCCTGGGCAGACCGCGTGGACGCGGATCCCGTACTTCGCCCAGTCAAACGCCAGCGCCTTGGTCAGACCAATCATGCCGGCCTTGCTGGCGCAGTAGGCGCTCTCCAACGGGATCGGCTGTACGCCCGCGATGGAGGCGATATTGATGATGACGCCGCTGCCGCGCGCGATCATATCGTGAGATGCGGCCGTGCTGAGCAGAAACGTGCCCTTCAGATTCGTATCGAGAATCGCGTCCCAGTCATCCTCGCGGATCTCCTGCGGCTCGACCACCACGGGCGAGATCCCCGCATTGTTGACGAGGATATCGATATGGCCGTACCGCTCGAGTGCCTGATTGACCAACCGATCGACATCGCCGGACGAGCGGACGTCGCAGGGAATGGAAATGGCCTCGCCTCCGCTGGCGACTATTACGGCGGCGGCCTCCGCGGCGGCGTCACCGGAGCGCGCCGCGACGACCACCCGCGCCCCTTCCTCGGCCAGTTTCCGGGCTATGGCCTGACCGATGCCGCGGCTGCCGCCGGTCACGATGGCGCAGCGCCCGGCGAGCGATCCTGTCGGGGGCGCCGGCCCTTCATCAGGCATTGCTGACTACTTCACCATCAGGTCGGCGTACGTCTCGCCGATGTTCTCGGGCGGATGGTAGTCCTCTCCCCGCTCGGCCAGCACGTAGTCCTTGTACAAATCCAGGTCATTCTCGGTGGCAAAGATGCGCGGGTGGCCGTTGATCTCCTCCGCCAGGTAGTGCTTGGCGATCATCCGGCCGCTGGTGGCGCAGAAGAGCATCTTCTCCTCATACCATTGGGCATCGTTCTCGCGCCATTGGGCCATTACCCTTGCTCCTTCTCAGTGTGCGCGTCAAGGCCATACTGCTCGCGAGCGGCTTCCGGCGAGATGAAGCCCTGCCGGACATCTTCTTCGACCAGGTTGCGCGGCCGCTCCAGCGGATTTCCAAACCCCCCGCCGCCGGCCGATTCAAGCCGGATGCGGTCGCCCGTCGTCACCGGTACGCGGGTGAACTTGGAATCGGAGACGGTGCCGAAAACTTCTGAAAAGCGGCGGAACTGGTCGTCGCCCGCGCGCTGGATGAAAATGCCGCTGCTGGCCCCTTCCTTGCCGCCGAAAATGCCCGGCCCATGTGTCTTCGTGCGATCGAAGAGGGCGTTGACGGTAATCTCCGGCGCGGTGACGCGGAAGACGCGCGAACTGGCCAGCCCGCCTCGCCAACGTCCGGCTCCCGCCGAGTCTGGCCGTAGCTTGTATTCCTCGACGATGAAGGGGTACTTCGTCTCCAGGATCTCAACCGGGGTGTTGCGGCAGTTGCCATTGTTCGGGCAGAGGACGTTGTTGCCATCGTGATCGATGGTGCCGCCCCAGCCGCTCCCCTCGATGTGGTAGTTCGTGTAGTAGTCGCCATACTCGGGATGGAAGCCGCCGAAAAGGAAGTTGCAGGACGATGCCCCTTCGCCGGCCTGCACCCGGTCCGGCACCGCGCCCGCCAGCGCCCGCAGCACCACATTCTGGATGTGCGGGTGCGTCTCCGTGTTTCCGCCAACCGAAGGCCCGGGATGCTTGACGTTCATCAACGAGCCAGGCCGGGTCACCAGCCGGATTGGGCGATACGCGCCGGAGTTGATCGGAATGTCGCTGGAGACGACGTGCAGGAAGCCGCTGTAGCAGGCCGCGGCCGTGACCACGAAGGTGGCGTTCACCGGACCCTTCGCCTGGTCGTCGGAGTCGGTCCAGTCGCAGATGGCCTCGTCGCCGCGGATGGTGAGCCGCAGCCGCATCCAGTACGGCCGCTGGGTCACTCCGTCATCTTCCATCTGATCCTGCGCGTAGTAGACGCCGTCCGGCATCTCGGCAATCTCGGCCCGCATAAAGCGCTCCGAGTAGTCGAGAAGTTGATCCGAGGCCGCCGTCAGCGTCTCCGCGCCGTACTTCTCCAGCAGCTCGAGAACGCGGGCTTCGGCCACGTTGAGCGAGCCGATCATGGCGTGATAGTCGCCCCAGGAGGTCTTCGGCGTGCGGTGATTGGCGAGGATGACGCGCCAGATGTCTTTCACGTACTCGCCGCCGTCGATGATCTTCAGCGGCGGCAGGCGCAACCCTTCCTGGTAGACCTCCGTGCCGTCGGCGGCGAATGACCCCGGCGCCATGCCGCCAATTTCGCCGACGTGCGCCACATTGCCAACAAAGCCCCAGATCTTCCCCTCGTGGAAGACCGCCTTCACGACCAGATGCTCCGGCATGTGGTTCTGGCCGCGATAGGGATCGTTGTGGATGTAGACGTCGCCGGGGTTGAAGGCATCCAGCCCGACCTCGTCCAGCATCCACTTCATGGCGTACTGGCAGGAGCCAAGCATCGTCGGGCAGAACTCCGCCTGCCCGATCAAGTCGCCCCGCGTATTGAACATCATGCAGGAGAAGTCGAGCCCCTCATTGAAGATGGGCGAATAGCTGGTCCGCATCATCGCGGTCCCCATCTCCCGGCAGACGTTCACGAAGGCGTTGTTGATGACGCTCAGCGTCACCGGATCGATCTGTTCGACCTGTTGTTCGATAACCATGCTCGGCTCCTGGCTGTTGGCTGTTGGCTATTGGCTGTTGGCGATGTGCTGGTGGACTCTGGCTGGCGGCTTCGACTTCAAACGAGAAGCCAAAGGCCAATGGCCAACAGCCAACAGCCCTAGAGGGCAATCGTCATCACGCCCGCGCTGTTGACTCCGAGCGTCTGGCCCGGATGCACGACCGTAGTCGAACTCACCTCCTCGACGATAAGTGGACCGGTGGCCTCGAAGCCTGCCGGCAGCTCCTCTCGCCGGTAAATCGGTGTCTCGGTCAGGCCGTGTCCCTGGAAGTAGACCTGGCGCGAGCCGACCGGCCTCCCGGCAGGGCGGCTCCCATTCGAGGCCATGGCCGGCAACGAGACCGTTCCGGTGGATCCCGAGACCGTGACATTGAAGCGAATCAGCTCGATCACCTCGCCGGAAATCGAATAGCCATAGACCTGCTCATGCACCTGGTCAAAGGCTCGCAGCGTCTCCTGTAGCAGCTCTGGCGTCACATCGCCATGTGGCATCGGCACATCCTGCTCGTAGTTCTGGCCCCAGTAGCGCATGCTCACCGAGCGCTCGATCTCCGGCTCCCCGGTGTATCCCTCGCGCCGCAACTGGTCGAGAGAGGCGTCAACCATGGTGGCGAAGTGCTCGCCGACCGTCCGCGCGTCGATGGCGTCGGAACGGAAGTGCTTGCTCCAGACCTGGGTGATCTTCGGCTCGGCGATGAGCGCTCCGAATGCCGACGTCAGCCCTGGATAGACCGGGATCACCACCGAGGTCATCCCCATCTTCTCCGCGATGTCGGTCGCGTGCAGCGGCCCGGCCCCGCCAAAGGCGACAAGGGTGTACTCCCGGGGATCGAGCCCGCGGTCGATGGAAAGGACGCGGATGGCGTTCGCCATGTTCTCGTTTGCAATGTCGACGACTGCCTGGGCGATTTCCATCCGACCCATCCCGAACCGCTCGCCCAGCTCATCGAGCTTCGCCTCGGCCTTTGGCATGTTGAGTTGAATCGTGCCGCCCAGGAAGTACTCCGGGTTCAGACGGCCGAGGACGAGGTTGGCGTCAGTCACGGTGACATGCTCGCCGCCCGTGTCATAGCAGACCGGCCCCGGCACGGCGCCCGCGCTCTGTGGACCGACGCGCAGCAGCCCGCCCTTGTCGACCCAGGCGATCGAGCCGCCGCCCGCGCCGATGGTGGTCAGATCGATGGTTGGCGTGGCGACTGGCAGCCCCCATTCGATCTCGAAGTTGTTCGAGTGGGAGATCTTGCCGTCGCGCACCAGCCCGACATCGCAAGAGGTGCCCCCCATGTCGAGCGTGACGAGATTGCTCGCGCCGGCAAGCTGCCCGAAATAGTGCCCGGCGATGATGCCCCCGGCAAGGCCGGAGAGGAGAAACTTGATCGGCTCGGCCTCGGCGGCATCGGCTGGGGTCTTGCCGCCATTCGACTTCATCAATGACCAGGGCGCCTCGACGCCGCCGGCAGTAAATGCCGCGAAGGCTTCCTCGATATAGCGCTGCATGATCGGCTTGACATAGCTGTCCGCAATGGCCGTGCTGCCGCGCTCGTATTCGCGCCAGATCGGCGCCACCTCGTGCGAAAGTGAGACGGGAATCTCCGGGAACCGCTCGCGCAGGAACTCGCGCAAGCGCAACTCGTGGTCGGGATTGACGTACGAGAAGAGGAGACAGACGGCGATTGCGACGTCGTGCCCTGGGTAGTCGGCCAATCGCTCCTCGATCCGGACGGCCAGATCGTCGAGTGCCTCCTCGGTCAGCGGCGTCAGCACCGTGCCATGGAAGTCGAGCCGTTCGGCGACGCCAAGACAGTTGCGGCGTTCGACAAGCGGCTCTGGCTTGGTCCATGTCAGCGAGAAATGGTGCTTCCGGTTCATGCGCTGAATATGCGGGACGTCGGTGAAGCCTTCGGTCGTGATATAGAGGACGGTCGCCCCGTTTCGTTGCAGAAGGGCGTTGGTGGCGACGGTGGTGCCGATGCTGATCCCTTCCAGCGACCCGGCCTCCGCCTCGCTCTGCGCGATCGCGTTCATGATGGCATCGACCGGGCGGGCCGGGGTCGACGGCGTCTTGGCAACCACCAGCGCTCCGGTATCGCCGTCGATGCCAACCAGATCGGTAAATGTTCCCCCGGTGTCGATGCCGAGCCTAACGGCCATTCGTGCTCCTTTCAGTCGCGGGTGATGGGTGATGGGCGATGGGTCATGGGGCTTGGGTCATGGGCGCATGCTATCGGCAATTGGCTGCTGACTCCTGACGTTCCGCGATTCGCGCCGACGTTTCGCTCACCTCTCACCCTCGCGCGATCGTTCGTCCCGTTCCCGGATCGAATAGCGAGAATCGTTCGCCCCGAATGTCGAGCCAGACCGCCTCGTCGCGACGAAACGTCTCCTCGGGCCCGATAGCGGCAGAGAGATCGTCCCGGTCGAGGATGATGCCATCGCCGCCTGGAAGCCGTAGCACCGCAAACGACATCGCGCCCATCGGCTGCACGAACTCGACGACCGCGCGCAGCCGATCCGGCGCCGCCGTGCGGTGAATGATCAGATCCTCAGGCCGGATGCCCAAAAGCACCTGTCCGCTGGCGGGCGTGACCGTCTGCGTCAACCTGACCCGGCGTCGGAGTGTTCCCGTGCCGTCGGCAAGACCCTGAACTTCAACCTGCAGATTGGCGCCATCTTGCCGCAGCCGGCCAGCCAGCACATTGATTGATGGACTGCCAATGAAACGCGCGACGAAGACGTCTGCTGGCTTCGCATAGACCTCGTGCGGGTTGCCCACTTGCAGGAGCAAGCCGTCATTCATGACCGCGATGCGGTCGGAAAGCACGAGCGCCTCTGACTGATCGTGCGTGACATAGACCGTGGTAATGCGCAGCGACTCGTGCAGCTTCTTCAGTTCGGTGCGCGTCTCTTCGCGCAGCTTCAGATCGAGGTTGGAGAGCGGTTCGTCCATCAGAAAGACGTTTGGCCGGCGGATGACCGCGCGGCCGAGCGCGACGCGCTGCCGCTGACCACCAGAAAGCTGGCCCGGCTTGCGCGAGAGGAGCCCTTCGAGTTGGAGCATCCGGGCTACCTCGTCGATACGCGCGTTGACCTCTTTCTTCGAAACTTTCCGCACTTGCAGGTTGAGGCTGAGGTTGTCGCGCACGGACATGTGCGGATAGAGCGCGTAGCTTTGAAACACCATCGCCACGTCGCGGTCGCGCGCCGGAACATTGGTCACGTCGCGGCCACGCAGGCTGATGCTGCCCGACGTGACGGATTCCAGCCCGGCAATCATGCGCAGCGTCGTCGTCTTGCCGCAGCCGGAAGGACCAAGAAGGGTGAAGAACTCGCCATCCTGGATTTCGAGGCTGACGCCGCGCACGGCCGGAGTTTGTGAACCGTATGTCTTGGTGACATCGGTCAGGACGATTGTCATTCCGCGAAATGCTCCTGTTCCCGCCTCATTTCACCGCGCCGAGCGTAATGCCACGCATGATGTGGCGTTGCAGCAGGAAGACCACCACCAGAATCGGCAGAAGCTGGATCGTGGCCGATGCGCCGACGTCTCCCCAGAGGATCGAATAGGGCTGAATGAACTTGGCGACCGTAACCGGAACGGTCGAGGCATTGCGGCTTGTGAGCACCAGCGCCATCAGGTATTCATTGAAGGCGAAGACGAAGGTAAAGATGGCGGTCACCGCCACGCCCGGGGCGATGACCGGAAAGATGATACGGCGCAGAATGGCGAAATGACCGAGCCCGTCGAGCATCGCTGCCTCGTCGAGATCGCGCGGCACCTCGACCAGGAATCCGCGCAGCATCCAGACCGCGAAGGGTAAGTTGAAGGCGATGTAGACCAGGATCAAGCCGAGATGCGTGTCGATGATGTCAAGGCGCTGCCAGACCAGAAAGAAGGGGATGACGATGGCGATTGGCGGCATGAAGCGCAGCGAGAGCATCCAGAGAGCCACGTGCTTGCCGCCCGGCACGTCCATGCGCGCCAGCGGATAGGCGGCGAGCAGGCCGAGGATGATGACGGCCACGGTCGAGATGCTGGTCACGATGAGGCTGTTTGCGAGCGGACGCGCGAAGTTGAACTCTTCGAAGAGGTGCCAGTAGTTCTCCATTGTCGGCGTGAACCAGAAAACAGGCGTCTTCTCATTGATGAGCAGCGGCGTCTTGAACGAGGTCAGGACGATCCAGTAAATAGGAAAAAGCCAGAGAAGGACAAATCCTCCGAGAAGCGCTCCAGCGATTCCGCCACGGATCCTGCCTCCGCGTCCTGGGAGTCTCCCGGTGGTCATCGCGCCCCTTTCGCCAGCAGCCACAGAAAGATCGTGGCGAAGATGTTGACAATGATCACCAGAACCCAGGAGATGGCCGCGCTATGACCCATGAGGAATGAGCCGAAACCGGTGGCATAGGCATGAAGCGGCAGGGTGTAGGTGGCTGTTCCCGGTCCGCCTCGGGTGATGATGTAAATCAGGTCGAATGTCTTGAGAGCGTCAATCAGCCGTATCAGGGCCACCACCGTGATGACTGGCGCCAGCAGCGGCGCCACGATCCGCAACAGATACTGCGCGCGCGAGAGGCCATCGAGCTCAGCCGCCTCGGTAATCTCCGGGGAAATTGACTGCATCCCCGCCAGCAGGATCAGCGCCACGAATGGCGTCCACTGCCAGACGTCGGCGAAGATCACCGCGGGCATGGCCCATTGGGGACTGGCGAGCCAGTTGACCGGCGGAATGCCAAACAGGCCGAGAAAGTAATTGATCAATCCATAGCCGGGTTGATACATGTAGCGCCAGGTCAGTCCAAGCGCCACTGGCGACGTGAAGACGGGAATGATGAACAGCGTGCGCCAGATGGTTGTTCCACGCCCGCCACGATCGAACACGCTCGCAATCAGGAAACCCACCACAATCTGCAGGGCGAGCGCCACAAAGGAGAAAGTCAGCGTAAGGCGCACCGACCTCCAGAAGAGGTCGTCACTCAGTAATTGGCCGTAGTTGCGGAAGCCGACGAACGAAATCAGGTCTGGCCGCGAGAGGTTGTATTGCTGCATCGAGAGCCAGAGCGAATAGATTGTCGGGAAAATGGTCATCAAGAGTAAGAAGATGATGGCCGGCAGCAACAGCAGTGTTGCCACGCGCCGCTCCGAACGCGCCCCGCTCGCGGCAGGTGTTGTGACGCCGCCCGCCTCGATCTCCATGGTGTTGACCGAACTCGCCATGCTGCTCCCACGGCAGGGCTACGAACCGCGCGGACGAGCGGCAGCACCCTGCCGCTCGTCCGCCTTCAGAACGCTCCCTGAAGTCCGAGACCGCTCTTGACCCGCGGTTGATGCCTAGCTGTAGTATCCCGCATCCTGCATGATCTGCCGGACTGACGCGTCCATGTCCGTCAGTGCCGCTTCAGCATCCTTCTCGCCGAGCATAACGCCCGCCACCTCGTTGCCGATCGCCTCATAGAGCGCTTGTGTCTCCGGAAGCGCCGGGTAGCGCACGGCCGTCGGTAGGGATTCCTGGATCGCAGGGAAGTGCGCGCGCAACGGCGCATACTCCTTCAGCAGCGAGGCGCGCGCCGGCTGCCCGGTTCCTTCCACCCAGGCCTTGCCAATGGCCGGATCCTGGGCATCGCCGGAGCAGCAGAACTTGATGAACTCCCATGCGGCGTCCTTGTTGTTGGAGTACGCCGGAATGAGCATGCCGAGTCCGCCCATGTGAGGCCGGTGATCGCCGGTCTCCACGTCGCCCTTCGGCACGCGCGTCGACCCCCAGACCTCGTAGAATTCAGTGAACTCGGGGTCATTCATGGTTGTCCCGCCCCACTGGACGGGAGCGTAGGTCCATGTGCCGTTGGCCATGGCTGGATTCGACTCGTCGTCAGACGCATTCAGCGCGCTGTCTTCCAGATACGGCTTCAGGGCCAGGAGCACCGACATGGCGCTGTTGCCAGCCTCGGAGCTGAGGACAGGATTGAACGCGCCGGGCTCCATGGCGTCGAACAGATCGCCACCATAGGAGCGGAGAACGGTGAGGAAGACGCCGCCGGCAAACTGTCCACGCCGGAGGGTGGTTCCAGTCTGCTTTGCACCGCTCTCCGCCAATGCCTTGGCAATCTCGATCGCCTCGTCCCACGTCGTGGCCGGGCCGTCGAACCCCAGTTGCTCGAGGATATCGATACGGTAGTACTGGAGCTGGCAGTTGCTGTCTGGCGGCAGGCCGTAGAGGATGCCGCCGTCAGCGGCCGGCTTGTCCCGGTAGAGGTCCATGACGTTCTCGGGAATATCGGCCAGAATGTCTTCCATGTACTCCGCGTCGGCCGCGAGGCGCTCCTGCAACGGTTCCAGCGAACCGATGGCGATGAGCTGTGGCACAACCGCATAGTCGTTGTGCAGGACGTCGAACTGGTCCGACTTGGCCGACATTTCGATCACCGTGCGCGGAATGTAATCGGCGATCGGCTCCGTCACCCATTCGACGCTGATATCCGGGAACTTCTCCTGGAAGAGGGGATAGACGGCTCGCTGCGGCAGCTCCCAGCGTTGACCGGCCGGCGCCCAGGAGACGAGATTCGCTGCCGGAGCCTGCGCCGAAGCGCGCCGGGTATCGCCGAGCAGGGACGAGAGCCCCGCCGCGGAGACGCCAAGCACCGCGCCGCGTTGCAGGATCTGCCGCCGGGTCAGGCGGCCTGCCAACGCATCGCGCACCAGCATCTGGCGCCGCCGGAGAAGATCACCTTGCGTCTGGTTCTGGTACACACCCGCCTCCTCACACGAAGATTGGCCGTGGGACACCGCACGTACGGGACTGCAACCGTGAACGACAACCGATCGGGCCGCGCATCGCCAGGATCTGAGGTCGGGAAATCGGTTCCCCAATTGGCCGCGCGACCGCGGCTTTGCCTGAGCAAGATCGCCTGCAGGCGATCCTCGGCCCACGCCGGAACCAGCTTCGATGCCAGCCGATTGCTCGACGTGGCCACCTATGACCCAACGACATGCTGAACCTACCATGTTCCCATGACGAACGCAATAGGTGCATTCGTTCGGATCGGGAACAAACGGCAGGCGCGTAAGCGATTACGTGGATTCCGGGAAGCCCGGTTTTGGACGCGTGATACGAAGCATTCGCATCGGAGGATCACAAGCGGCGTCAGTGGCAACGGCCCACGCGAGATCTGTGCCAAAGCGCGGGCCGTTGCCGCCTGACTCCATGCCGACCGAGGCCGAGCGAGCGGCGCCCGCCCGCGTTTGGGAACGCCCGGACCTGGCTGCTGGTGGTGGAGGACCGGCCGCCTAACGGGACTGCATCAGCTTGATCATTGGCTTGCGCGGCTTGACCGCCGCGTCGCGGGCGAGCTGCATGGCGACCGCTTCCGCCAGGTGTTCGAACGCCTTCGCCGTTTCGGAGTCGGGATGCGCCGCCACAATCGGTTTGCCGGTGTCCCCGCCCTCGCGCACGAGCGGCTCGATCGGCACCTCGCCCAGGAACGGAACACCGTGCTCCGCTGCCGTGCGCCTGCCGCCGCCTTCGCCAAAAATAGGGGTCTTTTCGCCACAGTGCGGGCAGATGAAGCCGCTCATGTTCTCGATGATGCCGACAACCGGCGTCTTCACCTCCTGGAACATCTTCAGGCCCTTGACCGCATCGGCCAGGGCCACTTCCTGCGGCGTCGTGACGATGATCGCGCCGGAGAGCGGAATCTTCTGCGTCAACGTCAGTTGCACGTCGCCCGTGCCGGGCGGCAAGTCGATGACGAGGTAATCGAGGTCTTCCCACAGGACATCATTCAGGAACTGGGTGATCAGTTGCGCGACGAGCGGGCCGCGCCAGATGAGCGCCTTTTCCGGATCGAGCAGGAAGCCGATGCTCATGACTTTCACGCCGTACGCTTCGAGCGGCACGATCTTGCCGTCGCGTACCAGCGGCTTGGCGCTCTGCCCCATCATCAGAGGAATGCTCGGCCCATAGACGTCGGCATCGAGCAGGCCGACTTTGGCGCCTGCATTGGCCAGCGCCACCGCCAGATTCGCCGCGACCGTCGATTTGCCGACGCCGCCCTTGCCGGACGCCACCGCGACCGTATTTCGCACCCCCTTGATGGGGTCGGCATCGACCTTGCCCGAGCCAGATGCGCGGACGCGGGTGAGGAAGGTGACATCGACCGTCTCGACGCCGGGCAGGGCGCCCGCCGCCGCCTTCAACTCCTTTTCGATGGTTCCCTTATATGGCGCGATGGGCGAAAGCAGCTCGACCGTCAGATTGAGCCGGCTGCCGTCGATCTCGATGGCCGGGATCATCCGCAGCTCGACGAGGCCCCGCCCAATCGCCGGCTCCTGCACGCCCGCGACGGCTTCCAGAACCTTTTCCTTTGTCAGCGGTCCCCCATTGGGGGAGGATGTGTCAGACATGACTCGTGTCTTTCTCGCTCGCGAGCGCATCGCGCTCTCGTCTACCCTCTGGATAGACGATACCCCACCGGGACAAGGGCGCCGCGTCCGATGCGTTGCACGAGTGACCGGACGTCTCGCACAATCGGCAAACAGGGACTTTCGCCGTGTTCGCCTGGAGAGAAGGACAACTAACCGCATGAGCAATCACGATCATGACGTGGCGCAGAGCGAGCCGTCGGCAGCGGTCGATGCCGAGGCAGTTCACGTCGCCATGGAGGCCGCCGATACCAGTGACGACCCCACGGGGCCAAAGAAGATCGCCGTCATCATGGCGCACCCCGATGATGCGGAGTTCATCTGTGCGGGCACCGTCGCGCGATGGTCGGAAGAAGGGAACGAGGTCGTCTATGTTCTCCTGACGTCAGGTGACAAGGGGAGCGACGACCCGGAGATGACGGCAGAGAAGCTGGTGGCGACCCGCGAGGCAGAGCAACTCGCCGCCGCGACGATTCTTGGCGTCAGCGACGTCACCTTCCTCAAGTACCCGGACGCCTATCTGGAGCCGAGCCTGGAGCTGCGCAAGGCGCTGGTGCGGGTGATCCGCCGCCTCAAGCCGGACGTCGTCATCTGCCAGGACCCAACCGTGCGCTGGGCCGACCAGAGTTACATCAATCATCCCGATCATCGCGCGGCGGGCGAGGCCACGCTGGCCGCCATCTTCCCCTCCGCGCGGGACCGGCTGACCTTCCCGGAATTGCTGGAGGAAGGGCTGGAGCCGCACCGCGTGCGCGAGGTCTATCTGGCCGGGGCGCATGAGCCGGACGTGGCCATCGACATCACGGCCCAGATGGAGAAGAAGCTCGACTCGCTGCGAGCGCACGCATCTCAGGTGGGAGACTTCGCCTTCGAGCCGATGATTCGCGAATGGGCAAAGGAGACTGCCGACAGGCACCCTGGCAACGGGGAATACGCGGAGAGCTTTCGCTACTTCAAGCTCGATTGAGGAATGAGCGTTCATGGCAAACCGCGCCTCTCCGCGCATTCTCTGGGCCGTCGACGCCCTTGGCATTGCGCCGGATGACCGCGTCCTGGAGATCGGTTGTGGTCAGGGGGTGGCGGTTTCGTTGATCTGCGAACGCCTCGACGGCGGGAACATCACGGCCATTGACCGGTCGGCCAAAATGACGGCGCTGGCCCGGAAGCGGAATGCGGCCTGTATTGACGCGGGCCTGGCAACGGTGATCACCGCCGATTTTCCGGGGCCAGAGCTCGACGGCCTGCGCTTCGATGCCATCTTCGCCGTCCACGTTGGCATCTTCTGGCAGCGTCCGGCGGTCGCGCTTGCGGCCGTCCGGGACCTGCTGGCCCCTGGCGGCGAGTTCTCGCTCCTCTTTCAGCCGCTTCAGCCGGCGCGGGTCACCTCGCTGATGGAGCTTGCGGCGAAGCAGCTCGTTGAAAACGGATTCACGGTTTCCCGATCGTTCTCCGAGGAGATTCCCGGTGGCCCAATGGCCCGCGTTGCCGCGATGGCGGACTAGCTGAATCAGGAGGTAGGATCGTCGGTCTCGATGCAGGCCATAGAGAAATTGGCTATCGACGAAGCCGGCTTGCCGGGCGCAGACTGTAGCCGCAAGGCACTCGGCCAGACGTGCGCCATGATCGCGTGCCGTCATGGCCTCCCACTGGCGCCAGTCCGCCGGGTCACCATGCGATACTTGAAGCCTTGCTGACCCTGTCCCGTGATCGCCCACGGGGCACAGGTTTTCGCGAGCGATCGCACCATGAGGAGAATCGAATGGCCGGCCCGAGCGACATGCTGGAATACGCGTACTTCGAGGGATCGATCGTCCCCTTTGCTGATGCCCGCATCAGCATCGGCACCCATGCCGTGCAGTACGGCACGGGCGCGTTCGCTGGCATTCGCGGCTACCTCGATCAGGACGGCGAAACCATCAACATCTTCCGCCTCCCCGAGCATTCCGCTCGCCTGCTCAACTCCGCGAAGATCCTGCGCGCCAGGCTTCCCTTTTCCCGCGACTCCCTTTCACAAACGATTGTCGATCTGGTCGAGAAGAACGCGCCCAGGGGCGATGTTTACATCCGCCCCTTCGTCTACAAATCGTCGGTTCAGCTCACGCCCCGCCTCGACGGTCTCGACGATCAGCTTGCCATCTACATGCTGAACCTCGGCGACTATCTCGATACCTCCGCGGGCGTGAAGGCGTCGGTCTCCTCGTGGCTGCGCGTGCCGGACAACGCGGTGCCGGGCCGGGGCAAGCTTTCCGGCGCCTACATCAACTCCGCGCTGGCCAAGGACGAGGCGGAGGAGAAGGGCGCCGACGAGGCGATCCTGCTTGACCAGCACGGTCATGTGGCGGAGGGGAGCGGCTGCAACCTCTTCCTGGTCCGCGACGGGGCGCTCGTCACCGCGCCGATTACGGGGGACATCCTGGAGGGGATCACCCGGCGAACGATGATGCAGTTTGCGCAGGACGAGGGGATTCCGGTGGTGGAGCGGGATATCGACCGCTCCGAGCTCTATATCGTGGATGAGGCCTTCTTCTGCGGCACCGGTGTGCAGATCTCGCCGATTGCCAGCATCGATGGCCGCCCCGTCGGCGACGGGAAGCCGGGTCCGATCTCAATGCGGTTGCGCGAGATCTTCTTCGACACCGTTCGCGGCCGCAATCCGAAGTACGCGCACTTTCTCACCCGGGTGCGGGCGAAGGTGGCTTCGGCCGCGGACTAACGCGAGCCTTTACCCCCGCCCCTCTCCCGCGCGGGTGAGGGGCTTTTTGTCTCCTTGGGAGGCGATAACGCGTCTGCCGCCTCTGTTGGATTGCGGTGGGGCGAGGGCAAGATAGGGGAGCGTTGTCGCGCGGATCGCGATGCCTCCGCTGTCAGCTCAGGGCGCTATGCTTGCCACACCCGCGCCGATGGCGGCAGCGTCAGGGAAAGTTGAGGCGACAGGGAGTAGGTCTGGCATGACGACCCATGGCGAGGGAGTTGGCCTTGTGCGCGTTGGCGACTATCTGATCGAGCGGATCAGGGCGCACGGTGTCGAGCATGTCTTCGGCGTGCCTGGCGACTTTGTTCTCGGCTTCATGCATGACCTCGAAGAGTCGCCCCTGAAGCTGATTACGACCTGTGACGAGCAGGGCGCGGGCTTTGCCGCCGATGCCTACGCCCGGATGCGGGGTATGGGCGTCGTCTGCGTTACCTACGGGGTCGGCGGCCTGAAGATCACGAACACCACGGGGCAGGCGTACGCTGAAGAGTCGCCGGTCCTCGTCATCAGCGGTGCGCCGAGCATCAGCGAACGGCAGCGCCACCCGCTGATTCACCACAAGGTGCGGAGATTCGACACGCAGTTCCGGGTGTTTCAGCACCTCACCGCCGCTTCGGCTGTCCTCGACGATCCGGAGGATGCGTTGCGCGAGATCGATCGGGTCATAGGCGCGGTCCAGCGGATGAAACGTCCGGGGTACATCGAGTTGCCGCGCGACATCGTCGATGTCGAGGTTCCTCGCGTGATTTCGCGCCAGGCGCCCCCCGAGGAGAGCGACCCACAAACGCTTGCGGCCGCGCTGGCCGAAGCGACGGCATGGATCGCCAACGCGCGGCAGCCGGTAATCGTCCTGGGCGTCGAGTTGTCCCGCTTCGATCTGGTTGAACCGGCGATGCGTTTCGTCGATCGAACCGGAATCCCAACGACGGTCTCGCTGCTCGACAAGTCGGTGATCGACGAGCGGCATCCCAGGTATATCGGGGTATACGCGGGTGCGCTGGGGCGGCAGGAGGTGCAAGAGTACGTCGAGGGCAGCGACTGCCTGATCCAGCTCGGCACCTTGCCGACCGACATCAACCTCGGCATCTACACCGCGCGCCTCGACCCGGCGCGGTGCATCAACGCGACCCGCGACCATTTGGCGATTGGGCTGCACACCTACGAGCGCGTGCGGCTGGCTGACTTCGTTGCCGGACTGGCTCACGCGGACTTGCCGCGGCGCGCGATCGTTGACCATCCGCGGCCGCCGGTCCCTGAGGTTGAGCCGGCAGGCGTTGGGAACGACCCGATCACGGTGGAGTGCCTGTTCCGCCGCCTCGTCTCCTTTCTTTCCGAAGAGATGATTGTCCTTGCCGATCCGGGCGACGCGTTGTTCGGCGCGATCGATCTGCCGGTTTGCGAGGTGCGCGATTTCCTCTCCCCGGCCTTCTACGCCTCTCTCGGCTTTGCCGTCCCGGCCGCGATCGGCGCCCAACTCGCCCGGCCGGATGATCGGCCGCTTGTCCTGGTTGGCGACGGCGCCTTCCAGATGACCGGGATGGAGCTTTCGACCTGCGCGCGCTATGGGCTCGATCCGATCGTGATCGTCCTCAACAACGCGGGGTACACCACCGAGCGGCTGATCATCGATGGCGCATTCAACGACATTCAGCGTTGGGATTACAGCAAGCTGCCAGAGGTCATCGGCGCTGGCCGCGCCCACCGGGTTGAGACAGTAGCCGACCTCGACCGGGCGCTGGCAGACGCGCGGCGGCGTGACGGCCAGTTTGTCCTGTTGGATGTGCGGCTTGACAAGCTCGATGTCTCGCCCGCGCTACGCCGGCTTGGAGCCAGCCTGCAACGGGAAGCGACAAAGGGGCAGGCCGCTGGCTGATTTGCCCCATCGCCTGGAGACCCCTTGCCCCTGGCCTCTCTCCCACTGCAATGGGTGAATGGCCAGGGGTGAGGGCGTTCGCGTGGCCCGGGGGGCGAGGAAATTCGCTGGCGACGGCGATGATCAACCGCGCGACGACCTACTCCTGGGCTTCTTGCTTAGACCGTCGCTGAATCGGCCGCGGGCTCGAAGCCGTGGTAGCGGTCGAACTCGGCGTGGTGGTGTGCCTGATCGACGGGGACCACGACTACGAATGGGCGCCCCTCCGCGTTGGCCTGCTTTGCCGTCTCCAGCGCTGGCGTGAGCAGATCCGGCGCTTCGACGCGGATCGCCTCGATCCCGGCGGCCCTGGCCGTCGCGGCGAGATCGGCGCCTGGGGCGAACTGCGTGGCCACGATCGGGCCCTCGGTG
>CAYSXO010000009.1:19511-34770 GCA_964434995.1 uncultured Sphaerobacteraceae bacterium
CAAAGGCGCTGTCGTCGAGCACCACCCAGGTGACGGGCAGGTTCTCCTGCACGGCTGTGCCCAGCTCGTGCAGTTGCATCTGGAATGCGCCGTCGCCTGTCGTGCAGACGACCTGGCGATCTGGCCGCGCCAGCTTGGCCGCCATCGCGCCGACGATGCCGTAACCCATCGCCGTCTGCTCCGCCGGCGGGACACAGCAGCCCGCGTCGAGCACCTGATAGTAGGGCCAGTAGTAGGCCCAGAGGTCCTGACCGCCATTTTCCTTGACGAGAATCGTGTTCTCGCCGAAAACGCGGTTGACCTCATGGATGACCGACTTCCCTTTCAGCGGCATGTCGCCACGGTGCAACGCGCCCTCGGCGTCAGCCGCGGCGGCGACGATGGCAGCCGCCCGGCCAGCCGAAATCTCCTCGACATACATGGCATTCGGCTTGGCGCTTCGCTCCGCGAGAGCGGCGGCGAGCGCGTCAATCGCCAGCCGGGCATCCGCCTGGACAGCCACGTCCGGCGACCAGTTGCGTCCCAACTCGAACGGCTCGATGTCGATCTGGATCAGCTTTGCCCCGTCCGGGAAGGGGAGGAATCCGCCCTGGAACTCCTCCATGCGGGAGCCGACGGTCAGCACCAGATCGGCCGATTCGTAGACCTGGCGCGGAAAGGTCGTGCGATACAGCCCGGTCAGCCCGCAGAAGAGCGGGTGCGTTTCCGGGACTGAGCCGCGCCCGGCTGGGGTCGTCTGAATCGGGATGCCAAACCGTTCGGAGAAGGCGGCGACAGCGTTCCCCGCGCCGGAGAGGATCGTGCCGCCACCGGTGATCAGCAGCGGCCGTTGCGCCGCCACCAACAGGTCCGCCGCCTCCGCGATTGTCGCCGGGTCGGCAGCGGGCCGGGGCGCGGCGACAGCGCGCGAGTAGGCGGGAATCTCCCATAGGCCCATGCCAATATCGCCGGGCAGCTCGACGTAGACCGGCCCGGGCTGCCCGCTTGTGGCAATCTGCACGGCGCGGCGCATGACCCAGGGAATGGTTTCCGGAACCTCGACCGTTGTTGCCCATTTGGTAATCGACTGCACCATCGCGATGTGATCGGTCTCCTGGAAGGATCCCTTGCCATATGTCTGGCGAGAGGAGCGAACCCCGAGCACCAGCATCGGCGTGCAGCCGGAGTACGCCTCCAGGATGCCCGGCACGAGATTGGCGATGCCAGGACCAGGGCAGCCAAAGCAGGCGGCCATCTGGTTTGTGACCCGCGCATAGGCCATGGCCATGAATGCGCCGGATGTCTCGAAACGGACGCCAATCGGTCGGGGGCCGCCATCCGGCTCGGCGGCGACGAGTGCATCGTAGAGGTGACGCGGGTCGCCTGGCAGGCCGAAGACATAGGGAATCCCCTCGGCCTTCAGCGCAATGACTACCGCTTCCCATCCAGTCATGACTGCCATCGATCATCCTCGATTCTGCCGCGCTCCGGCTTGTGCTGGCGGCGAGCGCCACGATAGCCGCATTCGATGCAATTCGGTGACATCATGCCATGCCGGGCACAACCGCGCCTCCGCGCTGTAGCGGTCCCTATCGTCACGTTTCTTCGAGCGGGTGGAGATGCCTAACGGCTCGCGGTTCTTGCCAGCAACCGTGCTTCGTCGCTCTCCGAGCCGAGTCGGTGGAGGAAGCGGTCAATGCGCTCAAGGGCCGTCTCGATCTGATCGACGCCCGTGGCATAGGCGCAGCGCACGTGTCCCGCGCCGCCGGGGCCAAAGGCGTTTCCCGGCACCAGGGCGACCCGTGCTTCGTGGAGCAGCCGGGTGGCGAACTCCTGCGCGGAGAGACCCGTATTCGTGATCGATGGAAAGGCGTAGAACGCGCCAGCGGGCAGATGACACGCCAGCCCGATCCGGTTGAGACCGCTGACGATCGCGTGCCGCCGGAGAGCGTAGTCGTCGATGGTCGCCTGCACCTCGCGGTCTGGCGTCTTGAGCGCCTCGATGGCGGCTTCCTGGGCCTGCCGCGATGCACAGAGCGCGGTGTACTGGTGAATGCGCGTCATGGCGGCAATCAGCGGTGCAGGGCCAGCGGCATAGCCAACACGCCAACCCGTCATGCCGTACGTTTTCGAGAAGCCGTTAAGCAGCACGGTCCGTTCGAGCATTCCCGGCAGGGTGGGAAAAGGCGTATGAGGCGCGTCGTACGAGAGGCGGTCATAAATTTCGTCGCTGACAACGGCCAGGTTGTGCCGGCGGACGACTTCGGCGATGGCATCGAGCGCCGCGCGGCTCGGCACCGCGCCGGTGGGGTTGCCCGGATAGTTGAGCACCAATGCCCTCGTGCGCGGGGTGATGCGCCGTTCCAGTTCCTCGGCGCGAGGGGTGAAGTCGTCCTCCGCGCGGGCCGGGACCCAGACGGGAACGCCGCCCGCGAGTGAAACGCAGGGCGGATAGGCGACATAGGCGGGGTCAGGGATGAGCACCTCATCGCCCGGATCGAGCAGGGCGCGCAGGGCCAGATCGAGCCCTTCGCTGACTCCAACGGTGATCAGGATTTCCTGCTCCGGGTCGTACTGCAGCCCATAGCGGCGCGCCATCGCGGCAGAGATAGCCTGTCGCAAATCGAGCAGGCCGCTGTTGGCGGTGTAAGTCGTGCGGCCCTGCTCCAGCCCATGGATGGCCGCCTCGCGCACGCGCCAGGCCGTACCGAAGTCTGGCTCGCCGACGCCGAGCGAAATGACGTCCTCCATGCGAGAGACGACGTCGAAGAACTGGCGAATACCGGAAGGTGGCACGGCCTCGACTGCGCGTGAAAGCCGCGGTTGGTACGTCATGGCGTCACCGGAAGGCGGTCATCCGACGGCGCGTCCTCGATCAGGATGTCGCCATCTTCCTTGTAGGCTTTGAGCAGAAAATGCGTGTTGGTCGCGGTCACGTGGTCGATTGGCGCCAACTTCTCCGAGACGAACTGGGCGATTTCGCGCATCGTTGGCGCCTCAACGATGATCCGCAAATCGTGACCACCGGAAACGAGGTGGACCGATCGCACCTCGGGGTGCCGGTAGATGCGGGCCGCCACCTGATCGAAGCCGACATCGCGTTGCGGCGAGACGCTGACGTCGATGAACGCGACCACGCGGTCATCGCCCAGGCGGTCCCAATCAACGACGGTCTTGTATCCGCGAATCACCCGTTGCCGTTCAAGCTGGGCGATCAGGTCGGCGACCTGTCCGGCAGGAATGCCAGTCAGCGTAGCCAAGCGTTCCGGCTCGCGCCGGGCATCGGCAATCAGCGCGGCGAGCAAGCGCCGGACCACGGGATCGCGGCCGTCGAGCCGGTCTTCCCGCGCCTCGCCGTTCGGGTTGTATTCGGCCAAGGCGGTTTCCCCTTCCCCTTCGCGGCGGGCACGCTCGCGAATCGTTGAGTGTACGCCGTGAAACGCGCGAGTGACATGGGCCCTCGTGGCTCTCGAAGATGGGCGGGGTGATGGCTGCTTGATTGATAGGCAAGGTCATCCTTTGATGAGGATGTGGGGAAACCTGACTGTCGAAATTTTCGGAGCTTCTGAGCAAGAGATCCGTAGGGAACTCGGTACGATCTACGGATGCTTCCTCGGCTACCGCGCTTCATGATCGAGCACTGTCGCGGGGAGCAAGCGGCGTGACGGACACCGTGCTTCCCGCCATGGTCGATGGCCGGGGACGAGTGCAATGGATCGAACCTATCGACTGCCCAGTGCATTGCGAGATCTCTGCCGGGTCGCGGTCATCTCGATCATCACTGCCAGTTTCGGCGCGACGGCTGTCGGATTCGGGTTCAACTTCGAGCATGCGAGTCAGACGCCACGCATACGAACGCGCGCGGGTTCGCATGCTCCCGGCGCCAGCGCCCCATTCGTTCCCGCGAGCCCGCGCGTGGTGTTTGCGGGCTACGGCGTCACGCGAGAGCTGCAAGCGCGCCCTGCCGCCCCATCGCGTTCCAGAGAGCGCATCTCGGGTGAAGCTGGGGGACGCGCCCATGTTGGAACGGTCAGTTCCACGCGCGGAGTCGATCACTCCGATCTCCGCATCCATCTGTTGGAGGCCACCACTCTGCGTCTCTGGCGTCGGAGTGACAGCGCGCGAGATCGCGCCCCGGAGGCGCACGTGAACGTGGCCGCAACCAACAATTGACGTGGGCCTCTGGGTCTCCCCGGTGGCCGCAACGACTGCGCGTTCAATGTGGCGTTTTGCGTAGGCCCCTCGTTCAGTCAGTGAAAAAAGCGGCCACACATGCCGAAAGTGAGATCGTCCATCGTCATAAGCGCGCAAATTCAGCCAACGATATTCGACGAAGCCACGATCACGAACTCCGCACAAAAATGCGTATCACATACGGAAGCTTCGTGTGTCGTCGTCCCTCATGATCGGCCCCAGCCGCGGAATACAACGCTGTTTCCCGAGTTCACCGTCTCCGTCCACGTCTGGGAACGAAATCCATGGGTCAGTTGGCCAATACATCGCGCACCATGTGCACACACGCCCTCCTTCTGGCCGTGGCAACCATCCTGACGGGATTCAGTGCTTTCAACGTCCGCGGCGGGTTGCCCGAAACGCCGCACCTTGCCCTGGGCGAACGAGAGCCCACTGAGCAGGCGCCTTCGGTACACCCTGGTGGTGGCGAAGTTTCGCTCGCTTCCGTTGAGGAAGCAGCCGTAGCGAGCGGCTGGAGCCTCCTGAGTCCACCCCCGAACGCTGACCCGCAACCGGAGCGCTTCATCGCGGACGCCGGCTGATGTCGAAATGCTGATCCCCGCGCGCGGGAACGGCGAGATGGATGCCCGAGTTCTTCTTCTGGAGGCCACAACGCAGCGGTGGGTCCGCGAGGGCCACCCATATGAACAGTCCCGCTCAATGTGCGAGGTGTTCAGCGACCGAGGCGATTGGCGCTTTGTGCCCCCACGTTGCTCGCGCAAGGAGCACTAGCTCACGTCTGCAGCTCGCCTTACCAGTACGCCATCGCGTCGAGGAAGAGCTCCCGTAGATCGCTCTCGGACGCGGGTCGAGGCGAGAGTTTCGTCACCCGGTGCTGCGGCAGGGTGCCGGCCACCAGCGCATCGACGTCTTCCGGACCGAAGCCGACCGCGGCGAGCCCGTTTGGCATGTTGACGCGGCGCATGATGGCGATGATGGCGTCGGCCAGAACCGCGCCCGCGTCCTCGTCCGCCGCGCCGCGCGTCTCTGCACCCAGGAGGCGCGCGGCCTCCAGGTGGCGCGCCGGGTTAGCCTGCCCTGTCCAGCGAAAGACCGCCGGCGCATTGAGGATGACGGACATGCCGTGCGGCACGATGGCATGGTCGTCCGGGTACCCCGGCGGAACGTAGCTCCGCACCATGCCCGAAACCGGGTAGCTCATGCCATGCGGCAGGTGCACGCCAGCGTTGCCGAACCCGATTCCGGCGTAGGCCGCCGCGAGGAGCATTTCGCCCCGCGCCTCATCGTCGTCCGGATCCTCGACGACGCGCGAGATGTTGCGGGCCATGGCGTCCATCGCCTTGGCGGCCCAGATGTCGGAGATCGGGTTTGCGCCCTGATAAGCGGGCCGCAGGGCGGGGCTCTCGGGCGCCAGGCGAGCGCTATACGGCATGGCGGTATACGACTCGACCGCGTGGGAGAGGACGTCGAGCGCCGAGCAGGCGGCCACCATCGGCGGCATGGTGCGCGTATTGTCGGGGTCGATGATCCCCATGGCCGGGCGCAGCGCGCGATGCGCGATCCCGGTCTTGGCGTGCAGTGCCTCGTAGTCGAAAATCGCCACGCCGGTCGTCTCCGATCCGGTCCCCGCCGTGGTTGGAATGGCGATCAGTGGTTTCAGAGGGCCGGGAACTGGCTTGCCCTCGCCAATCGGCGGATTGACATAGGTCAGGAGCGGAGCCGGATAGGTGGCATACAGGTTCGCCGCCTTGGCCGTGTCCATCACGCTGCCGCCGCCCACCGCGACGTAGCCATCAAACTCGCCAGCAACCGCGAACTCGGTGGCGTCGAGGAAGCTGCTCTCCGTCGGCTCGACCCGCACGTGGTCGTAGAGGGTGGCGTCGATCCCTGCGCCGCGCAAGGCATTGAGCACGGTATCGACCGTCTCTCCGGCGGCGAGCCGCGGGTCGGTGACGACCACCACTCGCCGCGCCCCAAACCGCGCCATGTCGGCGCCGATTTCGCGGGTTGCGCCGGGGCCGAACTTGATTGCCGACGTATCCATGGTGAACCGCGTTTCCCGGGGTGCGCTCGACTCGGTCACGAGCCCTCCTTTGACAACCTCTGCGCTGAATCTCCGCATTTGGCGTGCAGGATACGATGGGTTAGGGGTGATAGGTGATGGGGAATGGGCGAACGACGGAAGCCAAAGACCTGGAAACAGCAGCCAAGAGCCCACGGCCTCTTGCCAGCAATGAAATGCCCCGCTCCCAGCGCACTGGAAGCGGGGCTTGACGGTGAGGGCGACGGGATGAGTTCTACCCAGTGGCGGTTGCGGTTTCGGTTCCGCCGTCGGAGGTGTTCGCGCCATCGGCGTTGCGGTCCGCCTTGTCGCGCTTCTTGCCGGATTCGGAGGCGCCGGCGCCATCCTCGGCAGCCGAGCTTATGCTGCCGCCTGCCGGCGCGGACCCGGCGCCAGGCTCCGTCGAGACGTTCGAGGTGTTAGTGCCACTGCCGCCCTGGCCGCCGGTGTTGACGTCGGCCGGCGCCGCCGGCTCGCTGTTTTCGACTGGCGCCGGGATGAGCTCGACCGGAATATCCATGTCGGAGAGCACGTCGACGCCATACGTCGTCACATCATCGAGAATGCCAAGCGCGGAGAGAAGTTCGGCATTGGCGGGCAGCGGTGGCGCTGCCTCACTGCCTGCGGCGCCGCCTGACGAGCCGTCGGCGGTTGCGACATCTCCCGCGCTGCCAGCCGAGGCAGACCCGCCGTTGCCGCTCTTGTCCCGCTTGGCGCTACCGCTTTCCGTGTTCCCGGCGGCCGCGCCCGCGCCGGAAACGCCATCTTCACCCCGGCGGGCCTGCTCCAGCGCGACCGAGGGGCTTTCCTGAGCGTACGTGGAGGCAGCGGGAATAGCGGAAGCCAGAATGGCGAAGGCGCTGGTCACCGCGACGGCGCGCGCCCATGCGGTTTTGCTCAACATGCTGTTGGATGTCCTTCCTCTCTTTACCGGGGCGCACGGGTAGTCATCCCTCGCGACCCGCCCCGATAACCGTGTGAACGTACCTGTCGGTAGTCTCCCGCGTCAACGTCCGGCAATGCGGTTCGGTTTCACCATGAGCTACGTATGCACCATGCGCCGGAGCCAGGGCGGGAGACATCGCCACTGCTTTGGCACGGTCCGTGCAGGCACGAACGCACCCTGGCAGAGCAGGGTCAGAGTACGCATGCACGCAGGAGGACTCATGAATCCCAGACGTTGGACGATGGTGACCGGCAGCGCCATCGCGCTGTTCGGCATGGCGCTCCTCGGCGGTCCTGCCGCGTGGGCGCAGGATGGGACTCCCGTGGCCGAGGAGGCGGTTACGCCCCGGCCCGTTCACGTTCATTCTGGCAACTGCAATGAATTGGGCGACGTGGTAGCTCCGTTGACCGATTTGACCGCGCCGACGGGTGATCGGGTGGGCCAGCGCAACCGGGCAACAATTGCCGAGACCTCGTTCACCACGGTTCCGATGACACTCGATGCCTTGATCAGCGAAAATTACGCCATTAACGCCCACCTTTCGGCGGACGAAATCGACGTCTATATCGCGTGCGGCGAAATTGGCGGCATCATCGGGCCGGATGGCTCGCTTGCCATTGGCCTGCGCGAGCAGAACGGCTCTGGCTTTACCGGGATCGCCTTCCTCAGCCCCAGCGCGGATGGCGCGTCGACCGGCGTCTCCCTCTTTCTCGCCGAGGACGAAGGCTAACGCCGGACGGCGCGGGCGCCATGGTCAGGAACAGAGTGCGCCGGGATCGCCAGCCGCGTGATCCCGGCGCACTCGCATCCTTTTGGTGACAATGGGACACTGTTCATGCCCCGACCGTGGGGCATGTCCCGCCTGTGGAGCCAAGGAGGTTGCCCGTGACCGTCCGCCGAATCGCTCGAGCCGCCGGATGTCTGCTCGCTATCCTCTCCCTTGCCGCCGCGCCGATGCCGGCCGCGATAGCTCAGGATGCCACGCCCGTGGCCGAAGCCGAGGCCGTCCCGGCCGCGACCCCGGTTGCCGAGGCTCCCGTTTTGCGGCCCGTCCATATCCATGCAGGCGACTGTGTTGACCTGGGCGAAGTGGTTGCGCCGCTCACCGATCTCACCGTGCCGATCGGCGAAGGGGTGGGGCAGGCGGACGAAGCAACGCGGGTCGAAAGCTCGTTCACCACGGTTCCGCTGTCGCTCGATGCGATTCTGGCGGCCGATCACGCCATCAATGCCCATCTCTCGGCCGAGAGCATCGACACCTACCTTGCCTGCGGCGAGATCGGTGGCGTCATTGACATCAATGGCGCCCTGATCGTCGGCCTGCGCGAGCAGAACAACGCGGGCTATACCGGCATTGCCTTCCTGCAGCCGAACATCGACGGCGTGTCCACCGATGTCTCCGTCTTTATCGCGCCAGTTTTCGGCGCGGCGGGGTAACGCACGTGGCGTGCGCGCGCCGCGCATGTCGGGGCCGCGCACTCGAATGACGCCCGCGCCATTCGCAACCGAAGGATTCGACCATGTCAGCCGATGCCAGAGGTCGTGCTATGGCTGAAGAGAGATCGCGCTGGCCCTGGCGCGTAAAGCTCGGGATCGCCTTTGTCCTGGCCATCGTCGCCAATGCGATCCTCTTCCTGCGCGAAGCTCAACGGCGAGAAAGAAAGGCGCTGTCGAGCTTGAAGAAGCTCGAGCGACGGGCAAACCCATGGATCCTGAAATGGGCTGGCGCTTCGCCACTCGGTTTAGCCAGCCTGGAGCACCGGGGGCGAGTGAGTGGGGCTCAGTACACGACGCCGCTTGCCGCTGCGCGTCTGCCTGGCGGTTTCGTGTTTGGGATGCCCTATGGGGAGCGATCTGATTGGGCCAGGAACCTGCTCGCGGCCGGGGAAGGGATCGTGACCTTCGACGGCGTCCGCTATCGCGTCGGTCATCCTCGTGTCATTTCGGCGGCCAAGGCGCTCCCCCGGTTGCCCCTCGGCTTTCGCGTCTTCAGCCGCCTGCTCGACCTGCAGGCATTCATGGAAGTCGACGTCGTGCGGCTTCAGCATGAATCGCCGCGGGGTCGCCTCCTGAACGCCGCGGACGTGCGCGAGGCGTGACGTGGGAACGCCGCGGCAACGGCGCCTCGGATGCATGCGGATCCTCCGTCGCTCGAACTCGCTGGGTACGCTTGCCACCGCGCGTCGGCTGGTGAAACGGACATCGACCGCACCGCGCATGAACGACTAGCGATGGATGAAGGAGAAACCGGTATGACCGTCGTCCTGACGCCAATCGATGGCTCTGCGCGTGCCCTGCGAGCGGTTCCCTGGGCGGCAAGGCTTGCTGGCAAGGAGGGTTCGGTTGTTCTCCTTCGCGTCGTGCCTCCCCAGCCAGCCTATGCAGAGGCGCTTTTGACCCTGGCTGGAAGTGGCGAGCAAGGGGTGGATCGAATCCGGAGGGAATGGGAGCAGATCGCCAACGCCGATCTCGATGAGGCAGCCGCCACCATCGCCGACTCCGGGGCCGCCGTTCAGAGAGACATCGAAGAGGGCGAGCCGGAGGAGCGCATCATTGCTGCCGCGGACTCGCACGGTGCGGAGATGATCGTCATGGCGAGCCACGGCCGGGGCGCTATTGGCCGGGCGATCTTCGGCAGCGTGGCCGACCGCGTCACGCGCACGGCCACCATTCCGGTGCTTGTCTTGCGTACACCAGAGGACGAGGCGCCGGAAGACCCGCCGGTGCGACGCATCGTCGTCCCGCTCGACGGCTCGGAACTGGCCGAAGAGGCATTGCCCGTTGCCCTGAGGGTGGCGAAGACCTTGGGTGTGCCGATTCACGTGGTACGGGCGGTCGACCCTGTCGCTACCATGCCGGTGCCGCGCGGCGCCTTTGGCGTGTCGCCAATCGTGACGGCGGAGGTGGCCGACCAGATCTGGAACGAGTCTGAAGCGGAGGCGAAGGATACCGTACGCGACGCGATTGCGCGGCTGCGGAACGACGGCGCGGAGGCGGATGGAGCGACCCTCAGCGGCTCGCCCTTCTTCGCCATCAGCGATGCGGCCGCGCCCGATGATCTGTTGGTCCTGACCTCGCATGGCCGGGGTGGCGTCCGTCGCTGGCTCCTTGGCAGCGTGGCGGAAAAGCTGGTGCGCGAAGCGCCGGCACCGGTCCTGCTGGTGCCGGCCGCGGGCCGAATCGCCGAGACGGTTCGGCAGTAACACGGTACGAAGGGCCGCGAGGGCGCGGCGGCCCCGGCCCTGTTCGCGGAGCGCTTGCTACCATTCGGCGCATACCGTATATCCACCACTTCCAGGAGCATCATGCAGGTGACCGTGACAGACCTCTCGACGACCGATGCCATCAGCGAAGCCCGCGCCGCGGGACTCGGACCGCTCGAATACCTTCGCGCACGCGGCTATGTGCAGGATGTGTCCGATCCGGATGGCCTGCAAATGGCCTTTCGGGATGGCGTGGTGACGGTCTATCAGGGATTTGATCCAACGGGGCCATCGCTCCATGTCGGGCACATGCTCGGCATGATGATGCTCGCCACATTGCAGCGGTTCGGACACCGGCCAGTTGCGCTGGGCGGCGGCGGTACGGCGCTGGTTGGTGATCCATCCGGCAAGACCTCGGCGCGCGCGATCGTCTCCGAGCGGGAGATTCGCGACAACCTGGAGCGGATCCTGCCGCAGTTTGCGCGCCATCTCGATTTCGAGGGCGGGCGTTGGGGCGACAATCCGCCCGCGCTCCTGATAAACAATGCTGATTGGCTCCTTGAGTTGCGCTACATCCCGTTCCTGCGCGACATCGGCCGGCATTTTTCGGTCAACGAGATGCTGACTGCCGAAACCTACCGCAGCCGCCTGGAGACCACCGGGCTCAACTTCGTGGAGTTCAACTACCGGCTGGTGCAGGCCTACGACTTTCTCCATCTCTTTCGCACCGAGGGCTGCACGTTGCAGATCGGTGGCTCGGACCAATGGGGAAATATCGTCGCTGGCGTCGAACTGGTCCGCAAGGCGGATGGCGGCCATGTATTCGCCCTGGTCTGCCCGCTGCTGACGACCGCGTCCGGCGAAAAGATGGGCAAGAGCGAGGGAAACTCGCTCTGGCTCGATCCCGATTTGACGTCGCCGTACGACTTCTACCAGTACTGGGTCAACGTCGACGATGCCGACGTGGAAAAACTGCTGCGGCTCTATACCTTCCTGCCAGATTCCCGCATTCGGGAACTGGTATCGGTCGATGGGGCGGCGCTGCGCGAGGCAAAGCAAACACTGGCGCGTGAGGTGACAGCGCTGACGCACGGCAGCGATGCGTTGGCGCACGCCGAGGCGGCCGCGCGGGCGCTCTTTGGCGGAGCGCCAGATGTCGATGACCCAAGCATCCCGACTACCGAGGTCGCGGCGGCGGACGTTGCCGACATGACGCTGGCCGACCTCTTTGTGCGGGCGAGCCTGGTCTCGTCGCGCGGCGAGGCGCGCCGAAAAGCAGCCGAAGGCGCGCTCTGGCTCGACGGCGACCGGGTGATGGACGTCGATTCGCCATTCATCGTGGGCGAAGCCGACGCGCTGCTGCGGTTCGGGAAAAAGCGGTTCCGGCGAGTGCGCATTGTTTGAGACCGTCCAACCAAGGCACAGGCCTTAACCCGTGGTCCCAAATTCGAGGATTCCCCGCTTTTGAACCGGCAGGGGAGCTTTCGTGCCGCTCAAGGACGGGCAATTTCTGGAGCGCATCGGATCCTGAAGCCCGGCTCGCGGGATGGCTCTCTTGTGGGTACATTGACGGGTTACCTGCAAGATTTGGACGTCGATGTTGCCATAAGGCCGACTACCAGCCAGCACATGTCTCTCGAATTCAGGCCCAGCGCGCACCTGACCGATCACGGACATGTGTTTCCGCGGTCAATTCGAGAATGGTTGTTGGACAATGACCGAGGATCCCAGTATTGCGATTCCTCCGGCAATCCAGGCCGCAATCGATGAACTCAAGCAACTGATCGTGGCGAGGTTCCCGATTGCGGAGTTTATCGTCTGATAGCGATATGATCCCCCAGGAACATCGCTTATGGCGACGGTCGATAGCGAGGACCCCGACGACGTTTTCAGCGCGGTTGTCGACCGACTCGTGGATATCCAGGTCGAGGAAGGACTCCCGGTCTACGTCGTTCCATCGCGGCCACGAGAGCGAGTCATTGCCGAGATGCGCCGGCAAGATGACGCCCGTACCTTTTGCCGGCCGACGGGGTAGCCAGAACCCGCGAGGCGTTCATTGAAAAACCATGCAGCTCCCGCTCATATCTCCTGCGAGCTGCTCGTTTGCGGCTGAGAATGACGAACCGCTGCTCTACCCTCCGATCAAGGGCAGTGCTTCGCGGATCACCTCCGGGTCGGGGAGCACGGTGAGCAGGCCGGAGATCAGCATGGCGTCTCCGGCAATAACCAGCACGAGTAGCGCCAGTGGCCCGGCCAGCCCCCCCTGGCGCAGAAGCCGACCCATGCCCAGGATGTTCGCGCTGGCGCCAACGAAGATGACCCAGATGAGGCCGATAAGGAAGCCGCCCAGCAATTGCGCTTGCGTATGTGGGATGCCGCGCCAAATCAGCACGGCGACATTCAGAATGCCGAGGAGTATCCCCGGCAGCAAGAGCAACGCGACCGCGCCCCAGGCGCCCTGGGCGGTGCGCGCGCGCGGCGCGACGCGAGATGGCCGTCGTTGATGAGGCCAGGCGCCCTCAGTGGCCGTCTCAACCGCCTGAATGGTGAAGACCAACGCGACACAGAGCGCAACCAGGAGCCAGATTCGGCTATCACCAAACTGGAGAGCCTCCTGAATATCGTCGAGCGACACCCATTCCCCCCTGGCCGCCACGGCGACGAAGCGCGCCGAGCGTAGCACACCATGCTCAAACGACCGGTCTCGCCGTCGTCGTGGACTGGCGCACGCGGACCCGATCGTCGCACAATCAGGCCAACGGTATCATCGGCCAACACCCACTCCAGGCGCCGCTCATGCATCATCCCAATTGTCCAGAACGCGAGCATTCACCGTTTCAGTTGGAGGCCGGACCTGAGCGCGCGCTGCTGATCCACGGCTTTCTGGGCTCCCCGCGCGACATGCGCCCGTTGGCCGAGGCGCTCGCGGCGGCTGGAGTGTCGGCGCGAGCCTTACTGCTGCCCGGATTTGGCGCCGACCGTTCCGGGCTCTGGCACGTTCGGGCTTCCGACTGGCTCAACGTGGCGCGCGAAGCCTGGGAAGAGACGAGGCGAGGGGCACCCCGGGCTACGCTGATCGGGTTCTCGATGGGTGGGGCGATCGCCCTTCGACTCGGCGCGGAACAGGCGCTGGTCCCAGATGAACTGATTCTCCTGGCCCCGCACTGGCGGTTTGCCGCCCGGCGGGCAGTCATCCTCCCGATCGCCAGGCATGTCATTCGCACCTATCGGCCGTTTGGCCGACCGGATTTCAGTGATCCTGACACGCGCCTGATGCTCTCTGGCATGGCGCCGGGCGCGGACCTCGACGACCCAGCGGTCCAGCATCAGTTGCGAGACGCCATGAGCGTCCCAACCCGCTCGCTCGACGAGTTGCGGCGAGTCGGCAACGCGGCGGGAGCAGCCGCCCGCCGCGTTGCCGCAACGACCACGATCCTGCAGGGCGCGCAGGACGGGACGACCCTGCCGCGACATTCGCGCACGCTCGCGGCCCGCGTTGGGGCGGAGCTGCTTGAATTCCCTGGCGACCACTTGCTGGTCGATCCAAACCGCCCGACGTGGTCAACCGTGCGGGACGCGGTCGTCTATCGCGCACTGGGCCGTCCTCGTTAGGGCGGCAGGATCAAGCGTTCTTTGGCGCGAACCCGGCCTCGCGCAGCGCGGCAATCTCCTCTTCCCCTCGCGCCCTGAGCGCGGTGAGCCAGTCGTCCCGCCGCGGGCGAAGCATGCCGGCCAATGCCTCAGCGACAGCGAGGTCGCGGTACCACTTCCGATCGGCTGGAACAACGAACCAGGGCGCCTCGAGGGTTGACGTGGCGGCGATCGTCTCCTGGTAGGCGGCCATGTAGGCATCCCACCGTCCCCGTTCCTGCCAATCTCCCACGGAGAGCTTCCAGTACTTCTCGACCTCTTCCTGCCGTGCCAGCAGACGCGACTTCTGCTCATCCTTGCTGATATACAGGAAGAACTTGGCCACGATCGTCCGCGATTGGGTCAGGAGCGACTCGAACCCGTTGATGTACGGGTAGCGGCTTGCGGCGACCTCTGGCGAGACGATGCCCTTCACCGGTTCGACTATGACGGCCTCGTAATACGATCGGTTGAAGACGGCCACCATTGACGTGGCAGGGGTTCGCACGTGGTGCCGCCAGAGCAAGTCATGGCGCCGCTCCTCGTCGGTCGGAACCTTGAACGACCAGACATGCACGCCCTGCGGGTCCATTTTCGAGAGAACCTTGCGGATCGTGCCATCCTTGCCAGCGGTATCCATCCCCTGGAAGACGATCAGCAACGCATCGACACCAGCCGCGTAAAGAAGTTCCTGCAAGTCGCCGAGTTCGTCTTCCAGCGCATCCAGCGCCTTCACGCCCGCTTCCTTATGGACGGTCTCATCGCCGCGCGGATCGATGGATGCAAGATCGACTGGCTGACTGCCGTCGAAGCGGTACGCGTATCCCATGTCTTCCTTTCCCCGCCTGCTCGCTCACGTCGCATGTCGCGCGCATTGTGGAATCAGAGGCCCGATTGTCCTTCGGCCGCGATCTCCAGCCCGCTTTGCTGGTCTGTGCGCGCACGTTCCGGTTTGTGTTCGGCGGATGCCGTCAGTGGCGCGGCTCGGCCGGTCACCCGCACGAGTGTCGTGCCCGCCAGCACCAACATCGCGCCGGCCAGTTTCCAGGGCGTGAACGTTTCAGCGAGGAAGATTGCCGAGATAACACCGGTGACGATGGGAATCAGAAAGAGGTATGGCGCGGTTCGAGTAACTCCACCGCGCGCGATGGCCCACGACCAGAGGGTGTAGCCGACCAGCATGGCAACGGCGGCTGCATAGACGAGGCCGACCCAGAACGTCGCCGGAAGCGCTTGCCAGGGTTC
>CAYSXO010000009.1:34780-37211 GCA_964434995.1 uncultured Sphaerobacteraceae bacterium
CCCCACGGGGCTATGGCGGCCGTGCCAACGACGATGCCCCAGCCCGTTGTCACGCTGGCGCCATAGCGCGCCGTCAACGAGCGCACGGCGAGGCTGTACACGGCGAAGCTGAAGGCGGCCAACAGGCCGAGCGCATCACCGGCCACGGCCGTGCCCAGCCCCTCGGAGGCGAGCTTGTCGCCGATGAAGACCGCGACTCCAAGGGCGGAGACGCCAACGGCGAGCCATTGCGCGCGGATGGGGTACTCGATCCCGCGCAAGCGGGCGAGGATCAGGGTAAAGATGGGCGTGGTCGAAACGAGCAGCGCCACCGAGAACGCCGAGGTCCGCTCCATGCCGATGGTGAAGAGCGCGCTATAGATGCCATAGCCGGTAACGCCAGTAAAGATCATTGGCAGCAGATCGCGCGCGGCAATACCGGCGGGTACGCGCCGGATCAGGATCCAGGCCCAGATCAGCGCCAGGACGAGCAGGAAGCGCGCCATCACGAACGTGATGGCCGGCACGAGACCGACGGCAAGCTTGGTGACGATGTTGTTCGTGGCCCACGTCGTAACCACCACCAGCATCGCTGCATCGGCGGCGTCGAGTCGAAACGAAGTGCGCTTCATGACATTGGGAGCGGGCGAGAGGTCATCGCCCGAGTGTAGCAGTGGGCAGGGCGATCAGCGGCTAGGCCAGCGTGACGCCCTCATGACTGAGGAGGAATTCCTTGATGCCCAGGCCGCCGGTGTATCCACCAATACTGGCGTCCGACCGGATGACGCGGTGACAGGGCACGATCACGGGGATGGGGTTGCGGCCAAGCGCATTGCCTACCGCGCGAGTTGCTTTCGGGTTGCCAATGCGCCGCGCGATGCTGGCATACGTATCGACGTGGCCAAATGGGACAGCGGTCGTCGCCTCCAGAACGGCGCGACGAAAGGGAGGCATGCCGCCCCAGTCGAGGGGCACGTCGAAGCTGCTGCGACGGCCGAGAAAATACTCATCGAGTTCGTTCGCCGTACGCTGCAGCGTCTGCCGAACCTCCAGATCGGCGTCGTCGATGCGTTTGGCATAGAGCGGATCAGCGCCGCCGCTCCGGGTCCGAATGGCGAACTCCTCATCAGACATGGTCTTGCCGAAATCGATCTCGCGTAGGCCATATTTGGTTGCGGCGAGTATCAGATCGCCAACAGGACTCTCAATGCGGGTGTACCAGACCTTGTCGCGTTTGGGGAGGGCGATGGGCGGAGGCGCATCGATCCCCGAGCAGATGCCGCCACAGGCATGCAAGGCCGTATCGAGCGTGTCATAGCGTCGCAACTCATTCGCACAGTATTTGCACGCTTCCGTATGCTGATGGAGCCAGTGTTCATCTTTCTCGCAGAGGTCGCCCGCGACGTGGGCAGGCATCGCCTCGCACGCCACATCGCAGGCGTCAACGCGAGGATCGCTCGCGGTTTTTTCCAGGGTCGGGGTCCAAAGTCCGGGGGCCATAATTGCTGGAGGCTCCATGATGTTCATCCTTATCCGTGTCCTTCCCGGACGAAAGGCCGTCAGATCCTGTCGCCGAAACGGTCGCGCAGCTTGCGCAGCGCTTCGTGAACGCTTCTCCTCGCGGCGGCCTCGGAACATCCGAGCAATGCCGCAATATCGGAGTAACCCATCTCGAGATACTTGCGTTGTACCAGCGCCACCCGCTGTTTGGGCGGGAGCGATGCGATGAAGTGCTCGACCTCGGAAAGGAGATTCCCCGCGTCGAGCCGTCCCTCATCATCCCGGCTCGCCGCCGGGATCAATTCAGCCGTCTCCCCATCAAGAGAGCGCAGCCGCGATGTCTTGCGCTTGTCGCTCAGGAAGGTGTTCGTCGCGATCCGATAAAGCCAGGCTCGATGATTGGCATCGCATGGCAACCGGTCCCAGGCCCGAAACGCCTTGAGCGCCGTTTCCTGATACAGATCGTCCGCGTCAGGCCGATTTCTCGTCAAATGGAGCGCGTAGCGGTAGATCTCCGCGCCGAAGCGCGCAAGCGTCTCGTCAAACGTTTGATGAATTGCCGGTTCGAGCACAGCCGCGCCCGCTGTCCTCAAAGCGGCCATTGGCGTATGCGCCGCCGCCGCTTTACCCACGCTCATTCCCCCGATCATACACGTTCGCTTATTGCTGCCGGCGCCTTCTGCTCCCGTGTCCCTGTTGCTGTAACGCGGCCGTAGTGGTTGTGTGAGACGAGGGTGATGGGGTTCCAGGATGATACGGCATCAGCGATCAGCCGGATGGAGGACGGAAGACGGGAGATGCACCCCTCCGTCCACCGTCCTCCGTCTCCCCTATAACCCCAACACCCGATTACCCTTCGACCCGTCTCGTGCGTTATGGTTCATGACACCCGATCGCGGGATGGGCTTTGGGCGCCAGGTGGCGCGGATTGACCCTGGCAGGCGGACGACGC
>CAYSXO010000010.1:0-37058 GCA_964434995.1 uncultured Sphaerobacteraceae bacterium
CCCTGGACGCGGGTACGTCTTCGGTTCGCGCATTGGCTTTCGACCGCGACGGCAACCCGATTCTCGATAGTGAGGTTCAATCCCAGTATTCGATCGACACGACGATCGACGGAGGGGCGACGTTCGCGGCCTCGACGCTTTTCGACCTGACCGTGGCGACGATCGACGGAATCGTGGCGCGGCTCGATAGCCGGGCGAGTGACGTCCGCGCTGTTGGCACAACGTCATTCTGGCACAGCCTGCTTGGTCTCGACAGGAACGGCCAGCCGACAACGCCGATTCTCTACTGGGCTGACACTCGCTCCGGCGACGCCGCCGCCGCGCTGCGTGATGCGCTTGATCCAGAGGCCATCTGGCAGAGGACTGGGTGCCGGCTCCATCCTTCGTATTGGCCAGCAAAGCTCCAGTGGCTGCGGGTTTCTGACCCGGTTGCATTCGAACACACCGCTCGGTGGCTGTCGTTTCCCGAATATGCGCTCGACAGACTGTGCGGGCCTCGGGCCGGTGCAGTCACGATTTGCATGGCATCGGGAACGGGACTCCTGGACGTCCACAACAACACCTGGGACGAGGAGATTCTCCACGCGAGCGGTGTTTCACGCGACCAACTCTCGCCTCTGGTGGATCTCGGGCCACCAGGCAAGCTCCGGGAAACCTACGCGGCCCGCTGGCCCGGCTTGCATGATGCGGCGTGGTTTCCGGCCCTCGGCGACGGTGCCTGCGCCAACGTTGGCAGCGGCGCGATTGGGCCTGAGTGCTGCGCGCTGACCATTGGCACGTCGGCGGCGATGCGGCTGATTCTGCCTCGACCGTCAGGATCCGAATGGTCCGTGCCGCATGGGCTCTGGGCTTATCGCCTCGATAGCGAGCGAGCGGTGCTTGGAGGAGCCCTGTCAAATGGAGGGAACCTGCTGCGCTGGATCTGGGAGACAACTGGTACCGCGCCCGATGATGCGGCGACGACTGCCGCGGCAAAACTCTCAGCCGACTCGACGGGACTGACCGTCTTACCATTCCTGGCGGGAGAACGCTCTCCCGGTTGGTACGATGATGCCAGTGGTGTCTTTGCCGGCCTGACATTGTCTACCCGCCCGGAGCATCTGATTCGCGCGGGGTGGGAATCGGTTGCCTATCGCCTCTCGGTGATCTACGATGCCCTCTCGCCGCTGGCTGAAACGCCCCACCAGATCGTGGCCAGCGGGGGAGCAATTCTCTCGATGGCGCCTTGGTTGCAGATCACGGCCGACGTTCTCGGACACGACCTCGCCGCGCTGGAACCAGCAGATGAAACGACCGCGCGAGGCGCGGCCCTGATGGCGATGGCCGCCAGCGGCATCATTCGATCACTTGCCGATGCCGAGCGCAACAAGGCATACGAGGCATCATACCGGTCCAGCCCGGCCGCGCATGCGGTCTACCGGGACGGCCGGGCACGGCAGGCTCGCCTGGAATCGATTCTTGTTCAAGCGGGAGCATTTGTTTGACTGGTCCACTCCTCGCCATTTTTCCGCATCCGGACGACGAGACGTTTTCCGCGGGCGGGTTGCTTGCCGCGGCATCCGAACGAGGCATTCCTGTCACGCTGATTTGCGCGACACGAGGGGAAGCCGGAGAAAGCGCGATTCCTGGGCTGGACGATCCCAATCGGCTCGGCGCCATTCGCGAAGGTGAACTCCGCGAGGCGATGCGCCACCTCGGCGTCAGCGACGTCCGGTTTCTGGGATACCGGGATTCGGGAATGGAGGGGTCTGAAGAGGCGTTGCACCCGCGTGCGTTCGTCCGGGCCCCGGTCGATGACGCTGCCAGTCGCCTCGCCGCCTCGATCCGCTCCCTCAGACCGCGACTCATCGTGTCGTTCGGCCCGGAAGGCGTTTATGGACACCCCGATCACCTGCATCTGCACCGGGCAGTTGTGCGCGCGGTCGAACTGGCCGCCGAGGGGCAACCATCAGACGGCTCAACATGGCAAACACCGTCGCTCTATTTTGCAACGGCCCCGCGCGAGGAGATGTTAGCCCTCTTCAACCGGCCAAACAGCCCGTTGTCGTCCCTTTCCGAAACGGCGCGGGCCAACCTTGGCACCCCTCGCGCCGAGATTACGCACGTGATCGATGTGCGCCGGTGGGAGACGTCAAAGCGGGAGGCGATTCGCGCGCACTTCACCCAGACTGGGGAAGGCGGTCCCTTGAGCGGCATGCCAACCGAAGCGCTTGATGCGCGAATCTCCCGCGAGCATTTCGTCCGCGCTTCGCTCCCATGGATCAATTCCGGAAGCGAGCGCGATGTGATTGAGCAGCTCTCGACATCGGATTAGGCAGAAGTCTGGCCCAAAGTTCCCGTACCGCACTTGGTGCGGCGCGCCCAACGACGCGCCGTTCGTCCGCGCATACCATAAGTAACAAGCTGGGAGTTCGCGTCTGGACGACCAGCCTCCGCAATCCTCGCTCGCCGCGGAGTGGAGACTATGCCGGACGAGATTATGAACCTGGCTCCTGCTCCCGCACCAAACGGGACGGCGTCCGAACTCTTTATGTGGCGCGCCGGGTGTATTCTTCTCCTCGGTGAACGCGAAGACGAGCATTTCATCCTGGCTCGTTCGTGGCTTCACGGCGACTGCCTGGCCCACGTGAGGCGCTGGAGATTCGCCGCGCCTGTTCCCTTTTCGGGACAAGTTCGCCGGCTCGTCATGGAGGCCTGTGGCGACCCCGCGCTCGCTCGTGATCAGGGCCTGCGGGCGCGCGATTGGGCCGAATCGCTCGCCGGATAACCGATCGCGTGGCGTCACGGCTCTGCCAGGACACCTGGTTCCTCATCTGATCAGATCTGGATTCTGGATGCCGGCGAACTCAACGCCCAATCACGGTGCCAGCGCATCTCAATCACGTTTTCATGCCGAGCGCGGCGAGGACTTTCTTTGACTCCGCGAACGAACACGACGTCGCGCCGATCTCCTTCGTTCCTCAAAATGACAGCCGACCTGCATGCTGCCCAGAACACGGCCATGACACCCCGCGCGGCCAGATGAACTGGTACGCTTTCCGCGTTCGTTCAGTTCTTCGCCGGAGGATTCATGCGGATTGCTGCCGGTTCGATGCGCTTCACTCTGGCAGTGTTCATGTCTGTAGCGATCGCGACCGGCGCGCCAGGTTCTGCATTCGCGCAATCCCAGGAGTCGAAACCGTCCGCGGCGGCCACGCCGGCGGCCACCGCGGAGAGTCCGCAACAGACGCCTACGACGGGTGTCTTTGGCAACCGGTGGCTCGGACCACTTTGGGGTGTCGAAGTGGCATGGGATGCAGATGCCTGGACCGTCGAGAACGAGCTGATCGAAGGCGCCTATGAGGGTCTTCAGATCGGGACATCGAACTCAACCGCGTTCATCGAAGCGTACGAGGGCTTCAAGGGCAACGCCGACGACTGTCTCGCGGCCGCCGAGCGCGAACTGGGTGAACGAAGCAACGTTTCCGAAGTCGTCCGGCTCTCCGGCAGGCCTCTTCCCGACACCGGACTCGATCGAGGCTCGGCGTTGCTCTTTGGGGTGGTCGCCACGTTGCCCGACGGCGCGATCTACCGGGGCGTCGAGTACATCGAATGTCGAACCCTCACCCCCGGCATCGCTGTTCTCGAACTGACCTGGCAGACAGCGGCAAGGAATTTCAATGCCGAACTGCCAGTTGTCAGCGACCTCTTCAGGAGCGTCATCGCTCCTGTCGATGAACGAGCAGGGTCTGCCGAGCCAACGTCCACGCCACGGGCGACGCCGGTCGCGGCGAGCAGCTAGTCGTTGCCCGAAACCGCCAGTGCGAAGTAGCGCGCGTCCGGGTGAAGAACGACGAGCGCCGCGGTCGTTTGTTCTGGTTCGAACTGGAACCCATCGGTAACGGTGACGCCAATTTCGCCCGTCGTGAGCAGCAGGTCGACCAGGGCATGCTGGGCGAGATCAGGGCACGACGGATAGCCCCAGGAGTAGCGCTTCCCCTGGTCTGGAGCGGCGCCAACGTCGGCGCGGATCCGTGAGTGGGCGTAGTCGGCAAGGCCTTCGGCAGACTGCACGCTCAGGCCGTGCGCAAAGAAGCTCTCGCTGTACTCCCCTGCTGCCTGGAGGGTTTCGGTCCGAGCGCTTGCCTCGGCGCCAACCGTCACAATCTGAAAGGCGGCCACATCGCGCCGGCCCGACGAAATCGGCAAGTAGTAGTCTGCTAGACAAAGCCGATCGCGACGCGGCTGGCGAGGAAACGAGAATCTTGCGATCTCGCGCTCCTCTTCGTCCGGACTGAAGACAACCAGGTCATTGCCGTCGCGGTTCGCGGGAAAGTACCCATATCGTACGCGAGGGCGCAGCCACCTCTGCTCCACCGCCTCGCGCTGCATGCGCTCGAGCCGGGGCAGGAACTCGTCTCGCTGCATTGATTCCCACGCATCGTCCCTCAGCCCCTTGCCGCCCCAGTGAAGCCGAAAGAGCGTCTTGAGGTCGAGATGGGGCCAGACGTTCGAGAGCTCGACGTCGTGCATCTCCCGCGCGCCCCAGAATGGCGGGGAAGTTGGCTCGACCTCGCGCACGGTCGACGTCACGACCGCGCCAGCCTCGGCTGGCACGCTGAAAGCCTGGCGGCCGGGCTTGCTGAGCGAAGTGCGAGCTTCGTCGATGGTCGTCACTACCAAAGACGCGCGGGCGTCCGAGTCAACCAGGCGGTCCATCAACGAGAGGCCCTCAAAGGCATCCTTCGCGTAGAAGACCCCGGGCGCATATGGCGTCGCATCATCGACAAAGAGCGTCCGGTGCGCGTATCCGCGGTTGATCGCCGCGCCGCCGATAATGACCGGGAAGTCGTGGCCGGCCCGGTGCAGTTCCTGCACGCAGAGCGGCATCTGCTTGCTCGTTGAGACGAGCAATGCCGAAAGACCTATGGCCGTCGCCTCGACCTCGATCGCTTTGTCGATGATGCGATTCACTGGAACCTGCTTGCCCAGGTCATGCACGGTATATCCATTATTCGTCAGAATGGTGTTGACCAGGTTCTTGCCGATGTCATGGACGTCGCCGTACACCGTTGCCAGGACAACCGTTCCTTTCGTCACACCCTCTTGCCGTTCGAGATAGGTTTCGAGCCGGGCCACGGCGCGTTTCATCGCCTCGGCGGACTGCAGCACGAACGGCAGGATCAGTTCGCCCGCGCCGAACTTGTCCCCAACTTCCTTCATCGCTGGCAGAAGGACGTTGTTCAGAACGTCCACCGGATCGCGTCCGCTCACGGCCAGGTCGATCTGCTCCTCGATCCCCTCCTTCTTGCGGTGCACGATCTGGTAGTGGAGCTTTTCTTCGGGCGTCATCCCGAGCATCGGATCAGGTCCGGTTTCCCATGTCTCTTCTCGGCCCTCGAAATGCTCGATCAGCCTCGCGAGCGCGTCGGGCCGGCGTGCCAGCACCAGGTCTTCGGCCAGCTCGCGCTCGACCTGCGGAATCTCGGCGAACGGCACAACGTGCGATGGGTGGACGATGGCCAGATCGAGCCCTGCCTCGACCGCGTGATAGAGAAAGACGGCGTTGACGGTCTTCCTCGCCACGGGGTTCAGGCCAAACGAGACGTTCGAAATGCCGAGGATGGTCATCACGCCGGGCATGTCCGCTTCGATGCGACGAATGCCTTCCAGCGTTTCCAGCGCTGAGGTCGTGAACTCTTCATCTCCGGTTGAGAGGGGAAACGTCAGCGGATCGAAGATGAGCGCCTCGGGCGACAGTCCAAACTCATCCACAACGATGTCATGAATCTTGCGCGCGGCCTCGACCTTGCGAGCCGCGGTCTTTGCCATCCCGTCTTCGTCGATGGTCATCGCGACCACGGCGGCTCCATGGGCCACGGCCAGCGGCAGGACCGCGTCAATTCGGGTCCGGCCATTCTCCATGTTGATCGAGTTGATGATGGCGCGACCCGGATATTGCTCGAGCGCATCTTTGAGCACGTCCGCTTCAGTTGAATCGAGCACGAGCGGCGACTCGACATTGAGGGCCAACTTCTTCACCAGCGCGCGCAACATGTCGCGCTCGTCGGTGCGCTCCGTCATCGCCACGCAGACGTCGAGAGCATGCGCGCCGATGTCAACCTGCTCGCGTGCAACAACGACCATGCCATCGTAGTCGTCTGCCAGGGCCAGTCGTTTAACCTTGCGAGAACCAAGCGTGTTGACCCGCTCGCCGACGATCAGCGGGGCAGGATCCTGCCGGAGGTCGACCGCGCGGACCATCGAAGCCGTCAACGGGAGCGGCTTCGCTGGCCTCTGGCTTGTCGCGCGGGAGCCGATGGCCTTGACCAGTTCGCCAAGATGTTCCGGGGTTGTTCCGCAACAGCCGCCAACGATGCCGATTCCGAACTGTTCCACCATCTCGCGCAGGTCCCGCGCCATGGTGTCCGGATCGAGCGGGTAGACCGCTCGGCCGTTGACGTTCAGCGGCAAGCCCGCGTTGGGAATGATGGCCACTGGCCTGGTGGAGTACTCGCCCAGGTAGCGCGCGGGCTCACGCATGTGCTCAGGCCCGGTAGAGCAGTTCAGGCCGACGACGTCGACCCGTAACGCCTCCAGCACGGCCAAGGCAGCCGCTATGTCGGTTCCCAGTAACATCCGGCCACTGGTGTCGAGCGTGACCTGCGCCTGGATGGGAATACACCGGCCGCTCTCTTCACGGACACGGAGGATGGCATGGACGGCGGCCTTGAGTTCCAGAATGTCTTGAGTTGTTTCAATGATGAAAAGATCGACTCCCCCGTCCGCGAGCCCTCTCACCTGATCGAGGAAGAGATCGACCACCTCGGAAAAGCGGTGATTGCCGAGCAACGGATCCTCCGACGCGGGCAATAGTCCCGTCGGGCCTATGGACCCGGCGACGAACCGGGGATGCGCCGCGGTGTTGTATGCCGTGGCAACGCGCCTGGCAAGCTCAGCCGCCGCCCGGTTCTGCTCGTACGTCCGGTCGCCTAGTCCGTACTCCTCGAGCTTGAGCTTGCTCCCGCCGAAGGTGTCTGTTTCCAGAACATCGACCCCAACTTCAAGAAACGACGCGTGGACTTCTTCGATGAGGCCAGGATTGTGGAAAATGAGATACTCATTGCATCCCTCGATGCCGCCATATCCATCCGCATCGAGCTCGTGGCGCTGGATCGATGTCCCCATCGCGCCATCAAAGATGACAACACGCTCGCGGACGAGATCGAGGTAAGAGGTTTCGCTCGTTTTTCTGGAACTCATGCCTGCGGACTGCTCCTTGTTGCTGGTGCCTCGATTATAGACATGCGACGCTTCCCTGAGTCGCCTGCAATCGGCTCAAAATGCCCCGGTTCTTCGAACCGCGAGCGCTCCCTGTGGCCCGCGCGGGCAGCCGGAGACGACTGTTCATCATCTGCCTGAGCATCTAGACTGGGCTGTGCAGCCGGGAGGGTTGACCACGCTGCATATGAAGCGGAAAGGGGTTCTGCATGTTCCATCGTCTTGCGTTCGCGGTCGCCATCGTCCTGACGCTTTTGGCGCCATCCGTGGCACGCGCGCAATCGACAGCGGAGCTGATAGCCGCCGATATCGACGCCTTCTGGGCAGCGCAGTTTGCCGAGCGAGGCCTGACCTATACCTCCCCGAGGTTCCAGCTCATCGATGCGCCGGGCGTGCAGTTCTGCGGTGGCATTGACGTTTTCTATGCCGTGGCTGGCTACTGCTCAACAAACAACACCGTCACCGTCTCGACCGGAATCGCGAATCCCGACGCGGTCAACGTCGTTCTGACGCTCCTGAGTCACGAATGGGGCCATCACATCCAGAACCTGACCGACACGGGCATCACGTCCGCGCTCGAGTCGGAACTTCAGGCGGACTGCTTTGCAGGGGCATTCATTTCCTACGCGAAGGACGCCGACTGGATCAGTCCAGTCATCGGCGCGATGGCCCTCCAGTTGACGCAATCCGCGGGCGACGTCTGGTGGATGGTTCCATACGACGAGGCAATCCACGGCACGCAGTCAGACCGCGCCATTGCTTTCATGACGGGCCAATCCGGCGGCGTTGAGGCGTGTGGCTTCTGAGTTTCAGTCTATGAGTCGACAAACGAGAATGCCCGGCGGGACCAACCCGCCGGGCATTCTCGTTCGGGTCGTTCGCTCAATCAGCGATTGGTGAAGAGCCGGAGGACGAAGAGGAGGATGATTGCGCCGATAACGGCCGCGATAAAGCTCCCGATGCTCCAGCCCAGGGTAAACGTTCCTCCACCAATGAAAGAGAAGATCAAGCCGCCAACAAACGCACCGATAATGCCGACAATGATGTTGCCGAGCCAGCCTTGTTGCGCGTTGTCTCCAGCAATCATGCTAGCCACCCAGCCAGCAAGAGCGCCGAAGACGATCCAGGAGATAATGCCGAAGCTGCTGTTCACATCCATCGCGTGACCTCCCGTCCCCTCTGACCGGACACCCCGGCTGTCTCCAAGTTTAACAGCGTGTCCGGCGACGGAGACTACCGTTCGTGCGCGTTCTGCTCCCCATTCGACGCCGCTAGCCATCGTTCGGCCCAGGATGACACCGCGACAATGACTTCGCTCAGGTCCTCGCCCTTCTCCGTCAGCGCATAGTCAACCCGGACGGGTGTGGATGGCACGACGGTCCGAACGACGATTCCCTCTGCCTCCAGTTCCTTCAGCCGTTCGGACAGGAGTCTGTCACTGAGCCCCGGAACCGAGGCGGTGATGTCGCTGAAACGCGCCTCGCCTGAGAGCAACGCCCGCAATATCGCGCCCGTCCACCGCCTGCCTAGCAGCTCGATTGCGCGATGGTAGGCGGGACAGAAGGGCGAAATAGCGTCAGTGTCAATGTGAGTCTGGAGATCGTTTTGCATGGCAGCCCCATCATACAGCAACGGAGGATGATTGTATTACGAATAATAAGTTTCTTGACATTGGTAAGTCTATGCCTTAGAGTAAGCACAGTCGATCGCTGAGGCTGCCATGGGGCATGTGCGAGCAGCGAATTGAGACGTGAAGCACGGGAGGATAGTGCGTGAGCGCGACCGAAACCAAGACCGTTTGGCAGATCGATCCCAGTCACTCGGGTATTTCATTCACCGTTCGGCATATGTTCACGAAGGTGCGTGGCCGGTTCACCGGGTTTAGCGGGGCGATCGAAACGGAAGGCGACAACTTCACCAACGGAAGCGTCAAGGTCGTCATTCAGGCCGACTCGGTGGACACCAACGACGCGCAGCGCGATGGCCACTTGCGCACGAACGATTTCTTCGGCAGTGATGAGAACCCGACGATCGTCTTCGAATCGACGTCCATCGTTCCCAGGGGCGGCAACGATTTTCTCGTCAACGGAGATCTGACCATCCGTGGCGTAACTCGCCCCGTAACGCTCGAGGCCGAGTACGAGGGCGGCGGCAAGACCCCCTTTGGCACGGAAGCGGCGTCGTGGTCGGCGCAGACGCGGATTGACCGCAAAGACTTCGACTTGGCCTGGAACGCTCCGCTCGAAGCTGGTGGCTTTCTGGTCGGCGATGACGTCAAGATTCAACTCGACGTCGAAGCAATCCGGAAATCCTGACGGCGCACGAGCGACCCCTGGACGCGGTGGCGTCCAGGGGTCACGGCATCAGGATTCCGGAGTCAACGCCCTCGCGAGCAAGGCCCGAGTCGCGTCAATCTCGTCGCGATTGATGGTGTGCCCCATTCCTGGGTAAATTCGGGCGTCTACGCTCGCCCCAAGTCGACCCAATGCTTCGGCGGTCTCTTCAACTCGCGAGACGGGAATATGGGCATCGATGTCACTGCAACCGAGGAATACCGGCGTTCCCTGGAGTGAGCCTGGGTAGTCGAACCTCGTGACGGGAGGGCCAATCAGTCCGCCACTGAACCCGATGGCAGCCGCGTACAGGCGCGGATTTCTCGCGATGGACTCAAGAGCCAGGCACGCTCCCTGCGAGAAACCCACGACCGCGATGTGGTCGGCGGGAATCCCCGATTCATTCATCTCTTTCAGTAAACTCGCGATCCGCTTCAACGCCGAGGAGAGATATGGCTCGTTGCGCTCGAACGGCTCAGTGAAGCGATACGGATACCAGGTGTTATCCGCCGCCTCTGGAGCCACGATAGCAACCCCCGCGGGGGTTATTTCTTTCGCGAGGCCCAGGATATCTTCGGCAGAAGCTCCCCGGCCATGGATGGCGATGAGCGCGCTATGTGCTCGATCGAGCGGCACGCCTGACGCAAGGGTTCGGGTTTCGCCGTGCGGGTCAGGCCCCACAAGGTGCCGCGACATATGCGATGCTCCCTTTGATTGCGACTATCTTGCTGACTCAAAACTTCGACTCAATGGCTGATTGGGAATGTACATGACAGACAACGTATGCGCCCTCAGCGGGATCCATCATCTCAGCGCAATTTCCTCAGATGCGCAACGAACCGTCAACTTCTACACCGGCATCCTCGGACTTCGCCTGGTCAAGCAGACGGTCAACTTCGACGATCCCTCGTCATATCATCTCTATTTTGCGGACGAAGCGTCTGGTCCAGGCGCATTGAGCTTTTTCGTATGGCCCGGCGCCTATCGCGGTGCATACGGCATTGGCGGCACGCATCACCTTGCCTTCGAGACGGCCAGCCGCGACACGCTTCTGCAATGGAAGCGGTGGCTCGTGGACAACGGCGTCACCGTATCCGGGCCATACGACAGGGTCTACTTCGAAAGCATCTACTTCACCGATCCGGACGGCCTGATCCTCGAAATCGCCACCCGAGGGCCCGGCTGGACTGTCGACGAAACGGCCGAAGCGTTGGGATCGTCCGTGCAGCTTCCTCCGGACGGCCTCACCGCGGGTCGCCGGGACGAAGCAGCGATTGCCTCGGCCATCTGGTGCGAACCAATCTTGGAGCCGACGCCCCAGATGCGCCTCAAGCGCATGCATCACGTTACCGCCATCGGATCCGATATCGGTCAAACGGAGGAGTTCTTCACCCGGCGTCTTGGCCTCCGAACGGTGAAACGAACGATAAACTTCGACAGTCCTTCGATTCCCCATCATTACTATGTGGCCGGCGACGGCGAGCCTGGCACGATCATTACCTACTTTGCGTTTCGGCCCGGCGCCTTGCGTCCGTTCCGGCTCGGCGCGGGCATGACGCACCATTTCGCGCTAGGCGTCCCTGACGACGCAGCACTCACCACCTGGCGTGATCGCCTCAACGACGCCGGAGTGCCAACCACGGACGTCAAGGATCGCGCCTACTTCAAGAGCATCTACTTTCGCGATCCCGACGGCCACGTACTCGAGATCGCGACTGAGACACCAGGCTTTGCGACAGACGAGCCGGTATCAGAGCTTGGCCGCCGGCTGCAGCTACCGCCGCGGCTGGAAGATCAGCGCGACGAAATTTCGAGCAATCTGCAGCCACTGACGGTTCCCGATCCAGTTGGCCGCTAGCAAACAGAGGAGCATCGTTATGACATCGTCAGGAAACCCAGGCTTTGGCAAGGCAGAGCCAAACGTCCATCCAGAAACGCGGATTGGGCACGTGCACTTGAAGGTATCCGACCTCGAACGGAGCATCGACTTCTATCGGGATGCGTTTGGATTTGAAGTCATGGACCGCTTCGGGGATAGCGCCGCATTCCTCTCGGCCGGGGGATACCACCATCATCTCGGTCTGAACACCTGGGAAAGCAGGGGCGGGAGTCCCCCAGCAGGTCGAACAACGGGCCTCTACCACTTCGCAATCCTCTATCCCGACCGGCTGGAGCTCGCGCGTGCTCTCAAGCGTCTGGTCGACCATGGAGTTGCCATCGATGGCGCCTCGGATCACGGAGTCAGTGAGGCAATCTATCTCCACGACCCCGATGGCAACGGCATCGAGATCTATCGTGACCGGCCCCGGGCCGAGTGGCCGCGCGAGGCAGACGGCAGTATTGCAATGGTGACCGAGCGGCTCGATCTCCGGGGCTTGCTCGCCGAGCTCGACAGGGAGAAGATCACCATGCCGAAACCGTCGTAGGCTTTCGCGAATCCCGTCCGTCGGTCACCGAATTGACGCGGCTCTGGCCGGCATGAACAGGTTCGCAATGCGTGAGGTAGCGTGAGGTGGGTCGAGATCTTCTGATTCAGAACGGGGCCGTCTGGACGGCCGACATGGGCAATCCTCGCGCGGATGCGATCGCCATTTCCGGCGATCGCATCATCCTTGCGGGCGCCAGAGAGCAAGCGCTTGGCGCGCTCTCGCGCGATGTCGAAGTCATCGACGCCGGCGGACGCACCGTGCTGCCGGGGCTGATCGACGCGCATAATCACTATCTGGCCACGGCAGAGGCGCTGGCTTCAGTCAATGTTCGCTTTCCTCACGTTGGTTCTCGCGCGGACTTGACCCGAGTTATCGGCGAAGCCGCCGAGCTGACTCCCCCCGGCCGCTGGATACGTGCCGTCGGCCTCGACTGGTCGAAGTTCCCCGATGGCCAACCGCCGACACGCGCCGACATCGATGAAGCCACCCTCGGCCACCCGGTGATCGTCTACCATGTCTCGGTTCACCACGCGCTCGTCAACACGCCAGCGATGCGCGAACGCGGCATCAGCGATTCCGCGCCGGATCCTCCCGGCGGCCGTTTCGTCCGTGACGAGGCAGGACGCATGACCGGCCTTTGCCTTGACACGGCCACCGATCTTATCCTCCCCGTCGTTGTCGACATAGGCTGCCACGGCCCGAACTTTCACACGCTCCTCCCCGGGGAAGATACGGTGGGGCTCCTTGAGGATGCCGCGCGCGTCTATTTCGCGGCGGGCCTCACGACCGTCTGCGATCCTCAGGTTACGCGCCGAGAGCTTCGCATCTATCGCGAAGCTGCCGCGCGCGGCGTGCCCGGGCCTCGCGTTGCCCTCATGCCCCTCTCGAACCATCTCGACGATTACGAGGCGATCGGGCTTTCTGGGCCCTTTGGCGACGATCGCTTGCGCATCGCCGCCATGAAGCTCTATGCGGATGGGACCCTGATCGGCGGGACCGCCTGGTTTTCCGAGCCGTATGGCCCGAAGAGTGAATTCACTGGTTCGACATACTGGCAGCCGAACCAGCTTCGCGACCTGGTTGTCCGGGCACACCGCAATGGCTGGCGAGTTGGCATCCATACCCAGGGAGACCTTGCGATGGCCATGTCACTTGACGCCATCGAGGCCGCCATGCGCGCTGATCCTCGTCATGAGCCACGTCACCGCATCGAACACTGCGGATTTCCTACGCCAGATCAGATTGGCCGCATGGCCAGCCTCGGGGTAATCCCCGTCAATCAGCCAAACTTCCTGGTCGACTCCGGCGATGATTTCATCCGGCACCTGGGCCAGCGCGCACACCGTCTTCAGCCGATGCGCGAGGAGCTCGATGCGGGTATCCAGCCGGTCCTCTCCAGCGATGCGTTCGTCTCAAGTTTGCGGCCGCTCGATACCATCTCCGCGGCGATGACACGAGCCACGCGGAGCGGAGCGCCGATCGGCGAGGCTCAACGCCTGACACTTGACGAGGCATTGCGTGCTCACACGATCGACGCGGCGGTGGCGATCGGCATGGAGGACCGGCTCGGCTCAATCGAACCTGGCAAGCTCGCTGACATTGCGATCGTCGACGGCTCCCTGGAGGAAACGCCTTCCCATGAGATCGCAAGCCTGCAGATGTGGATGACTATTCTCTCCGGCGAACGGGTCTGGCCAAGTCCGTCAGCGATCGCCAGTACAAGGTCAAATGGAGCCAACGGAAGTTCCGGACCATCGGTGAGGCCCTTGCACGACTGACAGAGTCCGTGAGGGCGTGTCGTGGAGGAGAGAGATCGAGCCGACTAGTGGGAGACGGGCGGCCCCGGCGACGGCGGATGCGATCGCCCCATGCCCGCGAAAGACCCGACGGCGATGCCCAGCGCGGCCCCAATGAAGGCCACGCCAATCGCCGTTTCCGGCTGGCCCGCAAGGCTGGAAATAGACGGAGCCACGATCCATCCCACAATGAACCCGGGCGGTAGCCGAATCGCCACGCCGATTGCCGCGCCTCGTTCGGCCGCATCGGCGTTTGCCCGATCGGCAGCGGTGTCGTCAAGCCAATCGACGGCCGGTTCCGCATAGGCCGCGCCGAGCACCGCGCCGTAGACGAAATGCAGAATCAGATTGCCGAGGATTGGCAATGGTCCAGCGCCGATCGCGAACCCGAGGAATCCCCCGCCCATGAGCGGAAGGAAGACCAGCAAGGAGAGAATCCATGGCAGGAGCGAAAATTGCATTCCCCGCTTCCAGCCCGGCCCTGACAGCATCGGCTCGAAGACCCGCGCGTAGGCAAGCGCTAGCAGAAGTCCCACCGCCAGGTTTGCGCCAACTGCCAGCACAACCCGATCAGAGGCCCGCTCCGCGACCGGGTTGTGGACCAATGCCCAGCACCAGCGCTGGAGGACGTTGCCATTTTCGACACCAACTCCCCGCGCGAATCCATAGGCGATCAAAAGTGCAATCGTCATTGCGAAGGTGCCGAGAAGGCCTGCCAGGACACCTCCACGGAGCCAATCGCCGCGAGCCTGGCCGGTGCTTCGCCGGGAGCTGAGAAGCGACGTGCGGTCCATCTTGACTTCCCCTGGGATGAGCGGCGACGAGCCTGATGAGTCGAAGATCCCGACGCGAGGAGAGGGGTCTTTATCAAGTTTACGGCTCTGGTGGAAGCATGGATGTTCTGCGCGCTACGTGAACGGGGGGTGAAACACGAGGTGCCGGGAGCGGGATTCGAACCCGCACGGCCTTGCGGCCACCAGCTCCTAAGGCTGGCGTGTCTGCCATTTCACCACCCCGGCAATAGGTGACTGGCCAAGTGTAGTCGGGATGGCGAGCCGTTGCCCGGCTTCACTTGCTCGGATTAGCATCCTCCCGTCAGGGTCAGAATTCGTAGATATGGAGGCACGTTCAATGTCATCAACCACGGATCCGCTCGCACGAAGGCCGTTCGGCAAGACCGGACTGATGGTTCCGCCGATTGCCGTGGGCTGCGCGCCACTCGGGAACATGGGGACCACGTTTGGCTACGACGTTGCCGAAGAAGATGCCGTCGCCACGATCCTCGCCGCGCTCGATAGCCCAATTCCGTACATCGACACGGCCGCGCACTACGGCGATGGCGAGAGCGAGCGGCGCGTGGGCCTCGCACTCCGGAAGCGCGGTGGACTTCCCAAGAACGCCATCCTCCAGACGAAGGAAGGCAGAGATGGCCAGAACGATTATTCCGGCGACACGGTCAAGCGGCGCATGGAGCGATCCCTGAAGCTTCTCGGCGTCGACCGAATCGATATTGTCTATCTGCACGACCAGGAATGGACAACGTTTGACGCCGCGATGGCCCCCGGTGGTCCGGTGGACGTCCTCCAGAGATTCCGAGACGAGGGAGTCGTTGGGCATTTGGGCGTCGCTGGCGGGCCGGTTCCTGTCCAGATGCAGTACGTGGAGACCGGCCTCTTCGATGCGCTGATTCACCACAACCGGTACACGCTGCTCAACCGGTCAGCCAACCCGCTGATCGATGCCGCGGCCGCGAGGGGAATGGCCGTTCTGAACGCCGCGCCGTACGGCAGCGGGATGCTGGTGAAGGGTCCCGATGCCTACCCACGCTATGCGTATCAGAAAGCCTCGCCTGAAATGATCGATCGCGTCCGGCAGTTCGCGGCGATTGCTGACCGGTATGGCGTCCCCTTGGCCGCCGTCGCGCTGCAATTTTCAACACGGGATCCGCGCATGACCGCCACTATCGTCGGCATGAGCCGTCCAGACAGGATTGCCGATACGATTCGCTATGTGACGACGCCGATACCGGAAGACCTATGGACCGAGATCAGCACGATCCCCTTCGATGTCGACGACCCCGAGGCAAACCGCTTTGCCTGACGGCTGCCTGTCGAGACTCGACGGGCAGCACAAGGAACACCCGACCGTGCCGACCGAGCATGTTTCGCTCGGCACAGGTCGTGGACTCGGACCGTTAACGGCGGATCTGACCGCGCCAACCTGGTGCCCTTGACAAGGCTGCCAGGGATTCCGTAGATTCTTGCTCCACAACTGAAGAGTGCTGCCTTATCGAGATGGGTGGAGGGACTCGGCCCTGTGAAGCCCGGCAGCCTGCGTTCACGTGAACGCAAGGTGCCAAATCCGGCAGAGCGATCTGCGAGATAAGGGATACGCGTGAAAACGCACCCCTGCCTCGGCGGGGGTTTTGTTTTTGCGCCTGGTCTCCCACTCGAAGACGATCCGTGGCAAGCCTGCAGGGCCCGGGTGTGGCCCATTCTGGGGATGGTGGAGACCGCGAGGAATGGCCGAAGAATCAGTGAACCGTGAAGGCCAGAGCGAGGAGATCAAGGACCAACGCGGGAGGCTGCGCGTCGTCCGCCGCCGACCGGATACGCCGGCGACATTCGATTCACCACGCTTGAGCGTGGATATTGGCAGTCTCAACCTCGAGCTCGGCGGCCACCTGAGCAGTGTCACGCAGGCCTACCGCACCTGGGGACGCCTGAATGACGCGGGCGACAATGCCGTCCTGGTGCTGCATGCGCTGACGGGTGACAGCAATGCTGGCGGGGCGGGCGGCTGGTGGGAGCCCCTGATCGGGCCAGGCCGCGCCCTCGACACAGATCACACGTTCGTTATTTGCGCCAACGTCCTGGGAGGATGCCAGGGGAGTACAGGTCCCGCATCTGATGACCCCCTCACCGGCCGGCCTTATGGCATGCGTTTTCCGCTGATCACGATTGGTGACATCGTCAACGCTCAGCGAAAGCTGGTCGAGCGGCTTGGCGTGCGAAAACTTGTCGCCATCGGCGGCTCGATTGGCGGCTTCCAGGCGTTCGAGTGGGCCACACGGCATTCGGATCTCGTTTCAGCCGTTGTTCCGGTCGCGGCCACGGGCGCGCTCGATGCGCAGGGCGTCGCCATGAACGAGATTGGCCGGCGCGCAATCATGGCCGATCCCGATTGGCGCGGCGGCGCTTATGCGGCCGAAGGGGTCTTTCCATCTCGCGGACTCGCCATCGCCCGCATGGCCGGCATGGTGACCTATCACTCGAAGGAGAGTATGGACGCGCGCTTTGCGCGGAATCCGGCTACCCGGCCCGTACTCTATCCCTCCTTCGGCCCAACGTTCGATGTGGAAGGCTACCTGCACTATCACGGTGATGCGCTCGTCAAGCGGTTTGACGCCAACAGTTATCTCTACCTGACCCGCGCCATGGACCTGTATGACGTGGGCCGCGGCGGCGGCGAGTCAGAATGGTTGCGTCGCATCTCCGCCCCAATCCTGCTTGTTGGCATTCGGTCTGACTGGCTCTTCGCCCCGGCTGGGATCAGAGATCTCACCGGCCGACTCGCGGGACTCGGCAAAGACGTGGAATACCGGGAGCTCGATTCGCCTCACGGTCACGATGCCTTCCTGAAGGAATGGGATCAGATGACCGAAACGCTTGGCCCCTTCATTTCAGCCAAGGCAGGAAAGGGAACCGCGTCATGAACCTTGCCGGGTATGGCCTTCGGCCTCCGCGCGGCCCATAGGACGCCATGCAGCATCCCAGAGTGCCCATGTCGGGCCTGTCTCATTCGTTCGGAGCACGAGACAGTTGAAGAGCGATTGCAGGAACTGGAAGGAGTTCAGATCATGAGTGAAACCGAGGCCGCACCTCAGCCAGGGTTCGAGACACTCGCATTGCACGCGGGTCAGGAAGTCGATCCAACGACGAAATCCCGCGCCGTGCCAATCTATCAAACAACGTCATACGTCTTCGATAGTCCGGACCACGCGGCGAGCCTCTTCGGTTTGCAGGCATTTGGGAACATCTACACGCGCATTATGAACCCCACGACCGACGTGCTCGAGAAACGGGTGGCCGCACTTGAAGGCGGCGTTGGGGCGCTCGCCCTGGCCTCGGGCCAAGCGGCTCAGACGCTGGCGATTACCAATATCGTCAACGCGGGCGATGAAATGGTTTCAACGACCAGCCTATATGGCGGGACGTACAACCTCTTTGCGCACACGCTTCCCAAATTCGGCATCAAGGTGAACTTCTGCGAGCCAACGCCGGAGGGCGTGGCCGGGGCAATCACCCCAAAGACCAAGCTGGTCTACTCAGAGACGATTGGCAACCCGGACCTCCTGACGCTCGATATTCAGGCGGTCGCGGAAATCGCCCACGATGCCGGCATCCCGCTAATGATCGATAACACCATGCCTACGCCCTATCTGGTGCGGCCTCTCGACCATGGCGCGGACATTGTTGTCGAGTCGCTGACGAAGTTTCTCGGCGGCCACGGAACCTCGATAGGCGGCATTATTGTCGATGGCGGAACGTTCGACTGGAAGGCGTCCGGCAAGTTCCCGGGATTCACTGAGCCCGACCCAAGCTATCACGGGCTTGTCTATGCTGATGTCTTCACGCCAGAGAACTTCGGCGCGAACATCGCCTACATCATCAAGGCCAGAGTACAGGGATTGCGCGATACCGGCGCCGCGCTGAGCCCGTTCAATGCGTTCCTGTTCATTCAGGGGATCGAGACGCTGCCATTGCGCATGGAGCGCCACAGCCAGAATGCGATGGCCGTCGCCCGCTTCCTGAGCGAGCATCCCAAGGTGAGTTGGGTGAACTACCCGGGCCTCGCCGGCCACCCCGCGTACGATCGCGCCGTGAAGTACCACCGAAATGGCCTGTTCGGAGCGATCCTCGGCTTCGGCATCAAGGGCGGTCTCGAAGGCGGGCGCCGCTTCATCGAGAACACGAAGCTCTTCTCACACCTGGCGAATATTGGCGACGCCAAATCACTCGTCATTCACCCAGCCACCACAACCCACTCGCAGCTCGATGCAGACGCGCAGGCGTCGACTGGGGTAACGCCAGATTATGTTCGCTTGTCGGTCGGGTTGGAAACGGTAAGTGATCTGATCGCGGATCTCGATCAGGCGCTGGCCAAGTCCTGAGCATCGAGGCAAATCAAGAGAAGGGAGCCGGACTCGGTCCGGCTTCCTTCATGTCAAGACGTCAAGAAGGCGAACAGATAGTCCCTACGATGATCCCTCGATCGTCGTCTGGCCCTGGCCCACCGCCGCCATGAGTGCGCCCTCCGTGGCAACGGGCCGCGGCGCGCGGTCGGCTACTGACACGATCCACTCCTGTCGGAACCACTGCCGCTGCCAGGGGATGGCTGTTCGATTCTTGTGCTGGGAAAAATCGACCAGATAAAGCGGAATGCCATAGCGGCTACGCGGCTCGATCTCGATCACCGTTCCTGTCGCGCCGTCAAAGCGCGCCTCGGGCCAGGTGGTATAAAGAACGCTGATCCCCGCGATGCCGCGTTTATTCACGCCGCGCGGCATCTCAACCCGAACGTCCTCACCCAGTCTGAAGTCACTCATCTCATCAGTCTCCGTCATTCCCCAATGCCGCGAGTATAGCGAACGAGCATGGCCAGTCAGGCGTGGAGCTCGCTTCGCGCCTCGGTTGGCACATTCGACCAGACTTCTGCATAGAGCTCGCCGAGCTGAGCTTGCATAGACATTGGCAATCGATCGAATCGGGTTCGATCATCGCCCCCCAACACCAGCCGCAATGCCCAAACACGCGAGGCCAGCTCTCTGGAAAGTGGCTCGTCACCGAGTGGAGTCGCTCCCCAGGCAATACAGGTCCGAGCAAGTTCCGCCTCGCCAAGCGGCAAGAGCATGTCCGAGACAAACGCGGCGCCCTCATTTCGTGATGTGATTGTGCCGGAGGCGGCCTTTCGAGTTGGCAATGCGGTCAAACGGCTCTGAGCCGGCGCGCCGATTTCCCTCGAATGCGTGCCGCTGGCGGTCGTGGCACGGGCTCCAGGCGATCGGGTCAACATGACGCCCAGGAAGATGATGGAGATCCCCACGGTCATCGCCAGATAGAGGTAGTCACGGTGTCCAAACCTGGTCAGTGTTCCTCCGGTTGCCACGACAATCGTGCCCAGAGCGATCAGCACACACCCTGCCGATCGCCGCCGAAGCTCAGGGGAGCCCCGCATCCGCCAGGCAGAGTAGAGCGCCCCACCTACAAGAACCGCTGTACCGGCGGCGTTGATCGACGCGGCCAATGCGACGAGCGGTGGACCACGCTCAATCGCGGTCCACCCGGCAGTCTCGAGGAGGGCGGCGTTGATCGGCGCGCTCCAGACCACCGTCGCCGAGACTGCCGTTACGAGCAATGCGACACCCGGCGTAATCGACGGCATCCGCGTGCCGAGCAGCAAGTAGAGCTCCCCCAGAGCCAGGATGCCGACGACCAGGACAGCGCCGGAGAGGTAGTAGACGCGAGCCAGCATTGGCGACCAGCCGAACATCGATCCGGCGACTTCTGACGCCGCCGCGACGGCGAACACGAGAAATGCAAGACTCCAGGCATTACGGTCGGGCCGTGGCCTTCGAATGGCATCTGATCCGATGACGATCATGCAGACGGCGCTGACGATTGCCGCGGCGGCGGGAAACGCGATCATTGCATCCAGACAGAAATAGCACTACGTATCATCGCGGCGAGTCTACCGCCGTGAGGAAGGCAATGGCGATGTTGTTCATGGTAATTGAGCGATTCCCGCCAGGAAGCGTACCGGCGATCTATCGCCGGTTGCGCGAAGAGGGAAGGTCTCTGCCTGATGGGCTCTCGAATGTGAACAGTTTGATCGAGGCAAACCTCGGCCGCTGCTTCCAACTGATGGAGTGCGACGACGCTCGACTGTTGCAGGAATGGGTCCTCAGATGGAATGGCAAGATTGATGCGGAGATCGTCCCGGTGGTGCCATCCAGAGAGACGCAAGCTGTCGTCCAGCCGTTCCTCTCGCCTGCGCCGGGGAAAAAAGGAAGCGCAATGAGTCAACCGGCGTGGTACCCCAGGCAGGATTCGAACCTGCGGCCTGCCGCTTAGAAGGCGGATGCTCTATCCACTGAGCTACTGGGGCGCCCGCGCCCCAGTATAAACGCCCCGATCGCCTTCTACTCCCACCATTGGCGTTGCCTGCCCCTGGACCATGCAGTCGTCCGGATACGTCCTGATTCTGGCTCTCCGGTCAGTCAGGAAGTCCAGAATCCCGCACCTCCCGCCAGTCGCGCGCAGTTGATCGCACCGTTGAATTCGCTGGGCAGTGGCCCGCGCCTGCTCGATGCGGCCAAACTGGATGAGCGCGAAAATCAGGAAGTACCTGCTGACGACATTCAGAATTCCTCGTTCCTGATAGCGTCTGGCGCTGGTAAGAAGCCGTGGTTCGCGGACAAACCAGACTTCGCCTTGGGTGTGAAGCCGCTGAGCAATCATGGAATCTTCGCCATAGAACTGAAACCTGAGATCGACGCCTCCAGCGCAACGCAGGGCTTCTGTGCGCACGGCCATGGTCGAACCAATCAGCACTTCCGGCTTCGCCATGGCGCGTAGCGCGAAATTGGCAATCGGATTGAGAATTCCCTGGAAGAGTCGGTTTCCGATAGCATCGACCAGGCGGCCATCATGGAAGTCGAAAGCCGCTGAGAGTCCGACAAGGCGGGGATTTCGGTCGAACAGCCGGACGATCTGCAAGGCGCCGGCAGGCGGGATTCTCGAGTCCGCGTCGACGAAGATCAGGATCTCGCCCCGCGCGGCGTCGAGCCCAGCTTGCCGCGCATGGGCCAGGCCAGCCCGTTCTTCAAGCACGACGAATGCGCCGTGCTCAGCGGCGCGCTCAGCCGTTTGGTCGGTCGATCCGTTGTCGACCACGATAATCTCGCACGGTACGTCAAGACACTGGATTTGCAGTGACTCGATGCACGCGGCGATCATCGCTTCTTCGTTCCTCGCGGGAACGACAAACGACACCTTCGGCATTGCCAGGTGGTGGTGGCAGTCGGTGCTCAATCGACATTCACGCTGGCCGGAGCCCGACCAGCCCGATGTCGATCCTCAGAAATCTGTCGCACCGAATCGTCAGACAACGGCCGATGCGGATGCGGCAAGCTCAGCGACTTCCTGGCCGAGCCGGTCGACTTCGTCCTCGGTGTTCCACCAGCCAATTGACGCGCGAGCAGAAACAGTGCACGGCCGCGAGTCAACATAGCGAATGGTGTATCCCCTCTCAAAGAGCGAAGAGGCGACCTCCTGTGGCAGCATGTTTTCAACCGTGAAGTTCACGATACCGGCCATGGCTGAGGCAGGTGTCAGGACCGAGACGGCCGGAACGTTCTCTATCCCCCGACGAAATCGTGACCCCAGTTCGCGAATGCGCGCATAAGCCCAGTCCAGCCCCACCTCGTCTCTGAGCCAGCGTAGCGAAGCCTCCTGCGCGGCGACGGCAGCACCCGAAAACTCGCCGATCTCAAATCGACTGGCCCCGGCGCCGGGCATGAAAAACCCTGCCGGATCGAATTGCCCGTATCGCGCAAATGTCGGCAAGAAGTCGACCATCCGCTCCCGGCGGAAATAGACGAGTCCAGTGCCTTCCGGACCACATAGCCATTTCTGGCCTGCAATGGCATAGACGTCAACACCGGAACAATGCAGATCGATCGGGACATGGCCGGCCGACTGCGCCGCGTCAACAATCACCAGAAGCTCGTGTTCACGAGCCAGATCGCTGATCTCACGCAATGGCAAGATCGCACCTGTTGACCACAGCACGTGGGACACGGCGATTGCGCGTGTCCTTGAGGTGATTTGACTCGACAACGCGCCAACCACATCCTCCGCGCCGCCGCCAATGTCGGCGTATCGGGTCCGAACGCCATAGCGATGCGCCAGCAACGACAGTGGAAGGAGAAGGCCCGGATGCTCCTCCGAGGTCGTCACCACTTCATCGCCGGGATGCCACTGCATGCCCATGAGGGCGGAGTTCAGCCCCTCACTCGCGCTGTGCGTCAAGGCAATTTCGTCCGCGTCCGCGCCGAACATGTCCGCGGCCAATGCGGCGACCCGGCGGTTGCGATCCCGGTTCTCGACGTATGCCCCCGGCGTGATTCGCCCGCGTTCGAATTCACGCTGGCTGACCGCCCTCGCGGCGTCCAGGGCAACCCGAGGCAGAGGCCCGAACGTGCCGACGTTGAAGTATCCCGTCGCTTCCAACGCCGGCATGTTCGCCCGGAGAATTTCAACCTTTGGATCCGTCAATACCTCGGCAACCATGTCGCGCGCAACCCTCTCCTTGCTTATCTGGAGGCTCCCACCGCCGCCAGCCCACGGTCCAGGTCGGCAATGATGTCTTGCACATCTTCGATCCCGACTGACAGGCGCACCAGTGCATCCGAAATGCCGATACGTGCCCGCTCTTCTGGCGGCACGGCGCGATGTGATGAGATGGCGGGGTAAAGCACGAGGCTGTACACATCTCCGAGCGTGGTCGCGGGTACGACCATTTGCAGCGCCTCCAGAAAGGCGAACACCTCCTGACGGCCGGCGCCTGCAATCTCGAACGACAGCATGCCGCCCCGCTCGGGCCGATTGAACATGCGTGCCGCATCACCAGAATCAGCGAGACCCGGATAGTTGACTCGAGAGATCCGCTCGTCGGCTTCTAGCCACCGCGCAATCGTGCTGGCATTGTCACTTTGCTGCTTCAATCGCAGTGGCAACGTCTTAAGACCGCGCATGGCAAGCCAGGAATCGAATGGGCTGGCCACGGACCCGATGAGCTTGTTGATCTCGCGCAGCTCGGCAGCGCGCTCAGCACTCGTCGCCACAATGCCGCCGGTCACGTCGCCATGGCCGCCGAGATACTTGGTCGTCGAGTGAACGACGGTGTCAACGCCAAATCTGGCCGGATTGACCAGCCATGGGCTGGCGAACGTGTTGTCGACCGCGAGCCGCGAGCCATGGCGATGCGCCAGGTCGACGAGCGCGGGGATGTCCGCGACGCGGATCAATGGGTTCGACATGGTTTCCAAATAAAGCAGCGCGGGCTTTGCTTTCGCGAGGATGGATTCAACAGCGGCGAGATCGAGAAGATCGATGAATACGGTTTCAATCCCAAGCGTGGGCATCAATCGAGAGAGGATCGCGTAACTCGCGCCATAAATGTCCGGAGCCGCCACGATGCAATTACCGGCTCGGGCATCAAGAAGCATCGCCGCGTAAACAGCCCCCATTCCGGACGCAAAGGCGACCGCATCTTCCGTTTCTTCCAGGGAGGCAACCGCGGCCTCAAATGCGCTGGTTGTCGGATTGGCGTAGCGGGTATACACATAGCCAGGCCGCTCGTTGCCGAAGACCGCGTCGAGCGTGTCCGTGTCGTCGTAGACAAAGGCCGTGGCTGGATAGATCGGTGTCACCGTTGGGGTAAAGTCAGGACGAGGCCCACGCTCGCCAGAATGGACGGCGCGGCTACCAAATCCGAGCGCCGTGGCGCTCGGTGCGGGCTTAGCCCGTTTTGGGAAACTCAAGAAAACGCTCCTGGTTAACGGGTCAGTGCATCCTCTAGGACAGGCAGTCTATGGCGCGCGCATGAAGCCGTCAACGTTCGCTTCATGCGTGCATGGATTCTCCGGGAAAAGAGCAATGTGATGTCAAACGCAACGGAAAACGCTTTCCTCGGCGCGCTACTTGGCATGGCAATCGGCGACGCCCTTGGCGCCCCCGCTAGCGGTCTCGATCGCGAACAGATCGCGGAACGGTTCGGCATCATCGATCGCTATTACCCGGCGCTCTCTCCGGATCGCGAGGACGCCCAGCCAGGAGAGTTCACGGATGAGACAGAGTTCGCCTTGTGTATCGCCGAATCGATGACGGCGAACCGCGGGGAATTCGATCGTGAAACGGCAGGGTATCGGATGGTGCGCCTGGCATCAGGTCCGTCCCGCCACTGGATGCGCGACGCGACCCGAAATGCGCTTGACGTTGCTGGCGAGACCCTGGAGTTCATCGTCCGCATTGACGAAGACGGACTTGCCACGGGCGACGTCGCCGCGCGCGGTGTTCCCGTCGGACTGATCCACGCGATTGGACAGTTCAAACCCGGCCAACTACGCGTCGATTCGGAAGCCGTCGCGCGCGTTACGCACGGAGGTCCGGCGGCGTTCAATGCCGTCGCGGCGGTCGCGTTCGCGATTCGCCTGGCGGCAACCGGCGTTCCTCGCGAAGATTGGGCAAGGTCGACCTCGGACTTCCTCGGAGGAGGACAACTTGCCGACGCACTTGCGCGGCTCGACCACCTTCGACACGGCAGAACCCTGGAGGAGACGCTGCTGCTCGTGGGAACGGGGCTCGGCGCCTCCGAGTCGATTCCTGCCTCGTTCGCGGCTGCCACGGCATGCGAGTCATTTGAGGACGCGGTCTTTGCGGTTGTCAACGCGGGCGGAGCCACCGATACCATCGGCGCATTGACTGGAGCGCTGGCCGGCGCCGCCGGCGGTGCGTCCTCCATTCCGCAAGAGCTGATCGATGGGCTTGAGGGCCGAATCTCCATCTCGCTGGCCGCCCCTTGGCTGCACAAGGCAGCGCGCCAGCGCGCCGGTCAGTTGATCGACCTCCGGCCGGTCCACGGGCCTCGTCCGGAGATGCCACCTCGCCACTAGTCGTCGTGGCCGTCACGCGCGGCTGTCAATGCTGGCTCGAGTTCTTCGCCAAGGTACCGGCGCCGGGCGCCCTCAGTCACGGGCAAGCCCTCCGGCCCCAGCGCGAAGATCGGCCCATAGCCAAGCCGAAAAGGATCGGCTTCGGCCGCGCGCTTCGCCCGCTCACGCGCCGCGTCCGCCTCCCTTCCGATATCGGTCACCAGTGGTCCCCGCCACATCGCGTAGGCGCGAAGCGGCTCGTACCAGGTCGGCCTCCGGGCGGCAAACGCGGTTGGCGCGTTTTTCCAATCACCTTCGGCTGTCAGAAGGTCGCTCAGCGCACGCACGTCTCTGAATGCCAGAGAGAGCCCCTGTCCCAGCGCCGGGTCGTTCGCGCCGGCCGCATCACCGATCAGGACCACACCGTCGCCAGCAAGGCGGTCAGAGACAATATCGGCAGCCGGGAAAAACGCCGCTGGCCCCACGGCCTGAGCGCGTTCAAACGCGCCGCCCGAAAACGCGGTAGCGCAATGCGCGATGAACCGCTCAGCCGCGCCAGGACCTCGCACCGCCCTGGCGACTTCTGGCTGGACGACGAGGTAGGCCCGTGCCCGGCCGCTGCCATGCCGAAAGACAAGGGCCATGCCGCCGTCAAACCGGCTCACGTGCGATGCGTCCGGATCGAGTGCAACGCCTTCCACCAGGCAGCCACCGAGCAGATGGTGAACGGGATCGCGCATGGTTCGCGCGCCGATCCAGCGCCGAACGCCCGACTCTTTCCCGTCCGCGCCAACAACCAGCCTCGCCGTGACTCTCTGGAAATCGGAGATGCCCGTAACGCGAACTCGCATCGCTCCCGAGGCATCTCGACCGAGCGCCGTGGTTTTTGCAGGCCGGATGACACGGGCGCCAGCAGCCGATGCCTCCTGAATCAGGGCTTCCTGAAGCTTGGGATGATCGACGCCCCACAGGACATCACCGCTCGGGACATCGCTTCGCCAATCGTATGGCGCTGCCGGCTCCCGATCCTCATAGCTTTGCCAGATCGGTAGGGCGCGGGCCCCGGCGGCAGGCAATATGCTCGCAATGCCGAGGCGTGAGGCTTCAACAGCGCCCCAAGGAAACAGTGCATCTCCTCGGACACGGTCGCGAAACCGAGCTTCTCGCTCGATGACGGCGACCGAGAGACCTGCCCGCCGCAAGACAATGGCAAGTGTCGAGCCAGCAACGCCTCCGCCAACAATGGCGACATCGGCCACAATCGTGCTGGAGGTCATCGCATGCGGGGATCGAGAACGTCGCGCAGACCGTCGCCAAGCAAGTTCAACCCCAGAACGACAGTAACAATAGCCAGTCCAGGGACCGTACTCGACCAGTGGTTCTGCAGCATGTAGTTCCGGCCCTCGGCGATCATGACCCCGAGACTCGGCAAAGGCGGCTGCGCGCCCATGCCAATGAACGAGAGTCCAGCCTCGACGATGATCCCCAGGGCAACGTAGTACGAAGCCATCACCAGCGCCGGCGCAAGCACATTTGGCACAACATGGCGAATGAGGATGCGGCCCTCAGGCAAGCCACACGCTCGCGCGGCCTGGACGAACTCAGCCTCACGCAGGCTCAATACCTCGCCTCGAACGATGCGGGCGAAGCCCGCCCAGTTGATCAGCCCAACCGCCAGTACCGTCGCCACCAACCCGGGACCGAGCGTGCCCGCCAGAATGACGGCCAACAGGATCAGCGGAAAGCCCCACGTGAACTCAACGATCGCGCTGATCAGACTATCGACCCACCCCCGGCGAAAGCCCGCGATCGATCCGGCAGCCATGCCAATGGCCATCGAGATGGCGGTGACCCCGAAGCCCACGATTAGGGAGATTCGAATGCCCGTGAGGAGCCGGGAAAAGACGTCTCGCCCAACCTGATCCGTTCCGAAAAGGTGTCCGTCGGTGAGTGGCGGCAAATTGGCCTGAAGCAGATTCTGCTTGGCGTAGTCGAACGGCGCGAACATCGGCCCGAAAATGCCGAGAAGGATGTAGATGAGCGCGACAACAGAACCCAGCAGCGCGAGCCGATTTCTCGCCAGACGGCGCCAGGCGAGCATGAGTTGGCTTGTCCCATGCATTGCCTGAACAGGCATGTCCCCAGGCAACGTGGACACGTCGGAGGCGGCTACGGCCATTGGCGCGGACTCTCGCAATCAGGCATGCCGGATTCGCGGATCCGCCAGACCATAGGCGATGTCGGCGAGAAGGTTTGCGCCGATCACGATCGCCACCAGTAGAAGCGAGAAAAACTGGGCTACCGGGTAGTCGCGGCGGACAACCGCATCAACCAGCAGATACCCCATGCCTGGCCACTGGAAGATGGTTTCGACGATGAGTGAATAGCCGATGAGCCAGCCCAGCCGCAACCCGGCAAGTGAGATGACCGGGATGAGCGCGGTGCGAAAGACGCGCCCGTAAACAACCGTTGACTCGGCAAGCCCTTTGGCGCGATGGGTGCGCACGAAATCCTGCCCGAGTTGCTCCAGCATGGACGAACGGGTCATACGGATCGTGACCGCCGTTCCCTCCGCGGCGAGAACCACCGCGGGCAAAATGAGCTGATTTGGCGCGCAGCAACCACCCGACGGAAGCCAATGCAGTCGCTGCGCGAAGAGGAAGATCAGCAACAGCGCCAGCCAGAAATTCGGCATCCCCATCCCGGCGATGCTGATACCGGAGATGACCTGGTCGATCGTACTGTTGCGTTTCGCCGCGGCCAAGGCGCCGAGCGGCAGGCCAACCGCATAGGTCAGGAAGGTCGCGGCCAATCCGAGGATGACACTATTGCGGCCATAGACCGCCAACAACTCGCCAATCGTCTGGCCTGTGACGAACGATGCACCGAAGTCACCTTGCGAAATGCTCTTGAGATACGCGCCGTACTGGGCCCAGACCGGAAGGTTGAGCCCGAGCTGCTCGCGATAGGCCTCGCGGACTTCCTCTAGCGCGGTAGGACTGAGAACACCGGCGGTTGGATCGCCAGGCGCAAGTCGAAGGCCGTAAAACACGGCGATCGACGCCACGATAAGAACGATCGCCGTGCGTAAACCTCGGCGGAAGAGATAGGATCCCACGCGTCTTGTTGACCTGCCTTACCGCTTCCGCTTCTTCGACTTCTGGCTCTGTCCATTTGCCTTGTTGCGCTGGCGCGCGCGCTGCTTTCGCTTGCGCTTCCTTCGGTTGCCGATCGTATCTGGGACTTCTCGTTCCGGCGCCGGCGTAAAGAGTGTATCGCAAAAGAACTTGTACTCGCGGTTGGGCGCATTCACCGAAAATGAGACGTTGACAAGAAACCCGGCACCTGTTCCTGGCAAACCGCCACAAACAGGCTGATTCCTCCAGATGAGTCTTTCTGAACCGGGCTCGTAATCGACGGGTGGCGCACCGGATTCGAATAGGAAGGACTCACCAACCGCCAATTGTGGCTGGGAAGAATCGGGAAACTTGTGGACATCGTTCGGGAAGAGAATCGGTTCGACGCTATTGACAATGATGGTCCCGATATCGCGATTGGTTATTTTCAGCGCCTCAATCCCAGACGACTCGCCTGCCTTCTGTCCTGGGTTGAAAATTTCGCCCTCGATCAACGGCCCAGCGGCGATCCGGTCTGCTTCCTCTTGTTGGTCTTGCTCATTTCTTCGTGTGGTGCGCCGGCTGTCGATGTTGCTGCGGCGAGTTGAGCGCCGCGACGACCGCCGGGACTGGCGGGCATCTCGTCTCGCCTGGATCTCGGCCTTCTTCTGCTCTGGCGTCAATGCCGTCGACGTCGCGGTCAGTGCCGGGTCCGCCTGCAGCATGGCGATCTCCTGATCGAGATCTTCGCTGAAGGGCGAGATCAGGCCGGTTCCGGTTGATACGGTGCCGCCGCTGCCTCCTGAAACGCAGATACCGTAGTTCACGTTGATGGCCGAGGTGACGCAGGTGAATCCGCTGCAACAACCAATGAGCCTCGTGCAGACATCGCCTGACTGGCCGCAGGTCGCCGGCCCCGGTTGCGAGGCGTTCGCGCCGCGCGCGACGAAGGCAGCGATCCCACCGGCAGCGGCGAAGAAACCGCGCCGGGTAATCAGTCTCGTGAGATTGTCGAACCTGCGACCGTCCATTTGCGTCCTCACCGCGTTGTGATTGCCATGTTCGTTCGCTCGGCGGGTTCTTCACATTTTACGCGAGGTTGCCGGAATTGAGAACTCCTCTCGGCAGGTCCGTCAAAGACTTTACACCCGTCCGGAAGAGTCAGATCCATGCGTCACGTATTTCCGCTAGACATTCCCCCAATTCATCGCCAGATCTTGGGACGTTCGGGCGTCGCCGAGGAGGTGTCCTGACCAGTGATCGCTTTGGCCTTGCGGTGAGTCACACGTTTCGAGTGCTGGGCAATGGCGTGAGGGATAAGGAACTCAGCTCGGGTGGGCTCCAATTCGGTTCAATTTCGGCTCCAACTGGTCGAGGGTGAATCTGGAGCTGCCGCGTTTGGAGGTCTCCGACCGCGCTAATTACGGACGCCGCGAGCGAGACCCGGCATGGCGTCGTCGCCACATCAGGTCTCGTCGCTCCTCTACCCTCTCGTCAAGTCGTCATGGCGAAGCCGCCGCGATTCCTCTCAGGAGGATGGCTCAAAGTTGAAAACCGTGGTTGCAGAGTCGTTCGTGGACTTGACTGTCACGGCATCGACATTGGCATTCACGGCGCCTTCGCCGCTTCCGACCTTCATGCCGATGATGCCCCAGCCAGCGCCATCATTATCGGGAGACGGTCCGGTTGGGTTGATGCGGAGGCCAGGGAAGATTCCGAGGATTTCCTCGAGGCTGCACCATTCGGTTCCGAGCCGGCACCGGTCATCATCCACATTGTTAAAGTCTTTCGTCAGGCCCCAGGCCTGACCATGAGCAGGGTCGAGAAGGTTCCAATTCTGCCACTCATCGACATCGATGGGCTGAGTGGAACTCTGGCCTGGGACAAAAACGAGTCTGCCCTGATATTCAGGCGGAAACGGGTCTGTTCCGGTTCGGTCAACACCGATCTGGAAGGATGGCGCTGTGTTCGCGCCGGCGCTCGTTACGAACGTGCTGTACGCCAGCGTCTGCAGATCACCGATCGGGGTCCCTTTGAACGCGCGCGTGGAGAGGAGTTTCCCTTCGGAACTGCCTCCGATCTGCAGCAATGCGCTTCCGTTGCCATAGGGCGGCGTACCAGGCCCGGTTGAAAACTCCGGCCCAATTGGCTCATCGTCCTGATCGTTATAGAACTGCCAACCAGACATGTCATCTGGCGTTACTCTTTGCACACAAACGCCATTCGGGCAAACACAGGCGCCCGCGTTGCACACCAGTCCATCACCGCAGGAATCGCCATCAGCCAGGACCTCGGTCACGCACTTGTGCTTCTGGCAGACCGCCCTCTCGCAGGGGTTCAGCGGCGCCTCGCAGACTTTGCCCTTGTCGTTGCACTCTTCGTTTCGCTTCTTCTTTTTCTCCTGTCGCTCCTTTCTTCGATCCCTTCTCTTATTACGGCGGCTCTTGGCATCGGCCTCGTCCAGCCCACCCTGGCCGGCAAGGCCGATCAGACCCAGGATGCCGCCAACCGCGCCCGCCGTGGCGCCTCGCACTACCGTGCGCCGTGACGTCATGTCGGAGACGCTTTTGACAAATCGGTCGAATCGTTCGCTATCCACTTGCAGTCACCTCTTCTTCGAGACACGATTTAGCGAGTTCGGATCAGCGTTCTGGCGTTAGGCCTCCCTTCGGCATTGCGCAGCCCCCTGGCAAACGCGCCAATTCCGCGGAAGAACACGTTCTTCTGCTCTTTATTCCGAACTCGAACCGCAAGTGCGACAGACATGAAGAGAGGAGGCGGCCAACCGGCCGCCTCCTCCAGATTGCGAGATGATGTTGTCGAGTCTACCTCGACATGTCAGGTTCTTGATTCGTCAATCACTTATCCCTGGTCAACCCAGACGTCGTTGTAATGCGGATAGATGTCGTACTGATGCGGCAGCCACCCGTGAACGTTCGGACGCTGCACCCAGACGCTATTGCGGACCACCAGCGGAATGGTGGGCAAATTTTCGGCGATTGCGAGCTGGAACTGATTCCCGGCAGCCTTCAGCTCTTCCTCGTTCGCCGCGTTCTTCCACGCTGTAACCGCCTCGTCGACAGCAGGGACACTGGCGCGGCTCCAGTTCGACCCACCGATCGTGTCGGTGCTCACGAACAGAATCACGACGTCGATCGGCACAGGCCAGAGGTAGTAGAAGATCGAGCTATCGGCCCCTTCTCCGAGCTTCGCGAAGTAGGAGCCTCGATCCAGGGCCTCGAGGGTGACTTCCATCCCAAGCTCGGCGAGCGACCCCTGAATCACCGAACCGAGATCACGGTTGAAGGACTCCGCCTGCACGACCAGGTTGAATGCGTGGCGAACGCCATTCTTGGTCAGAATCCCGTCGTCACCCGGCGTCCAACCGAGTTCAGCCACCATCGACTTCGCCAGGTCGAGGTCGAACTGATTGAATGCATCCACTTCGGGGGTGAAGAAGATATCGGCCGGCGTGATTGGCCCATACAGCGGGCTGCCCAGATTCGAAAGTAACGCGGTCACAATCGCCTGACGGTCGATCGCGTGCGAGATCGCCTGTCGCATCGCCAACTCATGGAAGTCGAGATCGGTGCGCTCGAAGTTGGTGTTGAAGATGTAGCCAGAAGGCTCGCTGAACGACGAAACGGCAAGATTGGCATTCTGCTCCAGCCGCGCCACATCCTGCAGAAGCGGATTCCGCAGTGTGTCAATCTCGCCATTCTCGATCTTGATTGCGCGCTGGGCGCCTTCCAGAATCGGCTCCCAACGGATGCCGTCCAGATATGCCTTGCCCTTGTTGGTGAAGTACGGCACGATCGAGCCGGGATAGTCTTCCCAGCGGGTAACCGTGGCGTAACTGCCGGGCACCCACTCGTCAAGAAGAAACGGACCAGTGCCGTCGACAACGCTCTTGCCATACGCTTCGGCTTCGGCGACGCGCGTAGCATTGTTCGCAATCGCCCAGTACCCCGTCTTGACCACGTTCAGCACCTCGTAGTACGGGTGCGCCATGTTCAGCACGAGCGTCCGCTCGTCGAGTGCCTCAATCGACTCTACGGGCGTAAAGAGCGTCGACAGGGGCGATCCGCTCGCCGGATCCTGAATCGTCTCGTACAGCTCCTTGACCGCCTCGGCCGTTAACGGAGCACCAGAGTGGAATAGGCCACCCTCCTTCAACACGAAGGTAACCGACGTTCCGTCTTCAGAAACCTCCCATGACTCGGCCAGGTTTGGTTGGAGCGTCCCGTCTGGCGCATCGATGAGCAGCGAATCGTATAGCGCGTGAAACACGGGGTCATACCAGTTTGTCGCTACGGGATCGAGCAGTGAAAAGTCGAGGTCATAGCCTTCGCGCAATGTGCCGCCGGAGACCGGCTCCTCCTGAAGCGAGGGCATGGCCGCGGCTTCGCGTACCAGCGCCTGATTCAACGCGGAAGCGCTGAGTCCCAGTGCGGCCGCTCCAGCCAGCAAGCCACGCCGCGACAGTTTTCGCGCTCGATAGTCCTCCAGAAGCGGCTTCAGCCCCGATTCCTCGTTCATGGGATCTCCTCCTGACGGCTCACCACACGCCGAGCCTGTTTCACAGACGACCGCACAATCACATGCAACCCAAGGATCATATCAGCGAACGACAGCCCGCGACACGGGGCGAACCAGCCAGTTCGGCCCAGGTTCCAGTCCGTCTGGCCATCCAGGTTCGCGAGGCCCTATGGACTTCCAGGATTTTCTCTACATCATAGAGCGGACCGCTCCTGCCAGGTCATCGAATAGCCTGCGCTTAGGCAAGCTCATGATCATTTTCGTCATCTTCTGTTGCTTCACGTTTTTCGCGGCGCCATCAACGCGCAGATATTCTTCGGCCACCGATTCAAGAACCCTGGGATAGTCACGAAGCAGGTGCGGCCGATCGTGCGCGAAATCTGTCACGTTGCGGATCTTGTACAGATCCTTCATAACGATGCTCTCGTCCAGCAGCTCACGGTACCGGGAAAGGCTCATCGCGGAAAAATCGTCTCTTGCCTTTGCTTCGATGATTGCCCGCGCCGCCAGCTTGCCCGAGAGCATCGCCAGGTTCCCACCCTCTCGGTTCAGGGGATTGACCAATTGCGCCGCATCGCCCACAACCACCGCGCCGTCCGTGAAGAGCCTGGGCAAGCGGTTGTATCCCCCTTCCGGGATGAGATGTCCCGAATACTCGATCGTCTCACCGCCCGCGATGAGCGGTGCAATGGCCGGGTGCGCCTTGAACCGATCGAGAATGTCATTGACGTTGAGACCAGACTGAATCAGATCCTCCAGAAGTGCGCCGGTGCCAATTGAAAGGCTCTCTTTGTTCGTATAGATGAAGCCATATCCCAGGAGACCCGATGTCGACTCACCAAAGATCTCCAGTGCGGTCCCCAGACCCTCCGGCAGCGCGAACCGCGCCTCGATCGTTTCCGGTGGCAGCGCAATCAGCTCCTTCGCGACGAGAGCTTGCTCGATCGGCTCCCATTCGCGGTGCAGGCCAATTCGCTGGGCCAGGAGCGAATTCGCGCCATCCGCGATCACCACGCAGCGGGCCAGAAGCTCGCCGTCGGCGTCGCCCGTGGTAATTCCAGCCACTGCCCCGTCTTCCCACAAGAGGTCGACGACCGTGAATTCGGAATAGACCTCCGCGCCAGCTTCCTCTGCTTTGCCCGCAAACCACTGGTCGAAAGGCGCGCGAAGCACGGAGTAGGCATTGAATGGCGGCGTCGCGAGACGCTCCGAGCGAAATGTCGCGCCCATCATGGCGCTTTCGGTCAGCAGGAGATAGCGCTGTTCGACGATTGGCCGCTCGAGCGGCGCATCCTCCTCGAATCCCGGCGCCATCGCCTCTGTTGGCTCACGATAGAGGATGCCGCCCCAAACGTTCTTGGCGCCCGGGTATTGCCCTCGCTCGAGCACAACAACCGAAAGCCCAGCCTCCGCCATGGCCTTCGCCGCGGCTATGCCAGCCGGTCCAGCCCCAACCACGATCGCGTCAAATCGTTCGTCGTCCATCGCATGTTCCCTTTACCATCAGGATGGCACGACGGGCTCGGGCCTGTCGCCTCGCTCCGTCCGAGAATTGCCAGTGTCGCGCTCCAGATAACCAGCGCTCGTAGAGACGCCCTTACTTCGGTCTGTGAACTCGTTATACTTGGCGCCGCATTTTGTGAGCATACGGCAGCTTGCCGCATGCGCGTCGCCCCGCTCGCGCGGTCATGATTGAAGAGAGCTGCACACGCCATGGACTTCTCGCTCACTCCCGAACAAATCCAGATCCGCGATACCGTCCGCGAATTCGCGGCGCGCGAGGTCGCGCCATATATTCAGGAGTGGGATGCCAAAGGCGAGTTTCATCCGGAAGTCCTTTACCAGATGGGAGAGCTGGGCCTACTTGGCCTGCCGATCCCTGAAGAGTATGGCGGCTCCGGCTTCGACTACGTTGCGTTGGCGCTCGCCTGCGAAGAACTGGAATACGTCGACACCTTCCTCCGCGTGGCCATGAGCGTCCACGTCGGCCTGAACAGCCTTGCGCTCCTGCAATGGGCGAACGAGGAGCAGAAGCAGCGATTCCTCGTTCCGCAGGCCCAGGGTGAAAAGCTCGGCACGTTCGGCCTGACCGAGCCGAATGCCGGGACCGACGCGGGTTCCATCGAATCGTCCTACGTTCGCGATGGCGATGCTTATGTCCTCAACGGCTCGAAGATGTGGATCTCCCTTGCCGACGTCGCCGATCACTTCCTCGTCTTCGCCTCGTTCGACCGATCGCTGAAGCACAATGGGCTGACCGCGTTCATGCTCGAGCGTGGCATGCCTGGCCTCACGACTGGCACGATCAAGGGGAAGCTCGGCGTTCGCGCCGGGAACACTGGCGAGCTTGCCTTCAACAATGTCCGCATCCCCATCGAGAATCGCATCGGCGAGGAAGGCGAAGGCTTCAAGATCGCCATGAGCTGCATCGACCAGGGCCGGTTCACGGTCGGCGCGGGCGCTGTTGGTCTCATTCGCGCTTGCCTGGATGCCAGCGTCAAGTATGCCAATGAGCGCTACGCGTTCGGCCAGGAGATCGGCCGCTTCGAACTCGTCAAGCAGATGATCGCGAAGATGGTCGCGAGCTCGGAGGCCTCTCGGCTCCTGACCATGCAGGCAGCCGAGCTGAAGAATCGTGGCATCCGCAACACGCGCGAAACGTCGCTGATGAAGTGGTTTGCCTGCGACGCCGCGCTCGAAGCCGCGAACGATGCCATTCAGGTCCATGGCTCGTACGGCTACTCGAACGAGTACCCCGTCGAGCGATTCTGGCGAAACGCCCGGGGCGCGGTCATCTACGAGGGTACGCGCGAGATTCATACGATCGTCCAGGCCGACTACGCGCTTGGTTATCGACAGGACAAACCGCTCCGCTGCCCGCAGCCGCCGGCACAAGGCTTCGAGCGCGAGGACGACAAGATACCGGCACTCGCGCTGTAGCTCGCGTCCAACCTGAGAGTTCCCGACGCGGGAGCATCCGCTCCAGATCCTGAGGATCGCCTCGGTTCGGGCGCAACCTCGGGGACGCGCCGCGCCGCGCGATTCGTCGGTGGCTGTATTCACCTCGCGGTGATCGCATCTGGAGGTGGGAACTTGCGCGGCAGAATGAATCCGTCAGCTGCAACGGCATCCCCGCGGCATTCGCGTCGTTCAGTTTCTCTTGCGCTCGCGGGGGCAGGCGCGATGGTGATCATGGGAGGCTCGCTCCCGCTACGTCCGCTCGGCAGTGAGGCACAGGACGACGATAGCTCCGGGCGAGGCCGGGGGCGTGGCCGCGGACACGGCGGCAATGGCCACGGTGACCGGGATGCCGAAGCCGGCCCGGAGATCACGGAACTAGTCCCTGAAGGCGCGATCGAGGTCCGAATCGTCAGTGACGACGCGGGCGGGTTCATCCCAGGCGAATTGATAGTCGATGCAGGCCAGGTCACCGCCTTCATCAACAGTCATAGTGACGAACACACCGCTACAGGTTCAGGCTTCGATACAGGTGTCATTGCTTCGGGTTCTATCGCCACAGTGACCCTAGATTCCGCTGGGGTCTACTACTATGCCTGCCTAATCCACCCGGAAATGACCGGAGTGATCCGGGTTCGGGACGGCAGCGGAAATGTTCCTGACACGGCGCCCGAGGTGCTTGCGACTTCGCGGGATGGGCCGACAATTGCCATCGAGAACCTGAGCTTTTCTCCGGCCGTCACACGGGTCGCTCCGGGAACCACCGTAACCTGGCGCAATGCCGATTCGGTTCCGCATACCGTGACATCAACGACGGGCGAATTCGACTCCGGCATATTCGACCCGGGTTCGTCATTTCAGTTCACCTTCCAGGAACCTGGCGTATTCGACTTCGTTTGCCAGCTTCATCC
>CAYSXO010000011.1:0-36918 GCA_964434995.1 uncultured Sphaerobacteraceae bacterium
CCGACCGGCAACTTACCGATGCGCTCGAGGTCATCTGGCCTGCCTGGAGCCCGGATCGCTCGCGCATCGCATTTCTCGCCCCTGATCCCGATGACCCGGTCGGGAATGTGTCGCTCTATACCATTGGCCTGGATGGCGCTGAACCTCAACATCTGGCCAATGGGGTGTCGGCCATGCCGCGCCCGCCTGGAGCCCGGACGGCGAGCGCATCGCCTATACCAGCTTCGCGGGGTACGACCCCATTTACGAGACTGGCGCGATCAGCGTTCGCGTCGTCGACGTCACCACCGGGCAGGAAACCGACCTCACGGGTGATGAGTTTTCGCTGGCGTTCAACCCATCCTGGTCACCCGACGGAAAGGAGCTGGCCTTTGTGGTCAAGCATCAAGGCACTGACGAACGGCCACAACACTCCCCGGGTGATGTGATCGTTGTTCATGTCGACAGACCGGGCTTCGAGAACCTCACCAATGGCGCGGTGCGCTACGTCTGGAGCGTGACGTGGTCGCCTCGCGGCGATGAACTGTTGCTCTTCAGCCTGTTCGGCCAGACGTGGTACGAGCCGCCTTCGACCTCGATTCGCGCGCTCGACAGGATGAGCGGGGAGATCGACGAAATCGCCGGCCCGCGGGACAATCCCACCATGCCAGTCTGGTCGCCCGACGGTTCGCGCTACGCCTACACGGCGAAGGATTCGCTCATCGTCATCAACGATCCTGCCCGAAACAGCCAATCCGTTTCAGCATCTGAGGCGCTCTCAGGTGAGATGACCTGGAGCCCAGACGGTTCGGCCATTCTGCTCTCCCCCTGGAATGCCGGATCCGAAAGCACGATGGTTGACCTCACCTCGGGCCAGCCCGTGCTCTCCAGCATCGACATCGCCTTCGACGCGAGCCCGCCTTTCCTCTCTCCCCCGCAATGGTCGCCGGCTGTCGCTATGCCACCGGGCACAAATCCCTCCATATCCAGCGCCGAACCCGCGCAGGAGCCGGCATCGTGAGGCAACTCCCTGCCAAGGCGCGGCCATCAAGGCATCGCGCGGCCACGCGAACCGCGCGATTGTCGCGCTCATGACCCAAGGAAAGGTGCACCTCGTCTCCCGAGATGCAGAGGCAACCCGAGAGCTGGGCCGCGCGCTCGCTGGCTGGCTACGCGATGGCGACGTTGTCCTGCTTCACGGTGACCTGGGCGCCGGGAAAACGACGCTGGCCAAAGGGATTGCCGATGCTCTCCGCGTGGATGCCGTCGTCTCCAGTCCATCATTCGCCCTGGTGAACGAATACGACACGGGCCTGGCGGCGCCGATCTCTCGCCTCTATCACCTCGACCTCTACCGCATCGAAGGCAGTGACGAATTGGCGTCGATCGGGTATTCGGACCTTACCGCCCCCGCGGAAGGCGTGACCCTCGTCGAGTGGCCCGAGCGCGCCGCGGACGAGTTGCCAGACCGCTATCTTCTGGTGACCATCGAGGCAGCGTTGCCGGATGAACGGAACATTGAGATCTCACACGTGCCCGATGACGAGACCTGGCGGATTCGAATGGACGACCTTCGCCAACGCCTGGCGCGCTACGCACCCTGAAATCGAACCACGACTGCCTCCTCAGGTAGGCACGGTGGGCGCAAGAGCCTCGGGGTACACTCGTAGTTGCCAATGGGCCCGGCACGAGATCGAAGGGAATCGCGACGAGGGATGGCAGCAGAATCGGCGATGGACGACGACCTCACGCGTCCGCTGCTCGCCATCGACACCTCCAGCGGCCAGGGAGCGGCCGCGCTGTATGACGGAGATCATCTCTCGTTTCGATCGTGGGCTGCTGAGCGATCCCACACGACAACGTTGCTCGCGGAGATTCACCATCTTCTCGACGCGGCCTCCGTTGCCGTCACCGACCTCGGCGCCATTGGCGTCGCCACTGGTCCGGGCGCCTTTACGGGTCTGCGCGTTGGGTTCGGCATCGCCAAGGGGTTGCATCTGGCAACGAAAGCGCCATTGGTCGGACTATCAACCCTCGAAGCGACCGCGCTGCCGCACGGCCAGTCCGAGCGAGAGATTGTCGCCACCGTCGGCGCCGGCAGGGGCCGCTATGCCTGGGCACGCTTCCAGCCCGAAGGGCAGAGCGTCCTGGAGTCACGGCCCGCTCGCAATGGCTCGGTCGAGGAACTCGTTGCCGAGCTTTCCGAAGGGGGGCCTTATGTCGTTGCCGGAGAAGTCGAGCGGGCAGTTGCCGATACCCTCGCGGCTCTTGGAAACGTAACGGTGCCACCGCCCGCGCTGCGCGTTCGCCATCCCGCGGCATTCGCCGAGCTGCTCTGGAGGCGCTGGCTGGCCAGATCGTTTGACGACCCGGTCCTGCTCGAACCCGTGTACCTGAGCCGCTCAGCGAGGGGCTGAGGACGTGGCGTTTGCTCAGGTACGGGGGACAATGCTACCGTCCGTGCCATGAGTACCTTGCGCGCGCACGCCGACGATCGCGCCAGCGCGGATCCCGGGCGCCCACTCTACCGCCTCGACATCATGACCCAGGACGATGTTCCCGAAGTTGGCCGGGTGGAGCGGCACTGCTTTCCCAACCCCTGGCCCGCCTCCGCCTACCGCCGCGAGCTTCAGAATCCGGCCCAGAATCACTACGTCGTCCTCCGGAGGTCGGCAGCCGCGAATGGAGCGGGCGATTACGCTGACGTGAACAGGTCAGCGTTGGCAGAACAGGCTCGGCCTCTCCCACGGCGCTCGCTCTTACCGCTTCAACTTGGCCGCCGCCACGAGAGCGCGGCCTCGCCAGGTTTCCCCATCATCGGCTTCGCGGGCATGTGGCTGGCGTTCGACGAAGCCCATATCACCACGATCGGGGTCGAGCCGGCATATCGCGGACTGGGCCTGGGCGAGCTGCTGTTCCTCTGCATGGTCGACGAGGCCATCGACCGAGGCGCCAACTGGTTGACCCTGGAGGTCAGAGTTTCGAACCTGCAGGCGCAGGCGCTCTATCGCAAATACGGCTTCACGGTGCATGGCACCCGCAAGCGCTACTACAGTGACAACAATGAAGATGCGCTGATCATGTGGTCACGGGCGCTGACCGACAGCGATGCGCGCGCGGCCATCGAGGCGCGCCGCGCGGCTCTTGCCGACCGCCTCATGGTCGACATCGATCACGGTCACCTCTCCCCATTCGCGGGCAACGAGCGGACTCGACCGTGGCCATGAGCCAGATTGCTCAATTGGAGCCCCGGCCATGATCGTACTGGGGATCGAAACCTCGTGCGACGAAACCTCAGCGGCTGTCGTCGCGGATGGGCGATCTGTTCTCTCTTCGATCGTCTCGTCGCAGTTCGAGATTCATCGGGCCCACGGTGGTGTGGTGCCGGAGCTGGCCGCTCGACGCCACGTCACGGCCATTGTTCCCGTCATCGAGGACGCCTTGCGCGAGGCGGGCATCGACCGTGGGGACATTGATGCCGTCGCCGTGACCCAGGGGCCGGGCCTTGCCGGTTCGCTCGTCGTCGGCATGAACGCGGCAAAGGCGATGGCCTATGCGCTGCGCCGGCCACTGGTGGCCGTGAACCATCTCGAGGCCCATATCTACGCCAATTGGCTCGGCGCCCCTGACCATCTGCCGCCGGAGCCCGTGTTTCCGGTGCTGTGTCTGCTCGTCTCGGGCGGGCATACCGAGTTGATCCTGATGTCCCGGCATGGCAGTTTCGCCCATCTGGGGCGCACGCTCGACGATGCCGCGGGCGAGGCATTTGACAAAGGCGCCCGCCTCCTTGCGCTCGGGTTTCCGGGGGGCCCCGCGATCCAGGCCGCCGCGCGTTCTGGCAGGCCGGACGCGTTCGATCTCCCCCGCGCCTGGCTCCCAGGCACCGATGACTTCAGCTTTTCCGGGTTGAAGACCGCGCTCCTGCGTATCACCGAGCCAATGCGGCTACCCGAACCGGAAGCGCCGGCAGTGGATGAGCCAACCAGCCCTTCCGGCCCATTTCGACCCCACCGGCCTCCTCGCTTTGCTGACGACGCCCCGATACGTGATCTGGCGGCCTCCTATCAGGACGCGATCGTCGAACCACTTGCCGTCAAGACCGCGGAGGCCGCTCGCGCTCAAGGCGCGGCCACTGTCGTCGTTGCGGGCGGGGTTTCCGCGAACTCCGCGTTGCGGGAAAGGCTTGTCTCGGAGATTGCGGCACGCTGTGGCCCCGGCATGGGGCTCGTATTCCCTACGCTTCAATACTGTACGGACAATGCGGCCATGGTCGCCGGCGCGGCGGCATGGGTCATCCGCCGGGGAGATCAGGTTGGGTGGGAGGCTGACGTCTTCCCGAGGCTTGCCCTGACCGCTCGCTAGTCACCGACACCGGAAAGGCTCGAATGCGCGAAATGGAACCAACACAGGACGAGCTTGCGCGTCACGCGCAATCGATTGCGCGCGAGGCCGGCGCCATCTTGCGCGACCGCTTTGGCCAGCCTCATGATGTGCGATTCAAGGGGCCAATCGATATGGTTACGGAAGCCGACCAGGCTTCTGAGGCCTTGATTAGCGAGCGGCTTCGCGCGGCGTTCCCGGATCACGATCTCCTCGGCGAGGAAGGGGCGCGTGGATCGACCAGTAACTCGCCGTATCGCTGGGTCATCGACCCTCTGGACGGTACGACGAACTTTACTCATGGACTGCCGACCTTTGCCGTCTCGATCGGCCTGGAGAACGACGGAGCGCCGATGGTCGGAGTCGTGTACGATCCCATGCGGGACGAGATGTTTGTGGCGAAGCGCGGCGCTGGCGCAACGCTCAACGGACAGCCCCTCCACGTGGCGGCAACTTCCGAGCTGTTTCGTGCACTGCTGGTGACCGGGTTCTCCTACACCATGGAGTTACGCGCGCTCCAGGCTGAGATATGGCGCGATTTTCTGACTCGTGTCCAGGCCATTCGGCAAACCGGATCGGCCGCGCTCAATCTCTGCTATATCGCGGCAGGCAGGCTGGACGGCTACTGGGAGCGAGGCATCTCCCCCTGGGATGTCGCCGCGGGCGCATTGATGGTGATCGAGGCTGGCGGCGTCGTAACCAGCATGACCGGCGGCGCGTATCGCTCCGATGACCGGGAAATTCTGGCTTCGAATGGCTTCCTCCACGATGAGCTCCTTACCGTCATCGCAACGCACCCTGACGAACGGGTGCTCGTGGCATCAGGCTCTTGATACAGACGGCGGCTCCTAACACTTCGGCTATGATTTGGCGGCCCAAGGTGGCACGGCGATGCCTCCATGGAGCGACGCGTGCGCATCACGCGCCGCCACCGAGAGGAGGGGATCAATGAAGCTCATAATCGCCATCGTTCAGGACGAGGACACTCCAGCGCTGACCGACGCGCTGATTGCGGCCGGGCACCGGTTCACAAAGGTCAGCACAACGGGATCGTTTCTGCGCACGGGAAACACGAGCCTGCTGATAGGCGTCGAGGACTCCCAGGTCGACCCGGTGATGGCAATACTCCGCCGCACCTGCCGGCGCAGAACGCAGGTCGCGGTGCCCTATTCTCCGGCGCTCGAGCCGGGACTGCTCTACATGCCGGAGAATTTTGAAGTCGAAGTGGGCGGCGCGGTCGTTTTTGTGATCGACGTCGAACGATTCGAACGCCTGTAGCGCGCCGACTCCTGGCAATCCGGCTCGGGATCGCGCGGCCGTGCGCGTCGACGCGCCCAGGTGGATTTCGTTGGCGTGCCAGTTGAAATGGAGCTTCACTCGATGACGGATGGCAGGTTCAGCGAACGCATCAACCGAGAGGAGATCGTGGCGCTTGCCAGCCGGCTCATCGCCACCCCAAGCACCAGCGGCGAAGAACGCGACATCATGGATGATGTGGCGCGATGGTGTGATTCGCAAGGACTCGCCTATCAGGTCACCGCGAATGACCCAACTCGGCCAAACGTCATCGTGAGCGTTGGCAACGGCGCCGGCGGCCAGATCCTCGCCATGAACGGCCACCTGGACACCGTACCAGTCTCGGATGCGTCAGCATGGCAGAATGGTCCCTACGAGCCAGTTATCTCATCTGATGGCCGCAAGCTCTTCGGCCGCGGTGCATCGGACATGAAGAGCTCGGTCGCCGTCATGCTCCATGTCATGACAGTCCTCAAGGACGCACCCCTTCGCGGGCAGCTTCAAGTGCATGTCGTCAGCGACGAAGAGGTCGGCGGCCGGTTCGGTACGCTCCATGTCCTCGAAGAGATCGCTGCCGGCCGCCTGCCGAAACCCGACTATTGCCTCATTGGCGAAAAGAGCGACCTGAAGGTCCGCAATGCCGAACGCGGTTTGCTGGCGGTCAACGTAACGATCCTGGGTCGCGCCTCCCATACCGCCGCCGCCCGGGTCACGGGGATCAACGCCATCGCCAAGGCAGCGAAAGCCGTCCTGGCGCTGGAAGGAGATATCGACCGCTTTCACCCCGCGGTTGGCAAGCCGATCATCAGTATCAACTCGATCCACGCCGGCGTCGCGCACAATGTCGTACCAGGCGAGTGCGCGTTCTCGATCGACCGGCGGCTCGTGCCCGGCGAAACGCGCGATTCGGCTGTTGCCGAGATCGTCGCGACACTCGAAGCAATTGCCGCGGACGATCCCGACTTCCGCTTCGAGTTGGCGATCGACCCTGAAGGGGACCACATTCCGGCCAACATCACCGAAGACACCTCACCACTCGTGCAAGCGGTCCAGCAAAGCGTGCGTGACGTCACTGGCCGCGAACCGGAGTACTTCGTCGCCTGGGCCGGGGCCACGGATGGCCGCTTCTACCGTCAGGCCGGCATCGACACGGTCGGATATGGGCCTGGTGGTGAAAACGCGCATGGCGCGAACGAGGCCGTCGTCATCGACGACCTCGTTACTCAGGCCAGGGTCTACACGGACTCCATTCTGCGCTTGCTCGGCTAGGCTCAGGGCGCGAGATTCGGGTGAATCGCGCGCCCCGGCTTCAGCACTCTGGCTACAGGTACCGCGTGTACCAATCGACGACGCGGGTCATCAGGTCGATCTGATGCGCGCGCTCGACGAAGCCATGCTTCTCGCGTGGATAGCGGACGAACCGCACCGGCACGCCGAGGATCTTGAGCGCGCGAAAGAACTCCATCCCCTGTGCCGGGTGGACGCGGGCATCCTCGTCGCCATGCAGGATCAGCGTCGGCGTGCGCACGGCCGAGACATAGCGGATAGGCGAGCTGCTCCAGTACTTCTCCATGTGCTCGTAGGGATGGCCGGGGTAGTAGAGCAGGTTCGCCGAGGGAATGTCGTCCTGTCCGTGATCGGAGATCATGTTCGACAGTCCCGCGCCCATCACCGCCGCACGAAAGGTGTCTGTCCGCGTGATCGTCCAGGCGGTCAGATAGCCGCCCCAGCTCCAGCCGCCAATGCCGAGTCGATCCGGGTCCGCAATGCCCCGGTCCACCATGGCGAGCGCACCGGTAATCAGATCGCGAGATTCGCCGCCGCCGACGTCGTCTTGCAGCAGCTTCTGGAATGCATCCCCATAGCCGGTGCTGCCCCTGGGGTTCGGCATGAGCACGGCGAAGCCGTTGCTCGCCAGAAGCTGTGCCCAATCGTGCCAATCGAGCATGACACGGTCTTCCCATTGCCACGACGGACCGCCGTGAACCTCGACAATCAGGGGGTATCGCTCGCCAGGCTCATACCCTGCTGGATACGTCAAGAGACCTTCGATTTCCACGCCATCGTCACTGAGCCAGGTGACGTGATCGACCGGCTGCAACCGCCCGGCAAACGACGCGCCGAGTTCGGTTACAAGGCTCACATCGCCGCCGACCCGCCCGACGAAGACCTCCTCGGGCGTGGTCGAATCGGTCCAGATGAAGGCGAGTCGATCACCAGCCGCGGAGATCGACGGACCATCCACAATGCTCCCTCCGGCCCCGGCGAACGGAGGCACGATGGCCTCCATCTCCCCATTCACGACGTCCACCGCATAGAGCCTGCCGTGCGTGCGCTCGACGATTCGCGCCGCGACAGTGCCCGGCCGTCCGGGGAACTCGGCAATCTCGTACACGATCCCTTTCAGCCCAGGGAGCCGGTTTCGCGGCTCGCCGCCCGCCAGGGGCACCGTCCAGATCGAGTCTGCCGGCTGCTCGCGATGGCCATCAACTCGCAGCGCCACTACGGGACCCTCACGTGTCTCGACGAGCACCGGCATGGACCCCGTGGTCGGAAACCGTGCGACATGCCGTGGGAGCCCTCCCTGAAGGGGAATCTGCCATAGATCGCAAGGTCCCATCCCAGCATCGAACCCTACGTCATCGGTGGCTACGACGATAAGACTCTGGCTGTCAGGAGCCCAGGCGAACGCCCGAATTTCGCGGGCGCCCGTCGTCAGACAGCGAGCGCTGCCCGAGACCGCGTCCACGATCCACAGGCGCGCGAAGCGCGGATTCTCTTCGACGACGATCGCGTCGTCTCGTTCTTTTCGGCGCGTCTTCACATCCTCTGGTTCCGGATCCCGGCGCAGCACGGCAACCGTTCGGCCATCGGGAGCCCAGGCCGGCTGTGTGAGTTCTCCAGCCAGATCTCCCAGGGGGAGTGCCTCGCCGCCTGCAACGGGGAGTAGGTACAAACGAGCCTCATCCTCCTCAGGGCTCTGGCGATTCGAAATGAACAAGAGTCTCGTTCCGTCTGGCGACCACCGTGGCGCGCGGTCGTCCCGTATTCCCGCGGTCACTTGTCTCGCGGGCTCGCCGAATTGCGCGATCCAGATCGCCTGGGCCGCATGCTCTCCTTTCCGCCCAGCCGGAGCGACCGCAAAGGCCACCGTTGATCCGTCAGGCGAAATGCGCGGTCCACTTGGCATCAGGCGGTCAGCCAGCTCCTCTGCCGTGAGACGATACGCTTCCCCCGCCGCGCTGCCATGTGCCCATGAAGTCGCGAGTCTTGTCGATACGACCAAATTCATCCTCCCCTTGACCGGTGTCCCGCTTCAATTGTCCTGCACATCTTGACCCATGACGGTTCGTTCGGCCATGCGCCCCGGTATTTTCGGCGCCCATGCCACGACGTTGTGCTCCTGCCACAGGGCAGGCCGCTCCAGAACCCCTAGAATGCTTGCGGACCTCGCCAGGGTCCGGTGAGAAACGAGGCATGGACATGACACAAGCAGAAACGCTCCCCGCGCAGGGAGCTCTATCACGTTCCGTATCGGACGACATCTATCTGCTAGCCGGGATGCTCGGCCAGGTCTTGCGGGCATCAGATGGTGAGCGCGCCTTTTCGCGGACCGAAGCCGCGCGCGTGCTCGCGAAGGCACTGCGCGGTGGCGACGAAGTCGCGCGCGACGATCTCGACATTCTCGTGGGTGAGCTTCAGGATGACGAAGCCGAATCGCTCGTGAGAGCGTTCACGAACTACTTTCAGCTTATCAACCTAGCGGAGGACAGCGAGCGTATCCGCCGGATCCGCCGCCGGGAGGCGATTGAAGGCGGACCCCGGCGCGGATCGATGCGCGAAGCGATTGCACTCCTCGCCCAAAAGGGCATGAGTGGCCCGCAACTGGCAAACATTCTGCGCGAAGCCCAGATCCGGTTGGTGCTGACCGCGCACCCGACCGAGGCCCGCCGCAGGACCATTATTGCGAAGCTGGCGCGGATTTTCGGCGTTTTGCGCGATCTGGACGAGCTCGCGCACCTCCCCGGCGAGTCGGCGCGCGCCCATCGGCTGCTGGAGCAGACGATCGAAGAGCTCTGGTATTCGGACGAGGTTCGTTCCATCAAGCTAACCGTTCTCGACGAAGTGCGGACCAGCCTTGTCTATCTCCTCTCGACATTCGTCGAGGTCATTCCCGGAATCTACCGCGATCTGGACGAAGCCATTGCGGAGTTCTACCCCGATCTCGCGATCGACTTGCCAGCACTGCTGACGACCGGCACCTGGATCGGCGGCGACCGCGATGGCAATCCGTATGTCACGCCCGACATCACCTTGAGCGCCCTCGAACTCATGCGCGCTGGCGCTCTTGGCCTGCTCGATGGGCGGCTTACCGAGCTCGCGGGCCGTCTTTCTCTTGCGGAAACAATCTCTGGTCCGGCGCCGCTCATCGATCCGCTCATCGACCGTCTGGGCAACGAGTTCCCTGAGACGATGGCCCAAACGCGCGTCGGCAACGCGGGGGAACCGTATCGCCAGGCGCTGACGCTCATGCGCGAAAAGCTCCGCCGGACGCGCGATAACGGCCTCGCGGGCTACATCTCATCGCGGGCGTTGCTCGACGACCTTCAGATCATTGACCTGGCATTGCGCGAACAGGGCGCGTCACGCATTGCCGATGGCGACCTGCGCGATCTTATCCGCATTGTGCAGGTTTTTGGGTTCCATCTGGCCACCATGGACATCCGCGATCATGCCCGACGGCACGCGCGTGCGCTGGATGAAGCCTTTCGCCACGCCGGCGTCGTCGACTCCTACATCGACCTCGATGAAGGCGCGCGTGTCTCGTTGCTCACGCGAGAGATCGGGAACCCACGGCCGTTGCTGCCGAGAGGACTCGATCATTTTGAAGCAGCAACTCGAGAAGTCATCAATACCTTCCGCATGATCGCCGAGGCTGTTAGCGGTGACCATCAGGGCGCCATCGAAACGTACGTCATATCAGGCGCGGAGGCGCCGTCGGACATCCTGGCGGTTCTGCTGTTGATGAAGGAGTCCGGCCTGGCCGATCCGGGCGGGCACGGGGCGAAGCTCTCGATTGCTCCACTCTTCGAGCAGGAGCAGGGTCTGCGCGACGCCCCGGCGACCATGGCGTTGCTCTTCGACCTGCCTGTTTACCGCAACGCTCTCCGCGCGAGGGGCGACGCGCAGGAGGTAATGCTCGGCTACTCCGACTCCAACAAGGAGATCGGCTTCTTGGGGTCTGCCTGGGCGCTCTATCACGCCCAGCGAGAGCTGACGCGACTCTTTGCTGAAGAAGGTATCCAGCACACGTTCTTTCATGGCCGAGGCGGCGCCATCGGCCGCGGCGGTGGCCCGACAAATGTCGCCATCCTCGCTCAGCCGGCCGGGTCCGTGAATGGCCGCATCAAGCTGACTGAGCAGGGCGAAGTCATCGCTTCCCGCTATGCGACGCCGGCGATCGCCCACCGCGAGCTTGAGTTGGTGGCCGGCGCGGTGCTCGTAAGTACTGTCGGGCTCCTCGACATGCCATCTGCCGCGCGACTCACCGAGTTCGAATCGGCCATGGAGGCGATGACCGGCGCGGCCATCACGGCCTACCGGGACCTCGTCTACGCCGATCCCGATTTCGTTCGTTTCTTCGAGGAAGCAACGCCCATCTCCGAGATCGCACGGCTGCAGATTGGTTCACGCCCAGCGCGCAGGCATCAAACAGATCGCATCGAAGACCTTCGTGCCATTCCCTGGGTCTTCGCGTGGACGCAGTCCCGCTTTCTCCTTCCTGGGTGGTACGGGGTTGGGGTGGCCCTGGAGCAGGGTGATATGTTGTTCGGAACCACGTTCCTGCAACAGATGCGGCGTGAGTGGCCATTCTTTGCAGCGACCATCGCCAACGCCGAAATGGCGCTGGCCAAGTCCGATCTCGCGATTGCTGCCCGTTACGCGAAGCTGGTCAACGATAGCAGTACGCGTGAACGCATCTGGGCCAGGATCGCCGAAGAGCATGCCCGTTCGACGCGGGAAATCCTGCGGCTGACCGGGCAGGCGCGCCTGCTCGAAGACGATCCGGTTCTGCGGCGGTCGATCGACCGTCGCAATCCCTACGTCGATCCGATTTCGCTCGTGCAAGTCGAAATGCTGCGCCGGCTGCGCGGTGGCGAAGCGAGCGAAGCAGCCGTGCGCACCATACTGCGCACGGTCAACGGTATCGCTGGTGGATTGAAGAATACGGGATAGCGGCCGCTATCCCCTGGCCACGTGATGACCGCCGTCGTCGCGGATCACGATGTCCTCATCGCTCCCCTCGACGTCTTCACCAGACGTAAACGCTGGCGGAATCGGCGGCACGATGATGAAGCCCGTTTCATAGCACGTAACGACGCCCGCGACTGCGAAGCAGGAAACGTTCGCCCGCGGCCGCGAGGCTGGGGTGTCGCCAGTCGCACCTGGCGCCATGGCAAACATGAACGAAAGTGCCGTGATGGCCACGGCGCGACCCAATACGATCTGGCAGACCATCTCGCGTCCCCTTCCCGGAAACGACGATTCGCTCTATTTCGCCAGCGGGGTACGATACGCGAACGGCCGCGGAATCGAGCGATTCCGCGGCCGTTTCAGCCGGTTATCCGAGTTGGGCCTGAGCCCAATCTGAACCGTCGGATCTACTGGAACGGAACGCCTGGAACCGCCGGAACCGGGATGAGCGGCGGCAGCGGGTTGACGGCGATCGCGTTGATGTCGGCGGCCAGCGAGCCGGGCTCACCAAGACCGGCCTCACCGATCTCGACGGCGTAGTCAACGGAGAGACCCGCGTTGACCTCGTCCTCGACAACGTCGTAGACGCCCTCGGTGACGGCGTGCGTGCAGGTGCTGATGTCGTAGTACGCCTGGCAGCGGAGCTGGACCTCAGAAACCTCACGCGGGCCCGGCGCAGCAGCGGCCGAACCAGCCATCATGAACGGCACCGCGAGCCCAACCAGGGCCACGCCCAGCCGTGTCTTCGTGACTTTACTCATTTGACCTTTCCCTCCGCGACTCTCACCCCGAGCCCAGATGCGACGTGCAGGCAGCCCCCCGACCGCTGCTCGCCGGACGCTTAGTACGCCCAGCGCATTGTACTACCTGCTGCTACGAAGTAAAACCCCCCCATTGGTATTTGGCAAGCTATCAGCTTGCCATAGGTCCACTTCGCGCCGGCCCAAAGGCGTACACATACCCGTCGTGGCTGGTGGCCAAAACCGTGTTGTCCACCACCACAACGTCTGCCGAAACGTCTCCACCGGTGACGTGTGACCAGAGTGTACGGCCATCCGTGCTGTCCATCGCGCTCACCGTTGGCCCACTGGCGACAAAGACCACGCTGTCGCTGACACTCGCCGACGCCTCGATGGCATAGCCAAGGGGAACACTCCACTTCAGCGAACCAGTGTCGGCCTCCAGGGCGCGCACCGATTGATCGTCGCCTCCAAGATATATGGTCCCCGCCGCCACCGCCGGCGACGACGAGCCTCCGACATCGCGACGCCAGAACTCCTCGCCGGTTTTCAAGTCATAGGCAACAATGCTCGGCTCGGTCGTTGCCACATACACGGTCCCACGCGATATCGCCGGGGTGGCAAAGGCTTCTCCGCCCGCGTTTTTCTGCCAGATTTCTCGCCCGCTGCCGGCATCAATCGCGGTCACCCTGCCGGCCTCGTCGGCAATGACGAGCACGCCATCCGCAACCGAAGGCGACCCAAAGAGGAGATTGTCGTTGCGGTAATGCCAAATCTCTTCGCCAGTTTCCGTGGCGAACGCCGAGACATGGCCTTCCTGCGTTGATACGAACACGAGGCCCTCGGCAACGACAGGCGAACAGGAGCCAGCGAACCGGAGCGGGTTGCTCCAGCGTTGCGCGCCCGTCGCGCTGTCGAGAGCGAAGATGGCGTATCCGGACGTTACGTAGAGCGAGTCTCCAGACAACACGGGCGTGCTCCGCGCGATGTAGTCGCCCACGTCCGCCCGCCACAGCTCGCCTCCGTCTTTCAGTCTCAGCGCGACCACGCTTCCCATTTTCGTAGCGACGAAGACCTTGCCCTGGCCAATGACTGGCGATGCGTAGCTTTCGCCGCCGACGAACGCCTTCCATTTCACCAACGGGCGGCTCCGTGGCGCTGGGCCGGGATTCTCGCCGGTGCGAGCCGCGTTGCCACGAAACATCGGAACATCGGATCCGAACGCCTCCTCCTCGGCAATCGACTCAACTGGATCGGGCGTTGGCGTTGGAACCGTCATGGGCGGCGGCTCCGGGATCTCACCACTGCTGTATCCGAGGGTCTGCGCCAGCGCCGCGCCCAGCACGACCGAAGAAACGACCACGGTCGCCGTGCCGGCACGCGCCATGTTCCGGCGGTCACGGCGCAAACGCCACAGTCCGGCCAGGATCGCCAGCAAGCTCACCAGAAAGAGCGGCGCCCCGAGCCCAATGCCGCCGCCAAACCAGATCGCGAGCAGGGCCGAAATGACGCCGACCCAGAGCAACCCGACGCCTTCGCCCGTTTCGGTCGACATGCGCAGGCGACGTTCTTCCCGCTCTCGTTCACGGGCAGCCAGCAGATAGTCTGGCAGGGTGAATTGAGTCTGTCTCGTGCGTGAAAGGCTCGAGGCGGCAACGCTACTCAGGAAAACGCCGCAGTCCGCGCAGAACTCCGCTGTCGGCAGATTCAGGTGTCCGCATACCCCGCATCGACGGTCCCGAGATTCCATTTTCAGCGTTCCGATCCGGGAACATTCGCTGGCGCCAGCTCCGCGCCAGCCGGACGCGCGTCAGTGCGCGCTCGCCGCGTTGACTTCTGCAACGCAAATCGTCCATGGGAACGATCCATCCAGCATCCGCACTGTAAGGTGCTCGCCGACCAATGCCGCAAATTCCGGCCGCGACCAGAACTGTTTGTGATCCGGGTCGCTGCCCCGCGGCCTGATATCGAGGTTCTTTCCCCGAGCCGCGTTGGCCATGCAGAAGTATGGCTCGTGGGGCACGCTCAGCACGACCCATTTCCGCGCCACGCGCGCGAATTCCGCCAACGCCTGCCTCGGGAGATCGCCAGGAAGGTGCTCCAGCACCTCGAAGCAGCCAACCACGTCGAAAGACCGGTCCGGGAACGGAAGATCCGTGACGCTGCCGGAAACGAAGGTCGCGGTGGGAATCCGATTCTGGGCCACGTCGAGTGCGCCGGACGAAAGGTCGCAGCCGGTCAGATCGAGGTCGGGCATGTCGGCCAGGATGCGCTCGGCGACGAACCCTTCACCACACCCCGCGTCCAGAAACGAGCGGGGGGAAAGGTCGCGCACGGCGCGCACGATCTTCCCGTGGAAGCGATCGATCAGGAGCCGTTGGACCGGATTTCCTGCCGTATGCTTCTTGTAGTTGCTCGATTCCTGGGCGTGTGCTTCGAGATTCATCCGTGAAACGCTCCCAATTTGACGTGCAATGCGCGAGATTCCGCCACATCAAGAACGGCGTTGCCCGTTTCGATGGCATGGCCTGTCAGCCCAGAAGCGCGCCGCCCGCAAGCCCCCCCAAACGACGGGCGTCACTACGAAGAGCGCGAGCCGATAGGCGACCGCGGCCATGAGAACCGAAGCCGCTGGAGCGGCCTCCAGTTGCGCGGACGCCGCCATCAGCGCCTCACGGATTCCGGCCCCGCCAGGTACGGGACTAAGCATGCCGATCAGCATGGGAAGCCCCATCATGCCGGTCACCAGGGAGGGCGAGGGCGCCACGCCGAAAAGGGACAGCAGGCCAGACATGACGCCAAGCTGGACACCCCAGAATGCGACGGTCAGCAAACCCGAAAGCAATGCCGCTACCGGCCGGCGCAATGGTTCCACGATCATGGGCCCGACAATGCGGCTCAGGCGGTCGCGCACCCCTGATATCCGACTCCCAACGACCATGATCACGACTCCAGCGATCAAGACGCAAGCCGCCACGAGGGCGAACCGCTCATCGAGCGGCGCTGACTGCAGTAGCGTGCTTCCTCCAAGCACCAGCCAGGCCGCTGAGATCGCCAGGAGCGCCGCGACGTCGAGGAGCACCTCCCACCCGACAACCGCGCCACTCTGCGCCGGGGTCAGGCCGAGGTCCCGGACCGTCAATGCGGCCCGCGTCGGAACGGCAAGTCCAATCGGCGCGGCGTAATTCACGATGACGGAGGTCAAGAAGACTTCCGCCGATGTCTGCAGCTGAGGCGCGCCGCCAGCCATGCGTGTCAGCACATGCCAGCGAACGCCGAGCACGAAGATGCTGGAGGCGTACGCGGCAAGGATCGCCAGGATCGTCGCGGGTGACGCCATTCGCAGAGAAGCGCCGACCTGGGCCAGGCTTCCTTGCCTCCAGAGGAGCCAGGTAGCAATTGCGGCCGCGACGAGGAAGATGGCCGGTGTTGGAACGGCCAGGAGCGGCGCGTACCAGTGACGCGACACGGCGCGGCTTTCCGGAGCGTCGGCGACAAGATCGGACGACGCCTGAGCGTCCTTCATCGTTCCTGTCGCAACCCAGCCCGCTCAAGGCGCGAGTCTTCCAGCCCGGCCGTCTCACGCACCGGAGCCACGTTCTCGCGCGACCCGCGCTGGTGACTTCCGTGGACCAGTAATTCGCCAAGCAAGCCAAGACCGAAGAACTGCACGCCTACCAGGACGAGAAGCACCGCGAGCAGAAGAAGCGGCCGGCCACCAATTGCCGCGCCGGTAATGACCTTTTCCGCGGAGAGCCAGAGCCCGAGCAGCAGGCCGATGCATAGCGCGGCCAACCCCGGGACGCCAAGCACGTGCATGGGCCGCTGCCGATACTCGGTGAGAAACTTCACGGTCAGGAGATCGAGAAACCCCTTGACAAGGCGAGACCAACCATATTTCGAGTTACCCCAGCGTCGCGCATGATGGCGTACGGGCAGTTCGCCAACCCGGAAACCTTCGGCGTGGGCGAGCACCGGGGTGAAGCGGTGCAGTTCGCCATAGAGCCGGATGTTTCGCACAACTTCGCCGCGATAGGCCTTGAACCCACAATTGAAATCGTGCAGCGGCACACCCGACACGCGCCGCACGGTCGAGTTGAAGACCTTACTGGGCAGCGTCTTCCCGAGCGGATCCTGTCGCCGTTGCTTCCAGCCCGAAACGAGGTCGTAGCCGTCGTTCAGCTTGTCCAGGAACCGAGGAATTTCAGCCGGGTCGTCCTGCAAGTCCGCGTCCATCGTCAGGATGACATCGCCGGAGGCAACCGCGAAACCGGTTGCCAACCCCTGAGCTTTGCCAAAGTTGCGCCGGTGTCGCAATGCGACCACGCGCGGGTCTCGCGAAGCGAGGTCTTGCATCGACACCCACGTATCATCGGTGGAGCCGTCATCTATGAAGACAATTTCGAAGTCGATGGCGAGCGGCTCAAGCGCCGCGACGAGCGCGGCGTGCAAGTTCTCGATGTTCCCTTCTTCATTCATCGCGGGAATCACGATGCTGAGGAGCCTGGGCACGGGCTGGGCGTTGTCGCCGATTCCCGACGAACGGCCACGCTCCGGACGTGGCCCCGGAAGCAACGTCAGACCATCCTGTTCTCGGGGATAATCTCGTGTGGGTTGGGGATTCACCACGAATCAACACCTCGGGGCGGCAAGAACTGAACAGGTGGATTATGCCCCCGATTAGCTTGTGGCACCAAGAGCCGCTTGGGAACTGGGATACTGCTGCACGCAACGTACGGGCGGGCAGGAAGCCTCGTGAGGGATACGCCTCGGCATGCCGCAATGGCGCCAATTGAGGACCGAAACTTCCGGAACCGGCTCGTCCCGAGCTCAACGACGATGTCCGTGGCCCGTGATGCTGGCAACCGCTGGACTTGTGATTGCCCTGGCGAGTTGCGGCGGCGAGCCCCGGCTGGCATCGCCGACCGAACCCACGCCAGCCGCGAAGCGCGCGGCGACATCCCCTACGCCGGCGCCAGCTTCTCCTGTTGTACGAACCCCGGCAATTGGCGAAATTGTCTGGACCGCATCGGTCGACCCCGAGACGAGCCAACCCGGCGACGCCCAAGCCACCTTTGCGCCCGACGCGCCCAGCATCATCGCGGCCGCGCCCGGCGACTTTCTGCCACATGGCGCGGTGGTACAGGCAGTCTGGACGTACAACGACACGTCGCTCGAGCCATTGACGTCCTCCGTGACGATCGACAGAACCCTTGACGAGCGATGGCTCAGCTTTCGCCTGAACCGCGATCCATCGATTCCCTGGCCAGTTGGAACGTACGATATCGCGGTTTCATTAAACGGCGTCGAAGCGCGGCGCGCCTCCATTGAAGTCACCGAGTCCGGCTAGATTGTGAAGCGCGCGTATCGTGCCGGTTTGTCGCTTGTCACGGCCCGGTGCTACCCTCTTCCCATCGGATCAGGATGACGTTCTCGTTCCCGTGAGCAAGCGACGCTGACCCGGGGCCCCAAAAAACCACTCGCGCACATGGAGCGTGCCCGAATCCCCCGGCGGCGGTCTTGATTCCCGCGGAATCACAGAGGCAGGAGCTTGACGTGCATAGCGGCGCCACTGCCAGATCAAACGAGGATCCGGGTCAGGGGCGGCTCCCCGCTGGGGCGGGCGTGTTCGAACCAGTCAGTCCCGCGCCATTTGCCTGGCAGTACGGGCGTCGCCTCTGGATCCTCGATGGTCGCGATGCGGAGTGGATACTCGCCGAGCTCGTGTTCGAACCCTTGACCTGCCGGTATTTCGAGGTTCGTCGAGCCAGGTATCGCTGGCCGCGTGAAGCCGCTTGCGCCCTGCTTGGGCGAGCACTGGCTGGCGGCCTGCCCAACGTCGAGGCCGCCGCAAGAGGCCTCGCGTTGTGGTCCAGCAGGGCAGAACATGCCAGCCGGCAACCCGAAAACTCCTAGTCCGTCGATGGGGCGCGGAACGCCCGCTCGCCAGCCGGAATCGACTGGCTCAGATGATTTTCCTCGGGCGGAATAGGGCAGCTCCACCCTTCTCCATACGCGCAGAACGGGTTGTAGGCGTAGTTGAAGTCGATCTCCAGCATGCCATCCGGTCGAGCCTTCGGCTCAATGTAACGGCCGACCACGTACGTCTCCATCCCGGCGTTGGCATCACGAAATGGAAGAAACAAGCTTCCGTGTAGACCGTCGCGAAGCACCGTCAGCGTGACCGGCTCACCATCCACCGCAAATCGGACCACGCCCGCGCGGACGAAGTGCTTCTGGAGTCCATCCGTGGTCTCCAGTGCGATCTCCTCATTGACGTGGTTGCCAGAATCATCCAGTTCGAGCACCAGGGCCAGATCCGTTCGCTCGGGGAAGTAATCAAGCCCCTGGAACCACGACTTCTGTTCATCGCTGAGCGGAGAATGGGGATGCTGCCCGAAGAACTGGTCTCGCCGCTGCCGATACCCCGCCAACCGGCTCTCCCGCTCCGTCATGATGCTGCTCCTGACGCCTTTGGAGGCTGGGTAACGCCCAGCCTCTGGCGCAAATGATCTCCCACGCGCAACGCCTGCGCGGCGATTGTCAATGCCGGGTTGACAGCCGTCGACGAGGGGAAGAATGATGCGTCAACGACATACAGATTCTCCAGATCGTGCGCCCTGCCGCGGGGGTCGAGCACCGACGTCGCCGGATCATCGCCGAAACGGAGCGTCCCGCACTGGTGTGAATTCGTTGCAATGCCCATCTGCCGCGACAACAGGATCGGATAGCCGGCCCCGCGCAGCATCTGTTTCGCCTGCTTCATCAGGCGAAGATGCGCGGCCAGATTGTTCGGTCGCCATTGAACGACAAGGCTGCCATCCGTGCCAAGTGAAACGCGGTTCTCCGGGTCCGGCAGGTCTTCGCTCATGACCCACCAATCGACGCTGAACCGCGCCGCCGCGCCAAGCGCCCAAACCGGCGCCATGGGCGCCGCGCCACGCATCATCGCGCCCTGCAGCTTTCCGACAGGCTGCAGACTTCCCATAGGGTATGGAAAGGAGGGATCGAACCCGGCATGATAAAAGTCGTTAATGGAGATGACCTTCTGGAAGACCGTCCTGTTCGGCCTTCGAGGATCGATCGCTACCAGCACGGAATTGTTGTGCACCATGTAGTTGCGGCCGACCAGTCCTGAACTGTTGCCTAGACCGCTTGAATGGCGTGACGTGGCGGAACGGAGCAGAAGCGCCGCTGAGTTGACCGCACCGGCCGATACGACGACGTAGTCGGCCTCGACGGACTGGCGCTCGCCGTCGCGGTCGACGACAAGCCCCGTAACTCGTGAGCCATCTGGCGACGATGCGACTCGTTCGACGTAGCACTTCGTCCAGAGCTCGACGTTGCCCGACTCCAGAGCCGGACGCACGGCGCAGACGTCAGCGTCGCCTTTGGCCAGGACTCGGCAAGGGAACGCATCGCAGGTCCTGCAACGAATGCACGACCCACCCGGCCGAAAGTCGAGGCCGACCGGCAAGGGGCTGGGGTGAAGCCCCTGCCCACGCAACCGGTCGGCCAGCGATTCCATGTAGGGGTCAGCAGGCATTGGCGGAAAGGGAAACGGCCCGGAGCGAGGTGGATCGGTCGGATCTGCACCCGCGAGCCCGTGGACCTTGTACAGCCGCTCGGCGCGGTCGTAATAAGGGGACAGGTCGTCGTAGGTAATCGGCCATGCCGGGGAGATGCCCCCTTCGTGCGCAATCTCTCCGAAATCTTCCTGGCGCAGCCGCGGCAACGCGGCCCCATAGACCTTGGTGTTTCCGCCAACGAAGTAGTGCACTCCGGGCGAGAACCAGCCGCCCTGGGCATCGCGCCACAGTTCCGCGGCCTTGTAGCGATTCTCGACGAAAACGGCCTCCGGGCTCCAGTTCTGAGCCTCCGTGGGCAGGAAGTCGCCTCGTTCGAGGATCAGAACTCGTGCGCCGCTGTCGCGCAGCGCCCAGGCGAGCGTGCCGCCGCCCATTCCGGCGCCAACAATCGCCACGTCGGCATGGCAAACGTTCGACATGGCCAGTGAACGCGATCCTAGCCCTTCATCGATCCGGCAAGCAGGCCCCGGATGAAGAATCGCCCGAGGAAAATGTAGACCAGCGCCGTTGGCAACCCGGATAGGACGGCGGCCGCCATCACCACGGTCCAATCAACCGAATTTGTGCCATTGAGGTTGTTCAGCGCCACCGTGACGGGCTGATCCTTCGGGTTGAAGACCACCGTGACCCCGAAAAGAAAGTCGTTCCAGATGTTCGTGAATTGAAAGATGCCGACAACCACGAACGCGGGCAGGCTCAGCGGCAGGATCACCTGGAAGAAGGTCTGGATTAGCCCTGCGCCGTCGATGCGCGCCGCCTCCACGAGTTCGGTCGGAACGTTGGCAAAATAGTTGCGAAAGATCAGGCAAGCGATTGGGATGCCATAGACCACATGCACCAACACGAGACCTTGCCACTTGCCGTAAAGCCCAATCTGATCGAGCATGCGGATCAGCGGGATCAGAATTGCCTGATAAGGGATGAACATCCCAAAGAGGATCAACGTGAAGATCACGTCAGAGCCGCGAAACTTCCACTTGGAAAGGAGATAGCCGTTCACCGCGCCCAGCATGCAGGAGATGACGGTTGCTGGGACAACCATTCTCAAGCTCGCCCAGAGGTTCGGGCTGAGTGTCTCCCATGCCAACGGGAATCCACCGCCATTGAGGTAGATCGGAAACTTCCACATGTCGGTGAGGGTCATGTAGGCCTTGTCCTTCAGCCCATTGATGACCATCACGTAGACCGGCAACATGTAGAAAACGACCGCCACCACCAGCAATGCATAGATCACGAACCGGCCAATGCGGCTCCGCTTGCGCGGCGTGTAGACTGGAGATCCGGCATCGAGAAGGTCGGCTGCCATCAGAGCGACTTCATCTGGCGAGCCAGATACGGCACGATGACGATGGCGACGCTCACCAACATGACGATCGCCGCCGCCGCCCCCAGGTTGTATCGCTGAGCACGGAAGATCATTTCATAGACAAAGATGCCAGGAACGTCCGTGGCGAACCCTGGACCCTTCCCCGACATGGCAAAGATGAGATCGAAAATCTTCAGCGAGACGTGTGTCAGGATGATCAGCACGCTCACGGTAATCGGTTTCAGCAAGGGAACGATGACATCCTTGTAGAGCTTCCAGTCGCTCGCGCCGTCGAGCGCGGCCGCCTCGCGCACTTCATGCGAGATCGTCCCCAACCCCGCGAGAAACATCGCCATCGCAAAACCCGAGAGCTGCCAGGAGGCCGCGATGGCCACCGGAATCATGGCGACCGGGATGCCGAGCTTGAGGCTCCACTCGGCCGCCGGCGGATAGACCGCCGCGATCGGCCCGTTGAGCTGCCAGACCACGCTGGGGTCAGTGATCCACCCCGGCTTCAGCGGATCCATTCCGAACGCCGCAAGCACCTGATTCATCCCGGTCGCTTCAAAGAGCAGGTTGACGCCCGTCTCAGGATTGAAGATCCAACTCCAGGCAACGCCCGTCGTGATGAACGAGAGGGCATACGGGAAGAGATAGACGCTGCGGAAGAAGCCGCTTCCCTTTACATGCCGGTCGAGCAGGATGGCCAACGCCAGCCCTCCCAGCACCGCCATCAAGAGAAAGAGGATCGTGAAGACAACCGTGTTCCGCAGGTCGATCTGAAATCGCGTCTGACTGAAGAGATCGGCGTAGATTGCGCCAATCGGGCGGCGAATACTCATGTCGGGCTTGGCGCTTTTCCAGTTGGTCAGTGAAACGTAGAACGTGTATCCGATGAAGCCGTAAACAAAGATGAAGATCGCCACGGCGGACGGGGCAAGCAGCATGGGCGACAGATAGCGCTCCAGCGAAAGGCCCCGGCGTCTGACTGACGCCGCCTGGCGCGCCCGTTCCTGACTGATAACTGGTGTCGTGACCGCCACAAAATCACCCAGGTTGCTGCACAGAGTGCGAGTGTAAGGGAATCAACGTGCCAGCGACGAACGGCAGGAGAGTGAGGTACCTCACTCTCCTGCCTTTGCCAGGGTCGCTTCGGGATCTGTTATTCGGTCGTTTCCGCGTCCATCGCCGCGGCGTCGACCAGCATGGAGATGTACATATCGACGTCCTTGTCGGTCACGAACGCCACCGAGGCGTCATAGAAGGCTTGCTTGAAGGCAGGCGACGACGCCTGGCCGTGCGCGCACGAGGGGACCAGCGCGTCTTTGGCGAAGCCATCCATCGACCACTGGTGGTATGGGGAGAAGATCTCGCGGTTGACGTCGGTGCGCGGCGCGATCGAGCCCTTGAGCGGATTGAACGCTTCCTGCGCTGCCTTCGATCCGAGCACCTTCAACCAGTTGCGCGCGTTCTCGGCATTTGGCGCGCCGACCGGCAGAGTAAAGCTGTCGACCACGAGGACGAATGACCCTGCCGAGCCAGGATGGCTCACCCAACCGATGTTATCGACCGCATCCTTGGCAACAACCTCGCCATAGGCCCAGTCGCCCATGCTGTTGAAGCCAGCCTTGCCCTCGATGACCAACGCAACCGCCTGGTCCCAGGTAAGGGCTGAGAAATCCTCGTTGATGTAGTCGAGCATGCGCGCGTAGATATCCGCCGAATCGCGCACCACCTGGTCGTCCCAGGCCGATTCGCCCTTGAAAAGGGCGTCATAGGTTTCAGGTCCGGCAACGCCCAGGAGCGTGTTCTCGAAGAGCTGCGCGCCCGCGAACGTGTCCTTCATCGCCAGCGCAAGGGCCGGAATCCCGGCAGCCTTGAGAATGTCAGCCGCGGCGAAGAACTCGTCGACCGACATCGTGTCACCGACCTCGATGCCGTTGTCGGCCATCACCTGCTTGTTGTACCAGAAGCCATTTCCGCGATGGACGCCGACGGGAATGGAGTACTGCTCGCTTTCCCAGGTCGCCTGCTCTACGAGGCCTGCCGGCATCACCTCGGTCCAGCCTTCTTCAGTGTAGAGATCGGTGATCGGCTCGCAATACCCCGGTACGACGTACTGGTCGATCAGCTCGCGGCCGACGTGCGTCTGCCACGAGTCGGGCGGCTGGTTGCCCTGCAGCCGGGTCTGCAGCACGGCGATGGCATTCACGCCCGCGCCGCCAGAAACAGCCGCGTTGATGATTTCCGTCCCCGGATACTCCGCCAGATAGGCATCGAAAAGGGCTTGCAGGGCGGGCGCCTCGCCCGGTGACGTCCACCAGGAGAAGACTTCCAGTGAGCCAGCGTCTTGCGCCATGGCCAGCCTTCTGCCCAGTGGGTTCGTGGCCAGTGCGCCGAGGCCAAGTGCAGCGCTTCCTTTCAACATGCCACGCCGCGTTGCGCGGGACGAAAGCACAGGCGAAACATCCATCATCGATCGCTCCTCCAGCGTTGTCGGCTGTTGCCGTGCACCACTGCACGACGGTCAGGCACGAGGATCGCAATCAGGCCCCGAGTCCCAGAATCCCGGCTCACCTGAGCCGTGTTGCTCGCCACTGTCCGTGCTCAGCGTTTGTACCTTTCCCCGCTCACAGTGTCAACGTGTACAGAGCAACGGCACTTGGCTTTATGACAATTGAGGCGCGCCGAGGAGCTTGTCGAGCGCCTCGACAAAGAAGTACTCGCCCCACATCACGCTCTCATCGACGCCGAGATCGAGCCGCTCGTGATAGCTGCCGTGGCGAAGAATGCCCTCCCAACCCGGCGCGCCGATGCCGAGAAACTCGGGGCTGAGCAGCCTATCGAGAATCAGGCGCCCATGCTGTCGATAGATATCCGCTCGTCCTGGGTCGCGGGTCAACTCCGCCAATTGCATCAGGCCGCTGGCCGCGATCGCCGCTGCCGAGCTTTCGAATGGCTGCGTGGGACTTGGCTCCTCCCAGTCGTTCGGCGGCACGCCATCTGGCGTTCGCTCGATGTAGAAGTCCGCGCAGCGCTCGGCCGTGTCGAGAAACCGCTCGTCGCCGGAAAAGCGATACGCCGTCCCAAAGCCATAGAGCGCCCAGGTCTGCCCGCGCGCCCAGGAGGAATCGGACCGCCATCCCTGATGGGTCGATTCGCGCAGGAATTCGCCGGTGTCCACGTCGAAAATACCCTCGTGCGCCGTGCTGCCGTCGCCGCGCACCAGGTAGCGCCGCGTGGTTAGACAGTGCTCCCGCGCCCGCCGTAGAAGTTCCTCGTCTCCTGTCTCGTTGGCAGCATAGAAGATGATGCCGACGTTCATCATGATGTCGATGAAGCAGCTCTCCGGCGCGACGAACGAGCGGAGGTACTTGCCCGCCTCGTTGAAGCGCAGGCCCATGGTTCTGCCTGCCTGAATCACCCGCTCATTCAGGGTGGCATCGCCGGTCAGGTCGAACCAGCGTTTCCATGTCGACCAGAAGACAAAGCCAAGGTCGTGAACCGCCGTGTCGTGCTGACGCTCCTCGACCAGCAGCGAATAGTGCTCGGCTCGCTCGCGCCAGTACGGATCGCCCGTTCGGCGTGCGAAGACCCACATCATGCCGCCCAGAAACCCCTCGCACCAGTTGGTCCACGCCTCCCGGTCGTGCACCCATTTGCCCTCTTCGGTGTAGAGCGGGAAGTAGTCCGGATGCGTGCTGATCAACGCCCTAACCTGTTGCTGGGCGAAATCCAGGGCCTGGCTTGCACGAGCTTCGAGCGGCGCCGAAGGATCAAACTCCACCAATGGAACTCTCCTTGGAAGTCAACGGATTCCAGCCGTTCCAGACCGCGCTATTGGCCCGTGAAGCGCGGCGGCCGCTTCTCGCGAAAGGCCGCGATGCCTTCCCTCCCGTCGTCCGCGCTGGCCGCCAACGCGCCCGCGAAGGCCTCCAGCGCGGTGTCGGCTCCGTCAATTGCCGCCTTGGCGAGCTGCACCGCGATGGGAGCGTTCATGGCGATCTCTCGGCTCATCTGCATCGCGCGTTCGCGCAGGTCCGCGGCTGGCGCAACCTCGTTCACCAGGCCCCACCGTTCGGCCTGCTCAGCGTCGATCCGCGCGCCAGTGAAGATCATCTGCTTCGCCCGTGGCATGCCGATGACTTCTGCCAACCGGCGCGTGCCGTTCCATCCCGGTAGCGTCCCAATCTTCGTTTCCGGCATCGCAAACGCCGCCTGGTCACTGGCGATACGCAGGTCCGCCGCCAGGGCCACTTCGAGCCCGCCGCCGAAGGCGAGCCCGTTGACAGCCGCGACCACTGGCTGCCGCACGCCAGCCAGACGCTGCAAAACGCGATGCCCTTCACGGACCCAGGCTCGCCACATGTCGAGCGGCTCGAGCGCGGACCAGGCATTCACGTCCGCGCCCACGCTGAACGCGCGGTCCCCAGCCCCGGTTACGACAGCGACGCGAATTGAGCGGTCAGCATCAATGGCCGCGATTGCGCGTTCCAGCTCGCTCAGCATGTCCGGATCGATCGCATTGAGCTTCGCTGGGCGGTCGAGTGTGACGACCGCAATCTGATTTTCGATGGCAAGGTGAACGCGGCCTGCCGCTCCACCAGTCACGATGATGCTCCCGTCTTCAGGCGATCAACCAACCCATGTGCCGCGCAGTGCGTCAGGGCCCAGAGCGTGAGCGTCGGGTTGACACCCGGGCATGTTGGAAACGCCGCGCCTGAATAGACGTAGAGTCCCGGCGTGTCATGAACCTGCAGGGTGCGGTCGAGGACGCTGGCCGCCGGATCATTGCCCATGCGACAACCACCCAGATCGTGCGAGCTGCCGGCGCCAGTGAAGCGCGGACCTCGCCAGGTCTTGCTGGCGCCCATCGCCCGCAAGATCTCTTCGCACTTTTGCTCCATGAACTCGCCGAGCCGGTGCTCGTTCGCATGAAGATCGTAGGTAACCCGCAGGACGGGCATGCCAATCCCGCTCCTGTCCCGATGACGTGGGTCAATGTCGAGATAATTATCCTCATAGGAGAGTGCGTCCGGCTGCATGCGGACGACGCCAAAGTGCTGCCACTCCCGTAGGTGGTCCTTGTATCCCTGCCCCCAGCGCGGGACGTCAGGAGGCAGCGCCTCGCGGCTGATCTGGATGGGGAGAAATTGGTTCTCCGCGCCAAGGGTCGCGCCGCCCAGAAATCCGTGCGCTCCAGAATCAAACGAAGGATCAAGAAAATCGTCGACCAGCACCGCCTGGGCCGCTGGCCCCACGTGCCGGTTGAATATCGTGTCCGGGAAATAGCCATCGACGTGGGGGAACACCTTGGTCATGAAGTGCTTGCCGAGCTGACCGGTGCTGTTCCCGAGGCCGTCGGGGCGGCGATTGGTTCCGGAGAGGAAAAGAAGGCGCACGGTTTCGAAGGTGTATGCCGCGAGGATGACCGTGGCGGCCAACTGTTCTCGTGGCCGGCCGAGAGCGTCGATGTATTCAACGCCTCGTGCCCGGCCATCGGCGTCGGTCAGCACGCGCGTGACGCGGCACCCGGTCCGCAAATCGAAGTTACTGGTTTCCAACGCCTCTCGCACGCGGGTCAGTCCAGGGTGCCATTTATCGCCGGTCCAGGAACCGAAGCCATTGTTCCAGGCGGTGTAGGTCATCTCCGGATACCCGTTGTAAGGCCGCGTTGTCATGCTGACCGGGGCGGCATGTGGATGCAGACCCAGGGCTCGGGTCGCCTCGGCAAACTTCTCGCCCATGCGGAACGGCCGTGTCGGCGGCAACGGGTATGGCTCGTCCCGCTTCAGAAAGACATTGAGATCGTCGCCCGCGATTCCCGCGATGCGCTCGGCCGCATTGAAGGAAGCACGCAGCTCGTCGTAGGTAACCGGCCAATCAGCGACTGTGCTCCCAGCCGGCAACGCCTTGGCGCCCCAGCGCTCGATCGCATACGAGCGGAACCGGAAGTTATGCTCCGGGAAGCGCCGCAACCATCCGCCGTAGTGGATGACCGACCCCCCAACGCCGTTCATCATCCGGCCCAGCGAAAACGACATTTCCTGGGTCGGCTCGCGATCACTCCGTCGCCACCGCGGCGTTTCACTCGTGAACTTTGGCCCCATTTCGGCTCGGCAATAGTAGGCCGAGCCAAGCTCGTCCGGCCGGAAGTCTGCCAGCCGCCACATCGGCCCTGCCTCCAGCCCGACCACGCGCAGCCCAGCCCTGGCCAGGATCGGCGCAATGAAGCCACCGACTCCACCAACGCCCACCAGAACCACGTCCGCCGATTGGACAGGGTCTGCCGCGCCTCGCCCTGGGTCATATCCGGGGATTGGCGTCTCATTGGGCTCCATGGCCAACGCCGCGGCGACGTCCGCCAGCGATTGAATCCGCCCGCCCTTTGTCACGGGCAGGGCGGAGAGTTGCTCTTCCGCGCTGTTCTCCAGCCAGACGCCGGGATGGCCGAGCACCTGCCAGCCGAGCTTGTCCCTGTTCCCACCATAGGCTGGATCGCTGAACAATCCTTCCTGCAGGTGGGCGCGCAACGTATCGAAAAATGGAGCCTGAGCCGGCGATTCCCAATCCGGAATCTCGCCCCGCTCGAGGAGGCCCAACAGGGTGTCCTGCTGCTCCACGCTCGCCTCGGTAAATGGCAAGCTCCACTGCCGGATCGACGCCGCATCGAGGTTGGCGAGCCCCGCGCGGTACGTGGAAACATCTTCCCGATATGCGCCCGCGAGCGAACGGTCAAGGTAGGTGGTTACGCCAATGTCGGTTGCGCCCGGCCCCCGATCGTCGGCGGGAAACATCCGCTCAAAGGCCGCTGTGACCGTTCGTGCTTCCGAGGCGGTCAGGACCAGCATCGCGTCACGATCGCCGAATGCATCCAACTCCAACCCTCCCGCGCTTTCATGCACGCCACGGCGCTTTACGACATGCTGAGAACGTGTGTTGTTTTGCCGGTCCTGGCGGCGTCTTTCACCGCGAGCGCCACGGCAAGCGAGGCGATGCCATCGTCTGCCGTCGCCGCTGGCGCTCCCTCGCCACGCACCGCCGCGTTGAACTGGCGCACCGACCGTTCGTAGAGGTTCTCGTGCTCGATCTGGATTTCGGATTCGTCGCCGTCACGCCGCAGCGCTACCGTTCCTACCGGCCGCTGCGTCATGATGTTTCGCCCGTAGAGCGAGCCCTCCGTACCGTGAACTTCCAGGCCAGTAAACGGATGCTTCGCGGTGAATGCATCGTGAAACTGCGCCAACGCGCCGCGCCGCATCCGCATCACCCCCATGACCGCGTCCTCGATTCCAGCCGTGGCCATGCCCTGTGTGGCGGTCATCGCCACAACGTCGTCAATTTCGTCGCCAAGAACGAAGCGCAGGGTGTCCGCATCGTGAACGGTGATGTCGAAGATCACGCCGCCGCCCGACTCCGGGCGATTGATGCGCCAGCCCTGCAAGTGCGACGGGAGAAAAACCGCGTGAAACACGCGCGCCGCCTGAACCTCGCCTATCTCCCCGGCCTCGATCATCGCTTTCATCGTCCGGTGCGTCGCGGCGTTCCGCAGGTGATGATTCGTGCCAAGCACCACGCCCGCGGCCTGACAGGCTGCTGCCATCTCCCGCGCATCGCCGAGCGTCATGGCCAGCGGTTTTTCGCACAGGACGTGCTTGCCGGCAGCGGCGGCAGCCAGCGTTTGCGGCTTGTGCCATTCGTTGGTCGTGCTGATGTAGACGGCGTCGATGCCCGGGTCCGCGAGCAGATCGCCCGCGGTTGCATGGGCTTGGGGAACGCCAAACTCAGCGGCGAAGGCCATCGCCCGATCCGGGTCAGAGCTGGCAACGGCCGCAAGCGTGCCGTCTGGCTGATTGAGCATCGCGGGCGCCATCCACTCGCGACCAATCGTCCCCACGCCGATCATGCCCCAGCGCACCACCCGACAATCCTCCCCGCATCCGCGCGACAGCAACTGAAGTCAATGCCCCAGTGCGGGACTCTATCAGGCCAGAGTGGAGTTTGCGCCCTTTGTGGCAAAGGTGGACGCGCCACGATCCGATCCCACGAGGTTCGCCCAGGCTATTGGAAGATAATGACGTCTGGGCTCGGAACGAGAGCAAGCACTTCGCGCGGCGTCATCAATGGAACATCCTGGCGGTAAAAGATCTTGACTCCCGCGTATTCAACTGGCTCATCACGCACGAGAAAATTGTAGACAGCCGTCTTCAGTTCCGGGGCGCCATAGCCATCAGCGTCGATGACAAGCTGTACGTTCGGCATTGGACCGAGTGTTTCCTTCCTCTGAATCATGTCCTCGCGAAACTGATGCACGATGAGCAGCTTCGGCGGTATCCCGTTCGCGTTGGAGATTTCGGCCAGCACCTGCTGCGCGTAGACGATGCTCTCCGCTGGCAGAGAACCGATGTATTCTCCCGGGATTTCCCCCTCGGCCACGGCAAACTCCGGATCGAGCGCCAGATGCACGTTTGGCCGCGCCAGAAGGTCGCGCACCTTGTCGATTTCGTTCGCCACGGTTCCGCGCCCAATCTGAAGATCGAGTACGACCAGTAACCCCTGCTCTTCCGCATAGTCGATGTACTTCGTGAGCGTGTCGTGATCGGTGTCCAGAATGTAAGTCCCATCCGCCCCAGGGACACGTTGTGCGACCGTCGCGATCAGCTCGAAGGCCGGGATCACTGGGCGGCTGGGGTCGGCCGCCGCATAGTTCGCCGCTTCGGCCTTCAGAGCCGTCGCGAGCTCCTCCATCGACATTTCACCAACAATACCCATGTTGGGATCGTGCGGATGCCCGTAGTAGGTCACGATCCGATACTCGGGTAACAGCGCGCCTTGAGCCGGAGCAACGGCCAGGATCGGGTCCGGATCAGCCGCGACAGAAGGCGCTTGGGCAAACTCCATCGTGGCGTGTGGAGGCTCGGCCATCCGCGCTGGCTCTTCAGGAATGCTGGCGGGGTCGTTGAGGGATGTGGAGGTGGGCGCCTCGCTCCCCACGGGAACGGTGGTTGGCGTTGGCGGCGGCGCGATGTCCTCCTCCACCTTGGGCGTTTCAACTGGAGCCAATGGCGTTGGCGCACTGTGCGCTGGCCCCTGGATCGTAATTCCCTGCCCCCCACGGAACGTGACGAACGCGGTGGCGATCGCCACCAGCACGACCATGGCGGCGCTCAGCGCTCGTCCATCGGGTATCCACTCCGGCAAGCGGAGTCGCTCGGGTGCGGGCTCAGGAGGCGCGTCCGACGCCAGCCACTCGGACGAAAATGGCCGGGGCCTTTCCGTCTGAGACGATCGTGAGGTGAGCTTGCCACGCATCAGCGCGGCTCTCCGGCATAGGCCGGGCAAACTGGCGGTGCGTGCGCTGCCAGGCGAGCAGATGCGGTGGCCATCGGCGTCTCCACGGGGTGCGACGCGCCGCGACGTCATGAGCCGGCGAACATCGCGGCCAACGGCGGCTACGGCAGCCACCCGGCGCAAGCATAATTCAGCCCGCAAGATGCCAGATTTGACGACAACCCGGCAAGTGGCACTGCACGAAAATCGTCCCGAAACGCGGGCGCAGTAGGTCGGGAGCAAGAAGATCACCATGTCATCAGGTTGGAACTATTCTCGCGCCTTGGAAGAGTTGTGGGATCGCTCAAGCTATGAGCGCGGTCTGATCAGCGACCCGTTCGGCGGGGACGAACGGGCGAAACGCGGCTTATGCCGCATGCGATCGCTGCTGGCGGAACTGAACAATCCGCAGACGCGCGTACGAACCGTCCACGTCGCTGGCTCCAAAGGTAAGGGCTCAACGGCCGGGTTTATCGCGGAAGCGGCTGTTTGCGCCGGCCTCCGTGTCGGCCTCTACACGTCGCCCCATCTGCACCGATTTCCGGAGCGGATTGCCATAAATGGACACGCGATCGCGGACGAGGCTTTTGCATCGGTTGCCGAAGACGTCGCTCGCGCGGCGCGCGCCGTCGAAGCAGCATCGCCCGAACTGGGGACGGTCACCACCTTCGAGTTCGTGACCGTGATGGCATTTCTGGCATTTGCTCGCGAAGCCGTCGATCTCGCGGTCATTGAAGTCGGCCTTGGCGGCCTCTACGACGCGACGAACGTTCTCGAGCCTGAGGTGACCGTCATCACCCGCATCGATTTCGAGCACACCGCGGTCCTGGGGTCGACCCTCGAGGCCATAGCCGCGCAGAAGGCCGGCATCGTTCGCCCGGGTGTGCCGTGCGTCTCGTCGCCGCAGGAGCCTGCCGCCGCGGCAACACTCGAAGCCAGCGCGGCCGGCATGCATGCTCCCTTTCTGATCGGAGGACGAGATTGGACGTGGCGGGGTCCGTCACGCTCGTTTACTGCCACGGGCCCGTGGGGTACATGGGATGATCTCAGCCTGGGCGCTCCTGGCCCGCACCAGGTTGAAAACGCCTGCACCGCGCTCGCGGCACTCCATGTCGTGAACCAGGCCGGAATCACAATCCCCGAGGCGGCCATTCGCCTCGGATTTGGCTCGGCCCGCTGGCCAGGCCGATTTGAGCGCCACGACGTCGCTGGCCGGACCATGGTGTTCGACGGCGCGCACACCCCCGCCGCGGCGGCGGCGCTGGTCGAAACCTGGAACGCGGAAATTGGCCCGAGGTTGGCGACGGTCGTGATCGGGATGGGCGCGGACAAGGACATTCACGCCTTCCTTCGCGAGCTCCGGCCCGTTATTGCGCGGCTCATCGTCACCCGTGCCAACTCACCCCGCGCGGCGGATCCCGCGGCCATCGGGGCGGCCGCCCTGGCGCTGGGCATCGCCGCGGACTTCGAGCCGAGCGTGGCCATGGGACTCGCCAAGGCGAGCGAGACCGGCGATGCGCCGATTCTGCTCACCGGATCGCTTTTTGTCGCGGGGGAGGGTCGGGAAGCCCTTGGGCTGTCGGCTCCTGATGAGGAATGGCTCAGGCTGAACGAGGCGAGATTGCCGCGTACGAACGCGCCGTAGGGAGGAAACCGTGCGTACGGACACGACAGTTGTCCTGGACCGATACAGTAGACTGCTGACGAGCGTCTCCCCAACCCGCAACTGACGCTGGTACTTGAGGCGCGCCGCGACGGCAGGCCGGCTGACGATCCGCCGCGCGAACGAGAAATCCGAATTCGCCGGTCGCCCGTATACAGGAGCAAGACCGGTGTGGAGGCATAGTTGGCCATGCCGGCTGGCGACGAGGCGGGTTTCACGACAAGCCTCATCGAAGCAAGCGATGCCGATCTGATCGGCCGCGCCGCGCAAGGTGACGCGCGGGCGCTGGAGGTTTTGTACGATCGATATTCAGGGGTTGTCTTCTCTTTCGCGCTGCGGATCGTTTCCGACCGCCAGCTCGCGGAGGAGATCCTGCAAGAGGCGTTTTTCCGCGCCTGGCAGCAGGGCGGAAACTTCAGCGCCGGTCGTGGCTCGTTCATTACCTGGCTGCTGAGCATCACCCACAACCTCTCGATCGACGAAATCCGAAAGCGGCGCCGTCGCCCACAGAAAGCGGATAGCGAAGAGCCAGAACAGGTGCTCGCGGCGGTGGCAGACACCGGTGCGGGTGCTGATGTGGAAGATGAAGTCTGGCTCGGCGCGTTGCGGGACACGATCGGATCTGCACTTGCCGAGTTGCCGCCCGCGCAGCGGGAGGCCATTGAACTGGCGTACTTTCGGGGCATGACCCAGCGAGAAATCGCTGAAGCGTTGGGCGAGCCCCTTGGCACGATCAAGACGAGGATGCGCCTTGGGCTCCAGAAGCTCAAGGACGCCCTCGGTAGTGACGGAGCACAGTTGGCGTGAGCGAAGGCCGCGAGCACCAGCAAGCAGATCGTCGGACCTACCGGATTGCCGGTCTACCCCGAGGGGGGTCGGCTCTGCCGCGGGTGGGACACGTTGACGATCTTGTCGCCCCTTATGCGCTCGGCGCCCTGGAGGCCGATGAAGCCGCCGTCGTCGACGCGCATGTTCGCGCGTGCCCGGCGTGTGCGGCCTCATTGGCGGATGCCCAGCGTACCGCGGGCATGCTCCCTTTCCTGGTGTCAATGCAAGCTCCGCCGCCTGATACCAAGGTTGCGCTCTTCGCGCGCGTTTCCCAGGCGCGGAAGGCCGCGGCAGCTTCGGCCCTGCCAACCTCGAGCCTCGATGCATTCCGCACGCCGACGTTGCCCAGCTCCGAAGCGGCCGACGATTTCGTCCTGCCAACTCACGCCGCGGCCGCGGCGGCATCGCCCACGGCAATACGAGGCAACGCGCGCTCCGGTTGGCTCGTTTCGGCCATCTCCGTTCCGCTCCTGATAGCGCTTGTCGCGACGGGATTCTGGGGATTGCAGCTTCGCAATCAGGTTGCGACACAGTCCTCCCTTCTTGCCGAGATGCAATCGGAATTGACCAACTTTGGCTCGGGTACGACGTCGTATCAGCTTTCGCCAGGCGGCGCCGCGCCGCAGGCCGAGGGCCAGATTGTGATCGGCTCCGATCAGCGCGCCGGCATGGTGCAGATCGACGTCAATTCTGATGAGGGTCCCGGCGAATACGAGTTGTGGGTCAACCAGGATGGCGAGTTGCATCCGGTTTCCGAGGTGAAGGTCGATCAGGACGGTCAAGGCCAGGCCCGATTCGAGCTCGATCAGCCCTTCTCCGAGTACGAGAGCGTGCATATCAAAGCGAAGCCGGCAGATGCGGCTGCCGAGGGCAGCCAGGTCGACACCCTCTTCCAGGACAACGGCGGAGCGCTTGGTTCGACCGGTACAGGCCTCGATTTCGGGCCGTAGGTGAACCGCCGAATACGATCACAACAGCGGGCGGCCGATGGCCGCCCGCTGTTCGTTTATTCCTGAGCGGGCGGCCATCGGCCTTGGTCGGCGGACTGCAATCGGGGTATGATCAACCTCCCGCGATATGGAGTCGGCGAGATCGCCCCGCCAACATGACTCGCACGGCAAACGCGATTCGTCCCTTGGGAGGGGCTTTCCCGTATGCACAGTTGGCCGGTGTGAGCGTCATGGATTCGCGAACCGCCTTCCATGATCGGCTCCCTCTGTTGCCGCTCAAGAATGTCGTGGTCTTTCCTCGGAACGTGGTCACGCTTCTTGTCGGTAGACCCCGCTCGGTGCGGGCCGTCGATCAGGCATTGGGCGCTGATCGTCGCTTGATCGTTACTGCCCACCGCGACCCAGACGCGGATGACCCCCGCCCGGAAGACCTTCATCACGTTGGCACCCTGGTCGCCATCGTCTCATCCGAACGGCAATCGGCGGAGCACGTCCAGGTCGTCCTCGAGGGCATCTGTCGGGTACGCCTTGCCGATTTCGCGAACCACCCGGGGTACTTCACCGTTTGCGCCGATCCCTTCGAAGAGCCAGAGCCGCCAGCGTCAGAGGCGCGGGCCCTGATCGCCCATGTCCAGAACCTGTCGAACCGATTCGGCGACGCCCGCGGCGCGCTCCCAGTCGAGGTGCAGGACATGGTTCAGCGCGCCTCTGATCCGGGTCATCTGGCTGACCTGCTCGCGACCCAGCTCCTGACTGATGTTGTACGCCGGCAGGCGCTGCTGGAGATCAGCGATCCGTTACGGCGCCTGGAGCACGTTGCAGTTCACCTCTCGGCGGAAATCGACGTTGCCGCGCTTGAACGACGGATCAAGGATCGAGTTCGCGATCAGATCGACCGCAATCAACGCGAGTACTACCTGCGCGAACAACTCAAGGCGATTCACGACGAACTGGGCGGCGAAAACGGCAATGAGTTTGAAGTCCTGCGCGTCAGAATTGCCGAGCGCGGCCTGCCCGCCAGCGCGGAAGATCGCGTGCAGAAAGAGATTTCCCGTCTCGAACGGATGCCGGGCGCCTCTGCCGAGGCAACTGTCGTCCGAACCTATGTGGACACGATTCTGGCGCTGCCCTGGCACGAGCGCAGCGAAGATCGACTCGATCTTATCGAGGCCGAACGGATTCTCAACGCTGACCACTTCGGGCTGGAGTCGGTGAAGGAGCGAATTCTCGACTTCCTTGCCGTGCGCAAGCTCACGCACGGGCATGATGCCGCCACGCGGTCCGCCACCCAAATCCTCTGTCTCGCGGGCCCTCCGGGGGTGGGCAAGACCAGCCTGGGCCGCTCGATCGCCTCGGCAATGGGGCGCAACTTCGTCCGGGTCAGCCTGGGCGGAGTTCGGGACGAAGCCGAGATTCGCGGTCATCGCCGCACGTACATTGGCTCGATGCCGGGGCGGATTATCGCGGCGATGAAACAGGCGGGCGCCATCAATCCTGTCATCCTTCTCGACGAGATCGACAAGCTCTCTTCAGACTATCGCGGCGATCCGGCCTCGGCGATGCTCGAAGTTCTCGATCCGGAACAGAACCACTCCTTCAGCGACCATTTTCTTGACCTTCCGTACGATCTCTCTCAAGTTCTGTTCCTGACAACGGCCAACAATCTCGCGCCCATCCCGCGGCCACTGAGAGACCGAATGGAGGTCATCGAAATCCCCGGCTACACCGAGGAGGAGAAGATCGAGATCGGCCGCAAGTACCTCGTGCCGAAACAGATCGCCAGCCACGGCCTGCCGGCAAGGTCGGTCATCGTTCCGCGCGCGACCTGGACGCATCTTGTTCGGGACTACACGCGTGAAGCCGGAGTCCGCCAGCTCGACCGCGAAATCGCCGCGATTTGCCGCCGTCTGGCGAGAGAAGTTGTCCGGGGCAAGAGCGGCCGCACGCGGCTGACCGAGAGCCGGCTGGCCGAGTACCTCGGCCCTCCACGATATGGGCAGGACTTGCATCTGGGCGGCGATCAGATAGGGTTAGCCATTGGCCTCGGCGTCACGGAGATCGGTGGGGAGCTCATGCCGGTCGAAGTTGCCACCATGACCGGGGCAGGCAGCCTGACGATCACGGGCAAAGCCGGAGACGTGATGCAGGAGTCGGCGCGCGCCGCCGTTTCCTATGCCCGTTCTCGCGCGGAGCAACTCCGCATCGACCCGAACTTCCAGTCCTCCCTCGACGTACACATCCATCTTCCCGAAGGCGCAACGCCAAAAGATGGCCCCTCGGCGGGCATTACCATGGCGACGGCACTGATTTCGGCGCTCGCCAGAAGACCGGTGCGCGGCGATACGGCAATGACTGGTGAGATCACGCTGCGCGGACGCGTGCTCGCCGTCGGAGGGTTTCGCGAGAAGGCGCTTGCGGCCCACAGGTTCGGCATTCGACGGATGATCGCGCCAGGCGAGAACGCGCGGGATTTGCCCAAGCTGCCGGCAGCAGTCCGGCGCGAGATGGAGATTATCTTCGCGGCGAGCATGGACCAGGTCATTGCCGCGGCGATTCGCTTCGAAGATGAACTGGTCGGCGGATTGCTGGAGGGAATCGAACC
>CAYSXO010000012.1:0-643 GCA_964434995.1 uncultured Sphaerobacteraceae bacterium
GACGCTTACTCCAGAGCGGCACCGCTGTCGCGGACAATAGGACACCCGTATAGCCAGCAAGGAAGAGGCCACCCAGCCCGGAGAGCGCCGCGACTGTCGTCTCTGCATTATGACGCGCTCCCGATCGCCGTTTGCATCGAGGCGCGAGCAGCTGCAGCGCGGCATCGAGCGCGAGAAAGGCGCTGAATGCCGTGAACCCCCAGGTACCCATCGACATCGGCGAGCTCGGTCTGAATGCGCGCAGCATGTTGAGGAAGCGGCGCGGCCGGCCAAGGTCGAGAATCAGCAATGGTGGACAGGGCAAGAGCGCCGCGATGGAAATGACGGTCGCGGTTCGGGCAAGCCGTTCGCTCCGCGGGCCACCAAACAGGCGCGCGGCAGCCGAAATCGCCGCCGATGATCCCGAGATGCCGCCGAAGAAAAAGTAGCCAACGATCAGCCACTTCCAATGGGGACGGTGAATCGCGGGGACGCCGTAGTACCCCGGCGGCAGGCTTGGTCCATCGTGGAGTCCATCGTGAGGTTCGGGGCTTTGTGTCGGCATCAGTAGCGAAACGCCAGAGCGGCCGCGATTGCGAACCCCGCGGCCGCGACAACCGTCGCCAGCGCGGCTGGCCGGATGTTTTGCCGGGGGAGCCGTGGT
>CAYSXO010000012.1:737-1657 GCA_964434995.1 uncultured Sphaerobacteraceae bacterium
GCCGTGGTTGTGAGGGCAGGTTGAATACATTTGGTGGCGCATTCAGAACCGACATGGCGTTGAGCCCGCCGATACCTCCAGTTCCGCCAAGGTTTTCGTCGCCATAGAAGTGCGCGTCAACGCCTTGCGCCTGCAATGCGGCGACACGTTCGCGTCCGGCCGCGCGCAGCTCGTCAACCAATCCGAAGCGAATCGACGCCGTCGGACACGCCTTGGCACACGCCGGCGTCATGCCGCCAAGGAGACGGTCATAGCAGAGCGTGCACTTATGCGACCCCCCATCTCGGTGGTCAATTTCTGGTACGCCAAATGGGCAGGCCGGCACACAGTAGCCGCAGCCGTTGCAGATATCGTCCTGTATCACGACCGTGTCGAACTCCGAACGCACAATGGCGCCGGTTGGGCAGGCGTCCATGCACCCCGCGTGGACGCAATGCTTGCAGACATCGCTGTACATGAGCCATGCGACGCCTTCAGTGGTTGATTGCTCGATGAAGGCCACATGCCGCCAGGTGGTTGCGCCGAGATCGATCGTATTGTCGTAGCTAAAGCCACTCAGGGAATAGGGAGCCGATGGCGAATCGGCGGGAAGCTGGTTCCACTGCTTGCACGCGACCTCGCATGCCTTGCAGCCGATGCACAGGGTCGCATCGGTCAGGAATCCATATGCTTCTGCCGGAGTGTGTGCCATCGAACTCCCTTATCAACAGCGGAGTAGCGATCGGAAGTCGCCACGCTTTCATGGCTGGGCTACGGTACAGGGTACAGACGGTTGAACGTCCGAGGGCAACGACGAGAATCAGGGCAGACGCACTCGTGCCGTGGACTCCCTCGGCGCACTGCCCTGATCGTAGGCCGGCGAATCTTCCGAAATCACGGCAAGCCCGTCACGCTGCAGACCCAGCACCAGGTCTCGCAGC
>CAYSXO010000012.1:1667-5203 GCA_964434995.1 uncultured Sphaerobacteraceae bacterium
GCGTCCTTTGCCGAGTAGCCGTCCCGAATCCGTGCCCCAAGCGCATCGAGCTCGATCCCGCGGTCGGCCCCGGCTGGAAGGGTGCGGAGTGTTTCCACGATTCTTCCCCGATAGTAACGGGATGTCGTTTCGAACTTCTGGGCGGGTAATTGACCATTCCGCGCATTCGCCTTTCGGCTTGCCAGGGTCGACTGCATGGTCGGAAAGGCGGCACACGATGCACTAAGCGGACAAACGACGCAGGCCGGCCGCCTGGCGGTGCAATGAAGCGCGCCAAACTCAATGAGCGCCTGATTCCATTCCCAGGCCTGCCCAGGCGGCAAGAGGCGCCCCGCGGCCGCGTGAATCTCTTTCTCAGCGGCGTCGTCCGTGCCAAAGATGAGCCGGCCGATGACCCGCCGCATGTTGGTATCGAGAAAGACGGCGTCTCGCTCGAACGCGAAGGAGGCCACGGCGCCGGCCGTGTATGCGCCGACACCCGGCAGCTCTCGAAGCCGTTCGGGTTCCTGAGGAAATTCGCCACCGAATTGGTCGACCACGGCCCGCGCCGCTCGCTGCAGATTCACCGCGCGCCGGTTGTATCCCAAACCGGACCAGAGCCGAATGACCTCCGCCGTTTCCGCTGCCGCCAGCGTCTGGACATCCGGGAACGTCGATAGGAACGCATGATAGTAGGGCAGGACGCGGTCGACCTGCGTCTGTTGGAGCATGATTTCGGAAACCAGAACAGCGTACGGGTCTCGCGTTCGCCGCCAGGGAAGGTCTCGTGCATTCGCCCGGAACCAGGCGACGAGGCCTTCCCGAATCTCCACCCCGCGTTCCGGCGTGTCCGGCGCGTTCATCACGTCATCGTCGATCAGGACGGCTTGCGCGGCCGCTTGATCTCGCGGAGATATGGCCGGTCGCGGACTCCTTCCACAAAGTCGTTCCAGAGCGGCACGGCGTCTTCTGCCGGCGGCGCGGGCAGCACCTGGAGGTACGCCGCCTCCCCAGTGGGAAAGACGAACGTCGGCGTTCCGAAGACCCCATGGACGCTTCGACCCTCTTCGTAGTCGTCCCGAACTCTCGTCAGGAGTGACCGATCTTCAAGGTCGGTCCGGAAGCGGTCGAGATCAAGACCGGCGCGTTCCGCGGCCTCGTCTAGCGTCGCGCGCTTGCCGTGATCTTTTCCTTCCTCGTGCTTGAGAGTGAGCAACGCCAGGCTGAAGCGCTCGAATGCTTCATCGCCCTGGTTCATCGCGGCGATGGCTGCATGCATGCTGTTGCGCGCTTGAGAGCGGTTTTCCGGCGGCAGATCCCACACCTTTTCCTCGATATCGGCGGGCGCATTGACCTGCTCGAGCGGGAAGAACCGCCACGAGAATTCGACCGCGTCGTCGCCGAGTTGCCGGTTGACTTCTGACAACCATTTTGCTGCCGCGTTAACGTAGGGGCAGACATAGTCAAAATAGACATCAACCTTCAGCCGTTCGCTCAACCTGAAACCTCCTCTTGCCTGCCGCCTGGCGACATTCCGCCCGCCTCATGCATCAGTTCGTGCCACGCTTCCGCGACCGCTCTGCTCGTCGCTGCCAGATCACCAGAATTGTCAATCGTCACGTCGGGCGTGACGCCTTCAGGGAGAGGGTCCGATGCTGCCTCCAATCGTGCCCGCGCCTCGTCTGGCGCGATCCCACCGCGCGCCATCAAGCGATTCAGGCGAATGTGAGGGTCCGCGGTAACGTACCAGAGCGAATCAAGATCGTTGGTCAGGCCCGCGCTCACGAGCTTGATGGCTTCGATGGCGATTACTGGCGCGGTCGAGCGAGCAATGCGACGCCGGACCTCGGCCACGACGGCAGGATGGGTCATCGTGTCGAGATCCGCCAGCGCCTTACCGTCGGAAAAGACGATCTCCCCGAGCGCCGCTCGATCGAGCCTGCCGTCCGCCGTGATCACCTCTGGACCGAATCGCCGCGAAATCGCCGCGAGCAGTTCCGATCCCGGCGTTATAAGCGAAGCGTAGATGGCATCGGCGTCGATGACTTCTGCCCCGCGTTGTTCCAGCATGTGAGCGATCGTAGATTTTCCCGAGGCAATGGGTCCCGTCAGCCCGATCACCAGCGGCCTGCCTCGTTCGCGGGCCGTTTTCAAGCCGGGGCCATGTCGGGAATCGCCCCCAGGTGTTCATTGATTTCTTCCCAGAGTGCGTAGGCTGTTTCGAGCTGCTCTTCGGTTGCCGCGTACTCCACGCCAAGCCGCTTCAGGTCGTCAGTCTTCCCGTCAATGCCGGCAATTGCCACGGCGTCGCTCAGTTCGTTCAGTCTCCCCTCCAGCTTGCCTATCTCCCGTTCGGTTGCGGCAAGACGCTTCATGAGCCTCGGCTCGGTATCGCTGCCTGTTCGGCGTGGCGCCGGCTTGTCAGGGGATCTTGCTGGATCAACCGTCTTTGCGGGCGTGCCCGGCTCATTGGCTGGCGTTCTCCCGCGGCTCTTTTGCCGCAGCGCGTCGGTGTAGTTGCCGAGAAACTGATTGAGCTTCCCGTCGTCGATCTCCCAAACGCGCGTGGCCACGCGGTCGATGAAAAAGCGGTCGTGCGACACGAAGACAATCGTGCCGTCATATGTTGACAGCAGTTGCTCGAGCGTTTCTCGCGATTGGATATCGAGGTGGTTTGTGGGTTCGTCCAGCACCAGCAGATTCGCGCCCTCTACGAGGAGGCACGCCAGTGCCAGCCGGGAGCGCTCGCCGCCAGAAAGTGCACCGATCGACCGGTAGACCTCGTCACCATTGAAGAGGAACCGAGCCAGATAGCTCCTCGCTGACTCCTCGCCCATTGGCTGCGAATGGAGCAGAATCGAAAGGGGCGTTCCTTCGAGCGGGAGGCCTTCGTGCCCTTGCGCGTAGTAGCCCATGGTGACGTTCGTCCCGAAGCTGACGCGCCCCTTCAACGCGGGAATCTCGCCAACGACCGTCTTCAACAGCGTCGATTTGCCACTGCCGTTTGAACCAATGATAGCAATGCGGTCGCCGCGCTCCGCTCGCAACTCGGTTGTCGCCAACAAGAGGCTCTCCCCGGAGGCGCTCTTGTAGCCAACCCGGAGCGGTGACGTGGTGATGACCTCGCGGCCGCTTCGCTTCAACGGGTTCGCATTCAGTTTGAGCGTGTCATGTTCCTGAGGCCGCTCGATACGCTCAAGGCGATCAAGCCTTGTCTGCCGGCCACGCGCTTCGCGCGAACGCTGCCCTGCCTTGTAGCGCCTGATGAACTCCTCTGTCCGCGCGATCAGGGCCTGCTGGTCCTCGTACTCCTGCCGCCGGCGTTCGAAGCGCTCTTCGCGGAGCGTCAAGTACCGGGCATAGGAGGCGGGGTAGTCTTCCAGGCGTCCAAATGAGAGGTCGAGGGTCCGGCTGGTGACGCGATCGAGGAAATAGCGATCGTGCGAGACGACCAGGAACGCGCCTCGCCATGTCCCCAGAAACTCTTCGAGCCACTCGAGCATGCTGAGGTCAAGGTGGTTTGTCGGCTCGTCGAGCAGGAGAAGATCGGGTTCGGC
>CAYSXO010000012.1:5301-17040 GCA_964434995.1 uncultured Sphaerobacteraceae bacterium
TGGCCAGCGAGACGCGGGTCTTTTGTCCGCCGCTGAGCGTCAGGACCGACTGCGCCGTTTGTTCCGGGGTGAATCCCAGCCCGGTCAGAACCTCATCGGTCCGATGCTCGACGTCATAGCCGCCGGATACCTCGAAATGAAGGCTGAGCCGCTCGTATTCCTCGAAGAGCTCATCGAGCCGTTCCCCCGTGGCTGACTGCATCTCGACTTCGAGCTCTCGCATATGCGCAAGCGCCGTCAATGCCTCCTCGAAGGCAAGGCGCGCTTCCTCTCTCACGGTGCGATCGACGTCGAATCGCGGTTCTTGCGTGAGCACTGCCATCCGGGCGCCGCGAGCAACGGCGACTTCACCGCCGTTCGGCGTGTCAACGCCGGAGACAATGCGCAGGAGCGTTGACTTGCCCGCGCCGTTGACGCCGACGAGCGCGACATGCTCTCGGTCCGCGATCTGGAACGAGACATTGCTGAAAATCTGGTCAGGCCCGAAGGACTTGGCCAAATCGGTAACGGTCAAGACTGTTGAAGCCGCCATAGTTGTCTGTGAAAACTCTTTGTTCGCTGTTGCTCGCGACATGGCCGCGGGACCGGATGTCATGCTGCTCCAAGTATAGCGGCCAAATTGCCGAGGGAATCATTGCCGGAAGGCATTCTGAAGCGTAGACTGCCGTGCCTGACTGGCATATGGCGCGGCCTCGCGCTCCTGATCTGGAAGCCCCAGGGGATCGGACGACTGTGTCACAGATGAACACATGGCCGGAAACAACGACGCGAAACGACAAGGGCGAAGCCTGCATTGCAGGCCTATCCGTTGTCGCGTTGGCGCAAGAGTACGGTACCCCACTCTACATATTTGATGAACGGACGCTGAGAGCGAGAGCGAGCCGCATTCGAGACATCTTCACTTCGGCGTACCCTCGCTCAAGGGTGGTTTTCGCGGGCAAAGCGTACCTCTCGCCGGCCTTGATGCGCATCATGGTTGACGAGGATATTGGTCTGGACGTCGTTTCCGGCGGGGAGATCTACGCGGGCTTGCGTTCTGGTGTGCCGGCTAGCGCAATGCTCTTTCATGGGAACAACAAGAGCCGGCGCGAACTCGAGGAGGCAATTGAAGCGGGCGTCGGTTTGATCGCGGTTGACAATGCCCATGAAATCGAGCTTCTCAACGCTGTCGCGGCTGCTGCCCGGCGTCGAGTGTCCGTCGTTTTGCGGTTGAACCCCGCGGTCGACCCTCACACCCACCAGAAGATGCGCACTGGAGCAACGGACTCGAAGTTCGGGTTCCCGGTATGGGACGGACAGGCCGACGAAGCGGCGAATGCTATTCATCGCTCACCCTGGCTGAGCCTCGTCGGCTACCACGCGCACGTTGGCTCACAGATTTTCGATGCCCGGCTCGTCGCGGTCACGATCGAGGTCATCATGAAGTTCGCGGCAGGCGTGCGCGAGCGGCTTGGCATTGCGCCGAATTTCATTATTCCGGGCGGCGGGTTCGGCATCGCTGACAACGCTTCCGGGGATGATGTTTCGATCGAGGAATGGGCGGCCGCGGCGGCATCCGCCCTTCGCCAGGGATGCACCGAGCACGGGTTGCCCGAGCCAACGCTGATTGTCGAGCCGGGACGCGCAATTATCGGCCCGGCCGGCGTTGCGCTCTACGAAGTCGGCTCGCGCAAGGTCATCGAGGGCGTGCGCACGTATGTTTCGCTCGATGGTGGTATGGCCGACAATATTCGCCCATCGCTCTATGGTGCGCGCTACACCGCCGCCCTCGCCAACCGAGTCGATAATGGACCAGAAGAGGAAGTCGTGACGCTGGCTGGCAAGTACTGTGAGTCGGGCGATGTCCTCATCCAGGACATCGCGCTGCCCGTGCTTGCTCCTGGTGATCTGATTGCCGTGCCGATGGCAGGCGCCTATTGCCTTGCCATGGCGAGCAACTACAATCTGTCACCCCGACCGGCGGTGGTTCTGGCGCACGATGGCCGCGCCAGACTGATCCGGCGCAGGGAAACATATGAGGATCTGCTTCGCGCCGAAGTGCTGGAGGGGACGCCGCAGTGCGAAAATGAACCGAGCGCTTGTCGGTAAGTGACGGTTCGTTGTAGCGTTCCTGCGCCCCGAGTCCGGCACCGCGGCGCGATGGACGGCAATCCAGTCGTGCCTATGGCCGCGCCGAATGCCAGCGTGAGCGCGGCGACGGGCCCCACCGATGATGCCGGGAAGAATCGCTCCTATGCCACGCTAATGCCTCATGCAGGGATGCCGCAACGATTTTCGTTCACTCAAGGCAGGTCCGATCAATGCCGTTCCCCAGCGCTGAAGCCGATATGACCAAAGCCCAACCCAGCGGACGTCGGACAACTGATTCGCGAACCCCGCCGCCATCGTTGGACGTGGACGATGCTGACAGGCTTGGTGAACTCTTTGATGCCGCGGAGGATGGCGTTCTGGCTGATGACATAGACGCGCAATCGCTCAACGGGAACCTCCCGGCCGACGAAGCCGAGCCGGTAATTGATGGGGCCGTTGTGCCCGGCGGAACCTTCGCGCTCGGCGACCTCCTCGAAGAGTTCCAGGATACCGACGAAGACGACCTGTCACCTGGCTCGGATGACGAACTGGCGCTTGAAGATCTCGAGGTTGACGATTCGGGCGATACGGACGCCCTCGCTGTACGGGAGGCGCGTGGCGCCGTTGTTGCAGATACCCGAGCGGCGACTCAGGTTCAGGATGTCAGCGTAACGAGCCTCGACGATCCGGTCCGCATGTACCTGCGCGAGATCGGGCGCGTATCGCTCCTTACCGGAGAGCGCGAAGTTGAACTCGCCAAGGCGATGGAGCGAGGCGAGTATCTCCAGGCACTGAAGCTGCGGTTGCGGAGTGAACAAGGCGGACAGGCGAGCCCCGAGGTATTGGGCCTGGCGATCTATCAGGCATTTCGTGATGGCTGGCCGCACGTCGCAGGCTTGATGCTCGAGGTGGATGAATCAGTTGCCGGCGACCGCCGGCGTTGTCTGCAGCGGTCGCTGCCGATGTCGGTGCATCCAGAGCAGGCGATCGAGTCCGTGACACAGAGGCTCGAAGTAACCCCAGAGGCCCTGGAAGAGTCGCTTCGACTTCGCAATGTCGAGTGGGATCTCCTCCCTCCGAGGTTGATCGCTCTACTCGACGACTCCGACGCGGCCGATTGGCCCGATGAAGATGCCGTCCTTGATTTGCTGCGCCGCGACTCGGCGGAGCTGGCGAAGATCTGGGAGCGGCGGATCATGGAAGGTGAGTCCGCGAAAGTCGCGCTGACGGAAGCCAACCTGCGTCTGGTTGTGTCGGTGGCGAAAAAGTACGTCGGACGCGGCATGTCAATGCTCGACCTGATCCAGGAGGGCAATCTCGGTCTGATTCGCGCCGTCGAAAAATTCCAGCATCATAAGGGCTTCAAGTTCAGCACGTATGCGACCTGGTGGATTCGGCAGGCCATCACTCGCGCCATTGCGGACCAGGCGAGGACCATCAGGATTCCGGTCCACATGGTTGAGACGATCAACCGGCTCATTCGCACTTCGCGGCGGCTCCAGCAGGAACTTGGCCGGGAACCGACCTCGGAGGAGATCGGCGCGGAGCTGCAACTTGATGCAGACCGGGTGCGTGAGATCATCAAGATCTCCCAGGAGCCAGTATCCCTGGAAATGCCGATTGGCGAAGAGGAAGACAGTAATCTGGGTGATTTCATCGAGGACAACAAGGTGCTGGCTCCTGCTGACGCCGCATCGCGCAAGATGCTGAAGGAGCAGATGGACGACGTCCTGAGCACGCTGTCGGAGCGGGAACGGCAAGTGCTGGCGATGCGTTTTGGACTCGAAGATGGACGAACGCGAACGCTCGAAGAAGTTGGCAAGGCGTTCGGCGTAACGCGGGAGCGAATACGGCAGATCGAGGCGAAGGCGCTTCGCAAGTTGCGCCACCCCAGCCGTTCCAAGAAGCTCAAGGATTATCTCGACTAGACCGATCCGGGGAAGCGGCGTCACGCCCGCTGTCTGATGACGATGGTCTCCCGGCTTCCCGTAACAGCCGGGAACGTTAATCTCTGGACCGGCGCGGAACCGACAGGAGCGAAACCGGCGGTGCTGATCGATCGTGCGCGAATCTTTGTCAAGGCTGGGAACGGTGGCAACGGCTCAGCGTCGTTTCGCCGTGAGAAGTATGTGCCGATGGGCGGCCCGGACGGCGGAGATGGCGGCCGGGGCGGAACGGTCTATCTGCGAGCAAGGGCGAATCTGACGAGCCTCTTGCCCTTCCAGTTCACCTCCCGGTTCAAGGCCGACCATGGTGGGGCGGGACGGAGCCAGCAACGCCACGGCAAGAATGGCAAGGATCTCTATGTTGACGTCCCGCCAGGTACGGTCGTATGGGATGATGAATCAGGCGAGATCGTGGCTGACTTGACGCGGGCTGGAGAATCAACGCCCGTGGCTCGGGGCGGCCAGGGCGGTATCGGCAATGTGCATTTCAAGTCGTCGACGCGGCAGGCGCCTCGAATTGCAGAACTTGGCGAGCCGGGCGAGGAGCGGTGGCTGCGGCTCGAACTGCGATTGATCGCCGACGTCGGCCTGGTGGGCCTACCCAACGCCGGAAAGTCGACTCTGCTGGCAGCATCTTCCGCCGCCCGGCCAAAGATCGCCGACTATCCCTTCACGACATTGGAACCTATGCTCGGCGTTGTGCAGGTTGGAGGGTACGACGGGCAGGTCTTCGTGATGGCCGACATTCCGGGGCTCATCAGCGGCGCGGCCCAGGGAACTGGACTCGGGCTTGAATTTCTCCGCCATGTGCGGCGCACCAAGGTTCTCGTGCACGTGCTCGACGCCTCAGGCGGTCTGGAAGGTCGCGATCCCCTGGCGGACTTCGATACCGTGAATAACGAGCTCGCCGCGTATGAAGAGGAACTGCTCACGCGGCCAATGCTGGTGGCGCTGAACAAGATCGATGTGCCCGAGGCCCAGGAGAGACTCCCGGCGCTGGCGCGCGAACTTGAATCGCGAGGCTACCGGGTCTTCCCGATTTCGGCCGTAACCGGCATGGGCGTGCCCGAGTTGAATCAGGCGGTTGCCGCCGAGCTGCGCGAAGTCGAGGCCATCGAGCCATCGCAGGAGACGCCACAGGAACGGCGCCTGTATACCCTGGCGAACGTTGATGAACGCTCCTGGCTTGCCAGTCGGCGTTCTCGACACCATTTCGACGTTGCCGGGATCGGGGTCGAGCGTTTCACGAAGATGACGGACTTCAGCCGCGAGGAAGGCGTTGAGCGCTTCCAGCGATTCCTGGAAACGAGCGGCATCTCGCAAGAGCTCGCCCGGCTCGGTATCGAGGACGGCGATATTGTCCACATTGCCGACTTTGACCTCGTCTGGGGTGACCAGCCCGAGGCCGACGCGAAACCGCATGTGGCGCGCCGGACCGCGCGGCAGCGGCTTGCCGACCGGGCCGGCTATGACGAAGAATCGGACGAGTAAACGCCGCGATATCGCTCGGGCAAGAGTTCTGCCACCCGGGTCATGATCAAGCGTGTCGCCTCTTGCGAGGTGACGCGCTTGCCGTCGACGTACCGCGGCACCCTGAAGGGGACCCCATAACGAACTGTTACGCCACGCGGCGTCGAACACGTTCGTTTCGGAGGCCACTCTCCGTTGACGGGAAAGAACTCCGTGCCATAGATCGCGACTGGCAGCACAGGGGCGTCCGACTGCAGGGCCACAAGACCGGCGCCCGGCAGAGCCTGGACGAGGCTTCCCGTACGCGAGCGGCCGCCTTCCGGAAAGATGCAGATGGCGTGACCGTGCTCGAGAATCGTCAATGCCTGGCGGAGCGCGGGGCGATCTGCCGTGCCACGTTCGACGGGAAAGCCACCGACGCGGCGCAAAAGGTCACCCAACAATGGATTGCGAAAGAGCTCCGATTTGCCCATGAAGAACAGGGGGCGAGGAAACGCAATCGAGAGAAGTGGCGGATCCGCGTTGGACAGATGATTCGAAATGACCAGGAGCGCTCCATCGGCCGGGATGTTGTGAGCATCGAGAATCCGCAAGCCGATCAGCGGGTACAGGATACGCCGCAAGACCCACATGGTGACCTCGCGTGCACGCCCATGCAAGGTGCCCGCGAGGAGATCGCTCTGATGATCGATGCCACTCATACGGGCCAGAGCGCCCTTCCGGTTGACATTGCTCGGTGGCGCGCGAGTTCCTCAATCTTCGCGACGACGTCGTCGATCGACAAGGCATCGGTGTTGATCAGAATCGCGTCGGGCGCGGCTCGCAGCGGCGCGGCCGCTCGCATCGTGTCGATACCGTCGCGACCGAGCGTTTCTCGCATCACATCGGCAAAGGTGACTTTGTTGCCACGACCGATCGACTCGCGAAATCGTCGAATCGCGCGCTCGAGCGGAGCAGCGTCGAGATAGATCTTCAACCCGGCATCGGGAACGACGATCGTGCCGATATCCCGGCCAACCATCACCACCGGTCCCGAGCCGGCAATCCGTCGTTGCAAAGGCAGGAGCGCGGCCCGAACTTCGGGGTGCTCGAATATCTGCGGCCGCGGCGGTCCTGGCGAGCCCCGCGGCATCGCCAGGGTTGACTCCCTGGCGGAGTGCAAGAAGGGCCACCGCGCGATAGAGCGCGCCGGTATCGAAGAGCAGCGCCCCAAGACGCTCGGCTAGCAGATGAGCGACCGTCGACTTGCCCGCTGCCGCGGGTCCATCAATGGCGATGACCCGTGAATGGTCAGTTGGTTGACTTCTATCCTGTGTTGGCGCCGCCTGCATCATCGGTTGCGGGTCTCGCGGCGACTCGGGTTTCGACGCCTGGCCTTGGTTCTCGCCCTGTTCGCTGGGGCACCGGAGACCGATTCGGCCTCCGGATCATCCGAGTAGCGGTCGAGATGGATCGCCTGGAAGAGAGACGCACGTTCTCCTGGGGAGAGATCTCGATATGCTCCACGCGGAATACCTGCCAGCGAGAGAGGGCCGACGCGGTCGCGCCGCAGCCGGTGCACGGAAATGCCGGCGGCATCCATCATCCGGCGGACGACGTGCGTAATGCCTTCGTGAATCACAATCGACAGAACGACTCCCTCGGGCGTTTCGCGGACGATTCTGAACTCGTGCGGGACAACCAGCTTACCGTCAAGGCGTATGCCGCTCCGGACTTTCCTCATCGCCGTTTCGGGAGGGCGAACTGGGGTGAGTATCTGATACTCCTTGGTCAGCTCGTATCGAGGGTGCATGACCCGGTTGGCCACCTCACCATCGTTGGTGAACAGCAGCAGTCCCTCGGTCTCGCGATCGAGCCGGCCGACGGGCGCCATCCTCGGCTCCGACGGCACCAGTTCCATTACCGTTCTCCGGTTGCGCTCGTCATTCATCGTCGTGATGACTCCCGAGGGCTTGTGCAAGACGCCATAGCGGAACGGCTTTGCGCGGACAACTTTGCCGTCAACGCGGATCACGGCGTTCGCCGGATCGACGCGGGCGCCGAGTTGGGTCACGACAACGCCGTCGACGGAGACGCGGCCATCGCGTATGTACTCCTCGGATTTGCGGCGAGATGCGACGCCTCGCGCGGCCAGCACTCGCTGCAGGCGTTCTCCCGTGGCAGCCAGTTCGTTGGAGGCGGGACGCTTGGATGCCATGGCTTGGTCTAGCTCACCTGGAACGCGGGACGTTCCGACAGGAGCGTTTCGTCGATGAGGAACTGCACCTCCCCCGCGACCTCTTGCGGCGCGGTTGGAGGGGCGAGAATCAACCGATAGCGGACTTCAGCGGCCTGGTCGATGGGCACGGGCAACAGCGATGCTCCGACGAAGCTCACGTCCCAGACGCGGAGCTCGTCGAGCAATCCGGCGATCTGGCCGGGCGCGGCAGGGTCAATCCAGACATAGTCCTGGTTAACGGCGGTCATCAGGGCCTTCGTATCGGAGAAGCGAGCCGAGTTATCTTGAAAGCCCTCCGCGTCTGCCACGACGTCGCTGCCGAGCACGACCGAGACGATCTGATTCGGGCCGACGCGAAACGTTGAGACAAAACACCCGCCCGCCTGCGGAGACGTGCCCGTCTTACCGCCGTCCACGGTGCCGTCCAGCAGGAGAAGATTCGTCGATGTGACGGCATATCCGTCAGGCAGGATCTTGGACGTCAGCACGGCGTTGGGCGTTGCCACGATTTCCGCAAAGAGCGGGTTGTCCAATGCGGCGATAGTCACCGTTGCCACATCACGGGCGCTCATGACGTGTCCATCAGCATCCATGCCGGTCGGGTTGACGAAATGTGATGCCGTCGCGCCCAGGCTCCGCGCCTTGTCGTTCATGAGATTGGCAAAATACGCCACGGCTTTGGCACTGTCCACGTTTTCCCCGAGATGGCTCCTGCCAATGTGGCGCGCCAGGGCGATCGCGGCATCATTGCCCGATGGAATGAGCAATCCATAGAGAAGGTCACGCACCGTCAGGATGTCCCCTGCCTGGAGGCCGACCTGCGATTCCTCGAGCGACACAAGGTCGCTCTGCTCGATTGTTACCGTGTCGTCGAGGTCGGCCTGTTCCAGAACCACGAGTGCGGCAACGACCTTCGTCAGGCTTCCCGTTGCCAGTGGCTCATCCGCATTCATGGCGAAAAGCTCGGTCTGGCTTGTGGCATCAATGACATATACCGCGTCGGCCGTGACTTCTGGCGGCGGAAACGGCTGGTGCCTGGCGACGCCCCTGGCGAGGCCCGTGTTGACATAAAACGCGATTGAAACGATGGACAGCAGGACCATGAGCCGGACGATTCGGGGTCCACGTGCAGTTGCGGCAAATTCCGGCCGGCTCATCCGTCTCCCGATCGTCGCGTCAGCCCCATCTGGGCCGTGGCCTGCCTCAACGTTTGGCGTACGGTGAAGCCCGCCACAGTATACGGTGGGAAACAGGCATCACCAGGGAATCAGGTACGCTTTCCGGCTATGGAGGAGCATAGGGAGCTGCCGTCACGTGTCTATGAAGCTTGCCCATCGACGTTGGTGAGAATCGCCGCCGTAGGCGATCTTCACGTCCGTGGGTCCGAAGAACACCAGTTGCGCGATGCACTACGAAATCTCCAGCAAAGGGCCGACATCCTGATCGTCGCTGGCGACCTGACAGAGAATGGGCGGATCATCGAGGCAGAGGCCGCCGGCGAGCTCCTGGCCACAGCGGGACTTCCGGTCGTCTCGGTTCTTGGGAACCACGACCTGCGCACGCTGCGGCGCGTTGCGTTCCGGCGAGTCCTCGAAAGCTGGGGCGTCGAATTGCTGGACGGCAGCGCAACACACGTGCGTTTCGCCAATGGCACGACCGTGGGCATCGCTGGCACTGCAGGATGTGGCGGCGGCTTCTGGCCCATGGAGGGTCCCGATGCAATCCACACGCGAACGCTGAAGCGGCTCGCCGTTCGCGCTCGCAGGGAATCCCTGGCGCTTGACGAGGCAATAGCCGATCTGGACGCTGACGTGCATATCGGCTTGACGCATTTTGCGCCGACCACCAGCACGTTGGGTCGGGAGCCGCTCGCCAAGTACTGGATGCTCGGCAATTGCGAGTTGGGGATCGTCCTTGACCGGCGATCACCCGATCTGGTGATCCATGGCCATGCTCACCTCGGCTCGCTACGCGGTTGGACGCCAGGCGGCATTCCCGTGCGCAACGTCGCATTCCCGGTTGTTGGCGGCGTCCATATCGAGTCATTTGAGGTGACTCGCGCACGCGACAGGTACGCGCGAGTCACCCAGGGAATCGGGTCGTGATCAACCGTTCCCAGGCCTCGTCGCTCGCACGGCAATCCGTGAGGCTCGACCAGATTCATCATCCGTATGGGCCTTGTCCAGCCGCGATCGATGCCACGGCACTGCCCTGTGAGCTGCCCGTGCGTGAGCTTGCCCGCCAACTCCGTGAGCGGCTGGGAGCCACCTTTCGTGCGCCAATTGATTCAGTTGCGCTCGTCAGCGGCCGCGAGCCCGTCTTGCGGGCAATCGCGGACGATGTCGCCGGGCCATTAGTCACATTTCCGCCTTCAGCCATGGCGTCTCGTGTGGCCAGGGCGTGGCCAGATCGGGAGCACCTTCACATCGTTCGTGGCAGTGGACGGCATGGATTTCTTGACGCGGAGGTGACAGCCGATCTCCCGAGCAGCGCCCTGGCACTGCTCGATTCTCCATCGGATCCCCTCGGGATGCTCTTAAGGCCCGTTGACGCCGTGCGAATCGCGCGCGCGTGCCAGATGCTTGTGGTCGACGAGCGCTACGCCGAGTTCGCGGGACAAACGCTGCTGTCCTTTGCGATCGAGTTTGACAATGTCCTGATCTGCCGGTCGTTCGCCTCCTGGTCTGGGCAGGACGAGACCGCATGCAGCTGGATCGTCGCGTCGGGCGGCTTGCTGAAGCGTCTGGAGGATCGATTGCCAATGCCAAGCGCCGAGGCAATGGCTTCGGCGCTGGCAATGCTCGAACATCGGCGCTCGATCGATGCGACGATGCGGCTAGTTCGCGAGGAGCGCTCTGGCCTGTATCGGCTCTTGCGCAAGTTCTCGTTGTTTGAGCCGCTCCCATCGTGGGGTCCATTCGTCACCGCGCGGGTTGCCATTGGATCGCGGGATGACATTGTCTCGGGCTTGCGCGAGCGCGGCATATTCGTGCACGTTCCCTGTCAACCTGGCCTCGAGGGCTACATCCGGTTTGGGATTGGCACGCGCGCGTCGATGGAGCACCTGCGTACCGCATTGCTCGATCTCGCGCCAACAGTACTTACCGCTGAATCACGAGGCCGCGGTCCCGATCCGGACCGCGTCTCGCTGAGCCGCGAAGAGCTCATCGAGGCCGAGGCTGGCGAGATCGAGTAGGTCTCCCAACCCACGCCGCGTAAACGGTTTCCCTTCGGCGGTCGCCTGAATTTCAACCAGCTCTTCATCCGCCGTGCCGATGACATTGCAGTCGACGGCGGCTCCGCTATCCTCAGCGTAGTCCAGATCGAGCACTGCCACGCCGCGAACAATCCCCACACTCACCGCGGCAATCGCCGTTTGCAACGGATCGCGGTTGATCTTGCCCTGCTTGCGAAGATTGTGCAGCGCAATGGCCAGGGCGACGTACCCACCGGTTATGGCCGCGCAGCGGGTGCCGCCATCGGCGCGAACGACGTCGCAATCGACGATAACCTGGCGCTCGCCAAGAGCTTTGAGATCCAGACTGGCCCGCAGTGAGCGGCCGATGAGCCGCTGGATTTCAACCGTCCGCCCTCCCTGCTTTCCGGTCGCCGCTTCTCGGGCGGTGCGCTCCTTTGTGGCCCGTGGCAGCATGCCATACTCGGCTGTCACCCAGCCACGGCCCTGACCACGCAGCCACCCGGGCACCCGATCCTCACTCGATGCGGTGCAGATGACATGGGTGTCGCCGAGGCGTATCGATGCCGATCCCTCGGCGAATGGCATGGTGTTCGGAATGATCTGCAGAATCCGCAGCTCATCGGGTGCTCGTCCACTTGGCCGGCTCACGTGCGATTCCCCTGTTCGTGTGTCTTGCCGCTCGCTTCAGCGGCTTGGCTATACATCGTCCTGATCTGATCCAGGCGGTCGCGCAGCCTCTGCTCAAATCCGCGGTCGGTCGGGTGGTAGTAGCGCCGTCCCTTCAGGTTGTCCGGTAGATTCTGCTGCGCGACAATGCCACCTTCAAAATCGTGTGC
>CAYSXO010000012.1:17050-35877 GCA_964434995.1 uncultured Sphaerobacteraceae bacterium
CCCGTAGCCGAGTTCTTTCATCAGTCGCGTTGGCGCGTTGCGCAGATGAATCGGCACCGGATCGTTGCGCGTTGCCTCAACGTCTGCTCGTGCCTCGCCATATCCCCGGTAGACCGCGTTGCTCTTGGGCGCCAGGGCCAGATAGATGGCCAGCTCGGCCAGGGCAAGGGCGCCTTCCGGCATCCCGAGGAAATGCACGGCCTGCTGGGCCGCGACCGCGAGGGTCAGCGCCTGAGGATCGGCAAGTCCAACGTCCTCCGACGCGAACCGCACAAGGCGGCGGGCGACATAGAGCGGATCGTCTCCTCGCTCCAGCATTCTCGCCAGCCAATAGAGGGCGGCATCGGGATCGGATCCACGGAGCGTTTTGTGGAGCGCGGATATCGCGTCAAAGTGTGCCTCACCGCCTTTGTCGTAGCCTGAAGCGCGCCGCTGCGCGGCCTGCAGGACTCGCTCGGTGTCAATCGTCCCGCCGGAGTCGAGCCCGGCTGCCGCGAACTCGAGCGTATTGAGCGCGAACCTGGCATCGCCGTTTGCCAGATTGACGAGAAGCGCCTCCGCCTCGTCCTCCAGCTTCAGACGCCGGGGGCCAAGCCCTCTGACCTCGTCAGAAAGCGCCCGTTCGATGATGCGCGAAATGTCGTCGTCGGACAGGCTTTCGATGACGACAACGCGCGACCGCGACAGCAGCGGCGCGTTGACTTCGAACGAGGGATTCTCCGTTGTGGCGCCGATCAGGATGACGGTTCCGTCTTCGACGTGTGGCAAGATGGCGTCCTGCTGTGCCTTGTTGAAGCGGTGGATTTCATCGATGAACAGGACCGTGCGCTGGCCGTGCATCCCGAGCCGATCTGACGCCTCGCGAACAATCGCTCGCAGATCGGCCACTCCCGAAGAGACCGCGCTGATTGCCACAAACTCGGCACGCGATCGTGCCGCGATGAGCCGAGCAAGCGTTGTCTTGCCAGAGCCTGGCGGCCCCCAGAGGACGAGGGAAAAGAGCTGATCGCGGTCAATCGCCTGTCGGAGCAGCGAGCCGGGCCCGACCGTTTCACCGTGTCCAATGATCTCATCGAGATCGCGGGGCCGCATCCGCGCCGAGAGAGGAGCGACCTGATCGAGGGTCGCGCGGCGGTTCGCTTCAAAGAGATCCACGGCGTGTCTCGGACCTCACGAGCGATTACTCCGCGTCCATGTCGTCAATTTGCCGCTCCAGATCGTCCATGAGGGTCACGAGTTCTTCACGCGTCGAGACGCCAAGCTCGTCCAGTAACTCCAGAGTTTCGGTGGCCTTGTCCAGCGTCGCCAACAGATCGCTCACGGATGCGGCAGGGTCGATACCTGCTTGTGGTGGTCGATCGTTCATGCTGTCACCGCGAGCACGATGAACGCTGCAAGTGGAACGAGACCATATTCGAGAGCATCGCGCGGGCGCAACTCTCCTTGCTCGATGATCGTCTGGATGACCCCGACCGCGCAGTAGAAGACCACGAAGAGGACAGCGCCACCGGTCCACCCGTGAGTCAGCCACCATCCAAGCGGCGCTGTTGCCGCCGCGACGGATGCGCCGGCCAGAACCGACAACAGAATCCGGCGACTGGCAAGGACCGGCTTCCGTTCCAGTGACTCGACGACCAGGAGGGTTGCGATCGCCCCAGCCAGCAACGCCGCAATCGGAATTGGCAGCTTGTTCAGGTAGACCGCGCTCAATGCCAGGAATGCCACGGCATGAATGATGAGCGCGTGAATGGTTGTTGCGGTTCGCTGTGCCGAAGGGTCGGCGTCGTCGAGCAAATCCCGCGAGAGCAGCGCGCCCGCGTTACCCAGAAACGCTATCAGCGGCCCGGCAACGATCATCGACGTGTTGTGAAAGGTCGCGACGAGCATCAGGGAGGCTAACGTGGCGACCACGGGGACGATCCAGGCAGTGCTCGCGTGAACATCGCCGCCATCCGCCTCTTGCCTGGCGCGCGAGGCCGTGCGATCCGCGTAAATCGCTCCCGCGCCCGCCCCGGCCGCCGCAATCGCGCCAACCAACCAGAACAGGGCATTGGTTGTCTGAGCCAAGGGGAGAGGGTTCGCGGTTGGGCTGCCCGTGGCATAGATCGCCAGAACGAAGACCACGGCGGAGACAGCAACGCTAATGACCAACCCTAGTCCGGAGCCAGGCTGGTTGCCGGATTGTGGGCCCGGCGCTGGCGGGCCAAGATCAGGCCGAATTGGCGGTGTGCTTTGAAGACTGGATCCCTCGAATTCCAGCTCCGAAGTGGCATTGGCCTCTCTGGCGCCGACGCCCGCTCCGGGCCCGTCGCCGGCCAGGTCTTCACTGTCAAATGAGGATTCGCCTCGGCGTCCGAAACTGAACCGGGGCTTCATGGCCAGAATCCGATCTGTCTACAAGGGACAGTCCACACGTTCATGCCAAGGATCATACCGCGCCCGGGGATTCTGGCTGAAAGGAGCCGATGCGGCTCTCCAGAACAGACGCGATTCGCGCGGCGGGAATCGCCCCCTCGCGCAGAACGGCCATGCCCTCAGGTGACAGACACACGATGGTGGACGGGACGCCGCCCGGAACTCGGCCACCATCGACGATCAGGTCCGGGGCGGCTGATCCGCTGGCCGGAATGTCGGATGCAATCAGGGCTGGGGCATCACCGGAGATGTTTGCCGATGTGACCGCGAGCGCGCCGCCCGCCGCGGCAATAATGGCGAGCGCGTCGGGGCTATCCGGAACGCGCAAGGCGACGGTGAGCGCGCCTCGTGCATCGCGGGAAGTGACTTCTGCCGGGAGACCCTCGCGGGCATCGGTGACGATGGTCAACGCGCCCGGCCAGAATCGATGCATGAGGCTGATCGCTCCCGGGGCGAGTGCTGAAGCGACCACCTCGACCATGGCAGCCGAGCTAAGCAAGACAGGAATTGCCTTCGACTCCGAGCGCTGTTTCATCGTGAAGAGGCGCGCGAGCGCTTCTGGCCGATCGAGCGCCGCCGCGAAGCCGTAGACCGTGTCCGTCGGCATGGCGATCACGCCCCCAGCGCGCACGATTCCAGCGGCGTCGGCAATGGCGTCAGGGTTCGAGGCGCGCAAGAGCCTGCATGTCGCTTGGGGATTGCTCCGAAAAGGGATCACAAGGCGGCCTTGATCTGCTCGGCAACGGCGCGGCTTATCCCCGGCGCGGTCGCAAGCTCGTCCAGCGTGGCTTCCTGAATCGCCTTCAGCGAGCCAAACTTCCGCAACAGGGCTTGTTTCCGTTTCGGCCCGATGCCTGGAATCTCATCGAGACGCGACTGGAACGTTGCCTTGCTCCGCCGCTGGCGATGAAATGAAACAGCGAACCGGTGCGCCTCGTCACGCACGCGCTGCACCAGAAAGAGCGCCTGAGAGTCCCTGGGCAGAATGACTGGGTCGGGATTCCCCGGCAGGTAAAGCTCTTCGTTCTCTTTGGCCAGCGCGACGATCGGCTGTTCGGTCCAACCGGCATCGTCCAACCCGGCTAGTGCCGCGCGCAACTGCCCTTTTCCACCATCGACGATGACCAGATCGGGAATCGATGTCCACTTACCGTCCGACTCATCACTGGCGGCGTGCCGGAACCGCCGGCCAAGGACCTCGCGCATCATCGCGAAGTCGTTGCTGCCGGTGACCGTCTTGATCGTAAACCGGCGGTACTCTTTCTTCGCCGGGCGGCCATCCTCAAAGACCGTCATGCTTGCAACCGGATGCGTTCCATGCAAGGTCGATATGTCGAAACACTCAATGCGCCGAGGCATCCGGGGCAGATCGAGCGCTTCCGCGAGCTCGGTCATTGCGCCGGTCATGCGCTGCTCGTCCGAGAGATAGCGCAAGCGGCTCTGCTCGAGATTCTCGCCAGCACTCTTGGCGACCATCTCGACCAGGCCTCGCTTCTGGCCGCGCCTCGGGACGGTAATGCGCACCGTTCCGCCGCGCCGGCTCGTCAGCCAGTCCGCCAGCAGCCCGGATTCTCCCTCGGGTAGATCATGCCCAAGCAGGATTGACGGCGGCACGACCGCCGCGTCGGCGTAGAATTGGCTGAGGAAGCTCGCCAGAATCTCCCCCGGTTGATCCTCGATTCGAGCCTGCATCGGGAAGAACTCGGAGCCGAGCAGCCGGCCGCCGCGGAGAAAACCAACCTGGACGCCGGCATCGCCGCCCTCACCCTTCGCGACGGCCACGACGTCGGCGTTGTCCTGGCTGGGGCTGACGATCTTCTGCCGCTCCAGAACGTGATTGATGGCATTGATGCGGTCGCGGATTTCAGCGGCCCGCTCGAAATTCCAGGCGTCGGATGCCTGCGCCATCTCTTCGTTCAGCGATTCGAGAATATCATCCGCTTGTCCGTTCAGGAAATGCGCGGCCGCGTCGATTGAGCGCATGTATGTTTCGCGGTCGACGGCGGCGATGCAGGGCGCGGTGCACTGGTGCAGGTGGTAGTAGAGGCAGACTTCCTCATTGCCGGTGATTCGCTTGTCACATTTGCGGTATGGGAAGAGCCGATTGAGGAGATTGAGCGTGCGGTACGCCGAGCCCGCCGAGGTGTATGGCCCGAAGTAGCGCCCGCCATCATCGACGATTCGCCGGGTAGAAATGATCCGCGGCCATTCTTCATTGGTGATCTTCAGGTAGGGGTACGTCTTGCTGTCCTTCAGCAAGACGTTGTAGCGCGGCTGATAGCGCTTGATGAGCTCGTTCTCGAGGATCAGCGCCTCGGTTGCTGTGTCCGTGCGGATGATTTCAAAGTCGGCGATGCTTCGTACGAGCTCGCGGGTTTTGCCATCACCATGCCGGGTGGCCTGAAAGTAGGAGCGCACGCGGTCCCGCAGGCGCAGGGCCTTGCCGACGTAGATGACATTGCCCTGGCTGTCGCGCATGAGATAGACGCCGGGAGCGGCCGCCAATGCGCGGAGTCGTTTGCTGAAATCGGGTGGCGTGACCGGGTTCATCCAGACGATTGTACGGCGTCCGCGCGCGCCTGACACGAGCGGCTACGACACCAGGGTCACTTCCCGAATTTCGCCGTCACGAAGCATGAAACCGCGGACGTATGGGCTCTCCGGGTCTTCAAGCGAGCAGATCAAGTAGACCGCTTGCGGCCAGAAGGCAAGCTCCACGTCTGTTTTGGACGGATATGCCCGGGACGCCGGGTGCGAGTGATAGATGGCCACGATTTCGGACCCATCCTTTTCGAACTCATTGAACTCGAGATCCATGAGTTGTTTGGGGTCGATCTCGTAGAGAACATTCCCCTCGGCGATATTGCGCAGGGAGTAAAGCCGTTCGGGCACGCCGCCGCGGCCGGCGATGATGCCGCAGCATTCGCGCGGTGACTCGCGCCGCGCGTGCTCGATGATCTCGCTCTGCATCTCGCGCGAGAGGACGAACGATGGCAGCGCCTGAACTTCGTCCGCTGGAGTCAACGGCCGGCGCCTCCAGCCATCGCGGGAATGATGCCTAGTTCGTCCCCAGGAGCTAGTGCCGTGTCAACGCCGTCCACATCACGCACGTTCTTGCCGTTGACGAAGACGTTGACGAAGCGGCGAATCTGGCCGGAATCGTCCCGGATTCTCTCGCCGATGCCCGGATATCCGGCTTCCAGCGCGTCGAGCGCCTCGGCGACGCTGGCGCCGGCAAGCGACACGCGCGACTCACCGCCGGTGAACCGGCGCAGTGGGGTTGGAATCAGGACAGTAATGACGTGTTCGGTTGACACTGAAGTGGTTCTCCTCCTGGACGCCTCAAGGTCACTCCTGCTCCCAAAGGCCCGTGGAAAGATAGCGCGAACCGCCGTCACAGCCGATCGCCACGATCCGCGCGAATTTGCCTTCTGCTGCCAGGCTTCTCGCCAGGCGGCCGGCGGCTGCCAGGTTTGCCCCGGTCGAGCTGCCGGCGAAGAGGCCTTCGCGCCGCGCCAACGTGCGGGCTGCCGCGAACGCTTCCTCGGTTTCGACGCCTTCAATGGCGTCCGGGAGCGCGGGATCAAAAATCCCCGGGACGATCGCGGTCGGCAGATGCTTCAGGCCCTCGATGCCGTGAAATGCCTCAGAGGGCTGCACGCCAATAAGCTCGACCTTCCCGCGTCCGCGAAGATATGCCCCGGTGCCCATCAATGTTCCCGTGGTGCCCAGGGCGGCGACGAAGTGGGTCAGCGTGCCGCCCGTTTGCCGCCAGATTTCGGGTCCAGTGGTGGTCACGTGGGCCGCGATGTTCGCGGCATTGTTGTACTGGTCCGCGTAGTAGTACGCGTCGCCGGCCTCCGCGACCATGTGCCGCACGAGCCTGATCGCGCCATCCGACCCCTCGTACGGGTCGCTAAAGACCACCTTGGCGCCGTAAGCGGAGAGCGTCCGCTTCCGCTCGTCGGAGGCGCTGGCGGGTACGACGAGCGTCACCGGCACATCCAGTGCCGCGCCGAGCATCGCATACGCGATGCCGGTATTTCCGGAGGTGGCGTCAATGAGGGTCTTGTCGCTGCCAAGAAGGTCGCTGGCGATCGCGGTTCGCATGATCGAAAGGGCGGTGCGGTCTTTGATCGACCCACCAGGGTTGACCCATTCCGTCTTGAGGTGAATCTCGACAGTCGCCGGGAGCCCAAGGTGTCGCTCAAAGGCGTGAAGGCGAACAAGTGGGGTGTTGCCGATGGAGCGCACGACGGCCGCGCGGTCAATCTCCGCCAGCCTTGCGTTGGTGCGCTGAGTTGCGAGGGCGCTATCGTCGATTGTGACGCCGGTCTCCAGGACCATGAATTTCTACCCCGTCCACAAGGCGTGGCTAAGTCGAGTTCTGCATCAACAACCATAAATAGCATACCTCGTTTGGCGGCAGATCGCTATCCCTGGGCGCTCAATCGATCACCAAGGATCTCTGCACGACATATCCCATGAAGATCATCCCTCCAGATCGTCCTCGAACCCGCGCACGACCCCTTGTAAGAGCTGGCCCGATTCAGCCATGACGAAGCGAAGGCTATCCAGATAGATCAGCACCTCCAGCAACTCCGAGCCTTCCAGTTTCTCCACCGCCTCGGCAAGCTCGCAACAGTCCTTCAAGGCAGCGACCAGGTTCGCGCGAGCTTGCAGACCGCGCGCGGCCACGCCTTCGTTTGTTGACATCCGGGTTTCTCCTGTTCAACCTCAGTCGAGAGTAGGGGGCATGGCCGGCAATGCCAACGCACGCTCGAGCACCGCGCCGATCTGAAACAACCCCGCTTCGCGTCCTGGCGCACCAGCCAGTTGCACGCCGACTGGAAGAGCTCCAGAATCGAAGCCAATCGGAACCGACAGAACTGGCTGCCCCGTGGCGTTGAACGGCATCGTCAACCGCGTCCAGCCGGCCCCAAGCGATTCGTCGAGTCCAGTGCCGGTGATGGTGAGATCGTCTGCTGGAACTGCCGTCGTTGGCAGTCCAGGCGCAACCAGGGCGTCCAGCCGATGCTCGGCAAAAAGCGCCGCCATGGAGTCCCGAACGGCGCCTCGGATGCGAACCGCATCAAGATAGAGATTGGCCGGAACGGCGCTTCCGGCTGCAATACGCAGCCGGAGATCGGGACCGAGGAGCGCGAACTCTTCGGGATGAGCTCTGGCGAATCGTTCATGGACCGCCGATGTCTCGACCCGGTTGATGATGAATGCGGCGGCCCGCGCCAATGCCGCGACTTCCCATGGAGCGTCGATGACTGCCGCGCCCAATTGCCGCAACGTCTCGATCGCCGATTCGGTGACCGCCAGCACGTCCGGCTGGAGATTGTTGAAGAAAAACCCGTGAGGCACGCCGATGCGAACCCCGCTCAGGTCTTCCGCGGCGAGTGGCTCTTGCGCCCGGTTGCCCGACGCCGCGCCCTGAATCGTCCCCCAGATGAGCCAGGCATCATCGACAGTCCGGGCGAGCGGTCCCGCCGTATCGAGCGACCAGGAGAGCGGAAAGACGCCTTGGAGATCGATCTGGCCGAACGCCGGCTTGAACCCGACGACGCCGCACGCCGCGGCCGGAATCCGGATACTGCCGCCGGTATCCGAGCCCATTGCGCCGGGCACGGCGCCAAGCGCAACTGCCACCGCCGACCCGCCAGAACTGCCACCGGGAATTCGGGAAGGGTCCCAGGGGTTTCGCGCTGGCTGGCTGACGACGCCCGCCGCGAACTCCTGCGTGACCGTCTTGCCCATCAGCACCGCGCCACGCGCCCGGAGCGTTGCGATCGAGGCGGCGTCTTGAGATGCCGGCAAGGCATGCTCTCGGGCCAACGAGCCGCATCGGGTCGGCATGCCGGCGACATCGAAGATGTCCTTGATGCCAAGTGGGATGCCGTGGAGGATTCCGCGGTCCTGGCCCGTTTTCATTTCGCGGCCAGCGCACTCCGCGGCGGCTCGCGCTCCATCAGCGTCGACCATCACCCAGGCATGGACACGCGGTTCCGTGGCATCAATGCGCGCCAACGATGCCTCAACCACGTCCAGCGGGGACCAGTCGCCGCGGCGGTAGCCTATGCCGATTTCGCGGATGCCTCGATCGAGGATGCTGCCAGTGGTGCTGCTCATTGTGCTTTTCCGGTCGGCCAGCCGGGCGAGAAGTATGCGCTTCCCGGAGTTTCGCCGGGATCGATACCTTCGAGCTGCCGCGTCATTTCGGCTATCTCCTGGAGATAGCGCGCAACGGCTTCCCGTGAGGTGGTGGGGTCGATGCGGCGGGCGCGCCGGAGGGCATCGTCGATTTCGGCCTCCGAAACGCCCTGTTCAACTGGGCGGCTCATAGACTTGCTTCCCGCTCTGGCCGCGCCTTGCTGGCGAACGCCACCAGAAGGTCCACGGCCGCCTGCAGATCCGTTTCGTCCACGGTCTCGACCGGGGAGTGCGTATAGCGCGTGGGATAGGTCAGGAGCGCCGTCTCCACGCCACGGCGCATCAGCGCGGCGCCATCGCTCCCATAGTTCTGGAAGATCGCTCGTTGGATGGGGATATCATGATCTCGTGCGGATGCGAGGAGTTCCTCACTCAGACGGCGCGAATAGTGACAGCTCGCATCCTGCAGCACGATGATTGGACCATCGCCCAGCCGCGCCGGGAAATCCCGTTTGTCCGGGCCCGGGATATCGCCAGTCAACCCGACGTCGAGCGCGATCGCCCGATCGAACGTTACTTCGTCAGCCAGACTCGCCGCGCCCAGGAGCCCATTTTCCTCCTGCACGGTCGAGGCCAGCCACACCTCAAATGGCAAATCGGTAACCCGCGAAAGCCGCTCGCCAGCAATCGTGGCGATGGCCAACGCGGCGCGATCGTCCATGGCCTTGCCGGTGATGTTCTTGCCGATGCGCCGCGTTGGCGGGTTCCAGATGATCCGCGCTCCGGGCGCAATACCTTGCGCTTCGACGTCAGACCTGGACCGGGCGCCGATATCGACAAACCAGTCATTCCATTCCACCTGGTCTTTCTGGCTGTTGCGGCCACCGACAACATGGCCGCTGGCGGTGGCGAAGACTCCTTCAATGTTCCCAGTTGACGTAACAACCAGCGCCGGCTGGTTAACCGGCGTGAACCAACGTGGGGGACGGCCGATCTGGTCGGCGTAGTATGGCCAGAGGTGGATATGGCCATCGTCGGTGATGCTCTTTACCATCAGGCAGATTTCGTCCGCGTGCGCCACAAGGGCCAACTTCGGGCCAGAGCCGCCAACTCGGGCGAGCACGTTGTTGACCCGGGTCCGCCGCACATCACAGGCAAACATCGACCAGCGGTCGACCAGCCAATCCTGGACCGCGTCCTCATGCCCGGTTGGGCCTGGCAGCTCCGTAAGCTCCTTGATGAGCGAAAACACCTATGCGCTCTCCAGCCTCAATCCCGAGAATGCCAATGGCCGCGAGGATACGCTCGGAAGCGATTGGTAGCAATAACCAGGATCGGGCGATGACGGTGACGCAAGGATCCTGAAAGTTGGAAAGCTCTAAGCACCCGGCTGGTAAAGACCCCGCCTCACGAAGTCCCATAGCCCGTGATCGATCTCGGGAAGATCTGACACGCCAAGGCGTTGCAGGATATGGAGCGCCTCGGCGCGATGCTCCGCCTCATGGAGGATGACGTGCAGCATCGCGCCGCCGTACGTCATGGGAGCGCCGAAATCATCAACAAAGGTGTCGTCCAGGCGTTGTTCGTCGCGCATCTGGCGCGCGACAGCCGCAAACGTGGCAAGCGCGTACGTGTGGCGCTCGATCAACTCTGCCAGCGAATCGTCCGACCGCTTCGCCTGAACCGGCTCGCCGATTATTGCTTCCGTCCACACCTCGACGTTGAAAACCATATGCCCGAATGTTGCGAGCAACGTCCCATGCCCGATATCGAAGGTCTGGACGAGTTGCTCGTCGGTTAGGTTTCGACTGACCTCGAGGAGCTGTCCCGTGGCCCAGCGGTCGTGCTCCAACAGACGATCGAGCAGATCCATGCCCCTTATCCCGCGAAATCCGCAACTCAACTCACCGAAGCACGGGCAGCTTAACCCGTAGCGCGCGGCCACGGCTCATTCGTCGGGTTGGAGGAAACTGGCATTTTGCGGATAAGAAAGCTTATCCGCAAATGATAAAGGCCCAGGTGATGACTGCCGGCCTTCCCTTCACGAACGGCAAAACCAGGCCGTGCGACGTGACTGTCAATGCTCGGCCAGCGCGGCATCTCAACATCCAGGTCGGTTTGAATCCGGGTGCGGGCCGACCACGAGTGAGCGTATTCGCGGCACGCGCCGTCAGCGCCTTGGTGTCGTGGGTCATGAGCGCAATGCTCCGGGCGCGACGAACCTTCGATGCTCGCGTCGAGCCGGCGCCAGGACTCCTCACGCACAAGCGGCTCTGAAGAGGGATAAGGCGGCCAGACCCGCCATCCTGCTCTGGCGACAAGTCTCGTGCGCGGCGGTCCGCGCGTTGAGTGCCGCAAGCGCCCGGATACACCGAGGCCGGTCCTTTCGGACCGGCCTCGTATTCATGCCCGATTGCGGGGTTACGCGGACACTATCCGCCGTAAATGGCGTCGATGACCGCCTGGGCGATGTCGTCACCAGAAATCAGCGCGCTATCAATTGCCGTCTGGATGCCGCTTGAGCCGCCCGTGTTGGTCGACCCAATCGTCACCGCGCCCCCGCTGCTGTCAGCGGTCGAGACGCCACCGTTGCCACCGCTCGCGGTGTCGAGATACTGTGCCGAAGCAGCGCCCACGAACGCCGTCGATGCAATCGCGGCAATCGCGAGTCCAGTCATCAGCTTGCTCTTCATCAGATCGAGTCCTCCCCTCTCAGTTCGTCCCCCCGCCGCTGGCGCAATGGCGGGCGCGCAGCCATGGGTCCGCGCCGCGCCTCAGCCACCCCACGGCATGCGGCCACTTCCTAGCCTACACGCCATGGCGGGGATGTCAAGCTACCACGCGGTCCTAATTGCGCGGCGCTGTTCTCGTGAACGCTTCGCGTCTCCTGGTGGTTTCGCGCGACGATAATGCGCATCCTCGCACGGGAACTATACTCAGTTTATCAGGGCTTTAGCGCCCGCTCCGGATAGAACGCAAATCACCGTAGGTGGGCCTGCCGCTTCAATGTTCGAATCGCATTCTCAAGTGATCGGTCAGGCGGGTGCGTCCACCGGCAACAAAGAATCGCATTCCCATGCTACCGCGACCTCGGTACAGCACCGTCGTGCGCCACTCCTGCGGTGGCTCGTCCTTGTCGGCGGCTTCTCCTCGATTGGCGTCGAGCTGACCGCGAGCCGTCTCGTCGCGCCATACTTTGGCAGCTCCACCTTTATCTGGGCATCGCTCATCGGCCTGACGCTGACATTCCTCTCGCTCGGGTACTTCCTCGGCGGCCGCATTGCCGACCGTTATCCTCGCCCCGAAATCCTGTATGGTGTTTCGGCGATTGCGGCAATCATCATTGCCATCATTCCGATCGTCTCCAGACCGCTGCTTCAGGGATCGCTCGAAGCCTTCCGTGAAGTGGATGCGGGAGCGTTCTATGGGACTCTCGCGGGCACGCTCCTGCTCCTGGCCCCGCCAATCACGCTGCTTGGCTTCATCTCACCATTCGCCATTCGGCTGCAGATTTCCGACGTCGCATCGGCGGGCGCAACCGCTGGATCGCTCTATGCACTTTCGACACTTGGCTCGATCGCGGGGAGCTTCCTGCCCGTCCTCGTTCTGATCCCCCTTATTGGAACCACGGCCACGTTCCTCGTCCTCAGCCTCATCCTGCTCCTACCGGCCATTGCCGGGCTTCTCGCGGTGCGCGCCCGTCCCCTCGCGCTCGCGGCCATCCTGGCCGCCCTGGCGACTCCCGCGCTGACACTTGCGGCGCCCACCGGGATCCGTCCTCCCGATCGCGGCACGCTGCTGCACGAGCAGGAGTCCTCATACAACTACATTCAAGTGGTGGAGGAGGACGGCCGCCGATCGCTCATCTTGAATGAAGGCCATGCCGTCCATTCTGTCTACGATCCGGACGAGCTGCTCACCGGCGGCCCCTGGGACTACTTCATGGCCGCCCCATTGCTTGTCAGCGACGCGCCCGAACCAGCGCCGCGCAACGCCCTGCTGATCGGCCTGGCAGGTGGCACCGTGGCCCGGCAACTCACCGCCGCATTCGGCCCGATTCCCATCGACGGCGTCGAGATCGACCCGGAAATCGCCGAGGTGGCGGATCAGTACTTCGCGCTCGATGACCTGCCGAACGTGCGCGTTGAGGTTGCGGACGGGCGTTACGCGCTGAAGACGAACGCCGAAACCTACGATCTGATCGGGATCGATGCGTACCGCCAGCCCTACATTCCCTTCCAACTCACCTCCCGTGAGTTCTTCGAGGAAGTCTCCAGCCATCTTGAGCCCAACGGCGTCGCGGTGGTGAACGCGGGGCGGACGGCAACCGACTTTCGTCTCGTCGATGCCCTGGGCGCTACACTGCGCGACGTGTTTCCGTATGTCATGGCGATCGACGTTGACCGCTACACCAACACCATGTTGATCGCCAGCCACGCGCCGCTCACCGCCGAGGCTCTTCTGGCGAACGTTGAGGATCTTGCGCCCGATTCTCCCGTCCGCGCCGTGGCGGCCTGGAGCCTGAACTCCGGCAACATGCGCGCGATTGAACCGGGTGGCCTGGTCTTTACGGACGACCGTGCTCCTGTCGAGCTGGTGATCGATCAGATGATTCTTGACGCGGCGCGCGAGCTGACGAGCGGAACGCCGCAATGACCGCCGGCCTGTCGAACGCAGATGCCTGGAGGAGCGAGCTGCTCGATTCCGTGCCTGGCGTGGTCCATATCGTGACGCGCCGGGTGCCTGGCCTGGGCGCCGCCGACGGCAACGTCGCCTACAGCGCGCCTCGGGACAAGGCGGATGCCTGGGCCATGCGCCAGTTCTGGTGCGGCGCCACTGGTCTTGATCCGGATAGACTCGTCACCCTCGGTCAGGTCCACGGCGCTGACGTGCAGGTCGCCACTGCCAGCGATGCCGGCCGCGGGGCAGCTCCCGGTTCTGGACAGGTCGGCTTCGGCGATGCCCTGGCGACGAATGCGTCCGGCCCAGTTTTGATGACCCTCCATGCCGATTGCCAGCCATTGATCTTCATCGATCCCGGCAACCACCACCGCGGTCCAGCGGTTGCGGTGGCCCACGCCGGGTGGCGCGGCACCGTGGCAGACATCGCCGGGCAGACCGTCGCCGCCATGAGCGCCTCGTTCGGCACGCGAGCGGAAGACCTCCACGTCGCCATTGGTCCCGCAATCGGACCCTGCTGCTACGAGGTTGGCCATGATGTTGTCGGGAGTTGGAGCAGGCTGGCCGGTTCTGACGCCGGCTCGGCGATTCGCGAGCGAGGCGGCCGGACCTATTTCTCCCTGCGCGACGCGAACGCCCTGCTCCTCAGTCATGCGGGCGTACGCGCTGAACGCATTGAATCGAGCACGATTTGTACCCGATGCGCGGTGGACGCGTGGTTCTCGCATCGAGGGCAGGGAGCGCTCACCGGACGATTCGGCGCGATGATTGCCATTCAGGACCATCGATGAGCTCGGCGCGCAAAGACGGGGTGCAGGTGTCGGTGAGCATTGCAGTGGATTCTGGTCTGGGAACGCGCATCTCACGGGTTAGGGATGAGATCGCCAGCGCGGCACGGAAGGCGGGCCGCTCACCAGATGACATCACGATCGTCGCCGTAAGCAAGACCTTCTCGCGCGCCGAAGTTGATGCCGCCATTTCACTCGGTCTGCGCCATTTTGGCGAGAATCGCGTGCAGGAAGCGCTCGACAAGTTCCAGGAGCCGCTGCCAGACTGCTGTGCGCTCCATCTGATTGGGCAACTGCAATCGAACAAGGCCAGACGCGCTGTTGCCCTCTTTGACCTCATTGAATCCGTTGACCGGCCTTCCCTGATCGACGCTCTCGCGCGCGAAGGCGAGCGCCGGGGAGACCCGGTATCCGTTCTGCTTCAGGTCAACGTGGCGCGGGAGCCGCAAAAGGCTGGCTGCGCGCCTGAAGCCGCTCCTGAGCTGATGGAACGCCTGTTGGCATCCCCCTGGATCGCGCCCCGCGGCCTGATGACGATGGCCCCGCTAGTCGCGGACCCGGAGACCGCTCGCCCCGTATTTTCCGGTCTGCGAGACCTGCGCGACAGCCTGAGCATGCGGTTCGGCGACGCCCGCCTCGACATCCTCTCCATGGGCATGAGTAACGACTACCAGGTGGCCATTGAGGAAGGCGCTACGTCGGTTCGCATCGGACGAGCGATTTTTGGCGGATAGTTGGGCAATCTGCCGCTTGACGGGCTTTCGCGCCATTTGCTAGCGTACCGGGAGTCCGAAGTGATTCGATGACGCAAGCGCTGGTTGTGCGAAACTCACAATCAGCGTATGTCTGACGTGGCGACAAGCACCTGAACGCGCATGTCGGGCACGTCGCCGATTCGCCGCAAAGCGTCAATCGCGATCGGACAACGTTGCCGCCCAGGGTGGCGGCGCCTCGGGCGCTCGCGACGAATGCGACCCGCTCGCGAAAGGAGTCAACGAGTGACGCCTAACGATCTGTCGAAGGAGCATGCCGCGCTGCTGCGGGCCGCGATGAATGGCCAGCTCAACAGGAGATCCCTGATAAGCCGGGGCGTGGCCCTCGGGCTGAGCGCGCCGGCGATTGCCGGCCTCATCAGCGCCTACAAGCCGGCTGATGCCGCGGCCCAGGAGAACCCTCTCGCCGGCCAGACGATCGACATGACGATCCTCGGCATCGCGGGCTGGCCGCCCAGCCGTCTTGGCGTGGACATGGCCAACGAGCTCTTCAAGCCGTTCGCCAAGGAGACCTACGGCTACGACGTCAACTTTTCCTTCGAGGAAGCGCCCTTCGAGTCGCTCTTCCAGAAGGCGGCGACCTCGCTACAGTCTGGCTCGGCCCAGTACAACATCATCATCTCTGACAGCCAGTGGCTGGGCGCCCTCGCGGAGCCGGGCTGGATCGTTCGCCTGAACGACATCATCGACGCCAATCCCGACCTGGACATCCAGTTCGAAGAGGCCGCGGCCATCGGCTACCGAATCTATCCGGATGGCTCGGACAACATCTACGGCTTCCCGCAGGAAGGCGACACCATCGCCGTGTTCGTGCGCCAGGACCTGATGAGCGACCAGGCCGAGCGCGACGCCTACATGGCCGCCAACGATGGCGAGGATCTGCCGCAGACCTACGACGAATGGCTCGAAGTCGACATTGACCGCTACGAGCGCATTTGCCAGCACTTCACGCGCCCGGACGACAACCTCTACGGCACCGCGTTCCAGTGGTCGAAGGTCTACGACTTCGTTTCCTGCTACGCCTACCCGTTCATGTTCTCCAATGGCGGCGAGGCCTGGGACCCGGCCACCGGCCAGGTAGAGGGGATCGTCAACTCCGAAATCAACATCGCCGGTCTGGAGCACAACAAGCGGTTCATCGCGTTTGCGCCTCCCGGAGCGTCGAACTACGGCATCGGTGAGGAAGTCGACGTCTTCACCGCCGGCACCGTGGCAACCTGCCTGCAGTGGTCGGCGCTCGGCCCGCAGATGATGAACCAGTTGGCCGGCGGCGAGCCGGGCGAGGTCGCGGACGAAACGAAGCCCGTCACGCCAGACATGGTCCTTATCGCCCCACCGCCCGGCTTCCCGCAGGAAGATGGCAGCCTGAAGCGCGTCTACACCCTCGGTGGTCAGCCGTGGGTGCTCAACGCATTCAATGACGAGGCCCACCAGCAGGTCGCGGTCGATTTCATGAAGTTCTGGTACCTGCCGGAGACGCAGCTCGAGTTCTCGCGGCGAGGCGGCAACAGCGCGGTCACGGCCGTGCTGGAAGATCCCGGTTATGACGATCTGCAACCGCACTTCCGCGCGTACAAGTACATGATCCGGGAGAACCGCTCCAAGGACTTCTGGCACGACCCGAACTACGCCGAGATGCTGGCGATCCAGCAGGAAGCCTGGAACGGTTATATCTCGGACGTTGTGCCCGACGCCAAACTGGCGCTCGACTACACCGCCTGCAAGCAGCAGGAGATTCTCTACGATGCTGGCCGCTCCGACATCGAGCCGTCGGAGATGTGCAACGATATCAGCCTCTAGGCGGGTCGTGAGTCGGAAGTCGGACGTCGGAAGAGCGAGGTTGAATGCCACGTTCAAATGACTTCCGACTCACGACTTCCGACTTCCGACTCCGTACCGGAGCCGCAATGGCACAAACGACTTTCCCGGCAGAAACTCCCGCGGGCGCGGCCGCGTACCGGCACTCACGTCGGCGGTTGCCCCTGGCGCGCGCGCTGGACGAGAGCCGGTTCTTCCCAACGATCCTGCTGGGGCCGATTCTCGTCTTCTTCCTGGTCTGGAACGTCGTGCCCCTGCTCTGGCTCCTCGGCGTCAGTTTCTACCGCTACAAGGTCACCGCCGCGCGGCCGCCAGGTTATGTTGGCTTCGAGAACTTCATCGACATCTGGAAATCGTCGGAAATCTGGGGCCTGCTTGGCCGAACGCTCTCCTTCATGGTCTTGACCGTCGGCGGCGCGACCATCCTCGGTATGCTCCTCGGCTTCCTCTTCTGGGGCAGCGGCCGCATGCCCGGCCGGCGGCTGGCCCTGACCCTGCTCTTTACGCCGATGGTCCTCCCGCCCGTGGCCGTCGGCACCTTTTACCGGCTGATCTACGACCCGATCTTTGGCATCGCCAATTTCATCACCGACAAGCTCATTGGCCAGCGGTTCGACTTTCTCGGCAACAAGGATCTCGCCTTTGGCGCAACCATCGCGGTCGACGTCTGGATGTGGACCCCGTTCATGATCCTGATGACGCTGGCCGCGCTCGGCTCCGTGCCCAAGGCTGAGCTCGAAGCCGCCGAGATCGATCAGATTCCCTGGCTGAAGCGCATCTGGTACATCATTCTGCCGAACGGCAAGTTCATCCTCATGCTTGGCATTCTGCTGCGCACGATTGACGCCTTCAAGACAACCGACCTCCCCTACCTGATGACCAATGGCGGGCCAGGCAACACCACCGAGTTCGTCGGTCTCTCGCTCTACCGCACTGGCTTCGAGGCCTTCCAGATGGGCGATGCCTCCGCCCTGGCAATCATCACGCTTTTGATCGCCATTGCCTTTGCCTCGATCTACCTCTACGTCCTCAATTACCGTGAAACCCGAGCGCAACTGAAATGAGCGACTCAAGCCCGTGGCGGCAACGCCTCTATCATCTTCTCCTCTGGGTCGTCGCACTGCTCTTCTTCTCGCCGGTCCTCTGGATCTTCCTGTCCGCCTTCAAGACGGCCGGGGAGATTATTTCGCCGGACCCCGTCTTCATCTTCCGGCCCACGATGGACAACATCCTCCGCGTGGTGCGCGAGCCCAACTTTCTCGACTATCTGAAGATGAGCTTCATCCTCTCCATTGGGTCGGTGCTGATCGCCATCGCCGTTTCCTTCCTCGCTGCCTATTCCTTCTCGCGTTATCGCCCGACTGGCACCAATTTCATCATGTTCCTTCTCCTCTCGACGCGCATGGTGCCGGCCTCCGCCGTGGTCGTGCCGATCTTCCTGATGTACACCGCCGTCGGCTGGTCAAAGACGTTCCACGGCATGATTCTCTTCTACGCGATGTTCAGCATCCCTTTTTCGCTCTGGATCCTGAAGGGATTCCTGGACGGCGTATCTCTCCGTTATGACGAGACGGCCCTGGTGAATGGCGGTTCTCGCCTGCACACCATGTTCCGCGTCGTTTTGCCGCAGGTGAAGCCTGGCCTGGTCGCCGCGTTCATCTTCAACATCCTCTTCGTCTGGAATGAATTTCTCTTCAACTACATTCTTGGCGGCCAGGGCACGACGATGATTCCGGTGTTGCTCGCCACTGGCGTCAAACAGGGCGGCATGACGGACTGGTCGTTCATCGCGGCCATCTCGCTCATCTACATGCTTCCGCCCATTGTCGCCATCTACATCTTCCAGAAGTACCTTCTCGTGGGCATGACGTTTGGAACCGTGCGAGGCGAGGTCTAGCCGATGCAGAATCCGATGCCAGCGCCAACGCCCGGTGTTGTTACCGAAAACCCGCGGATCGAAACCGCGTCGGAAGAAGGTCGCGTCATTGCGGCCCTGCCAGGTCTTACACACCCCGGCGAATTGCCGGTCGCGTATGCGCGGCGGCCGCTTCCATTCGCGGCGCGGTTTCAGGCCATTCTGATCGCGGTGATGTTTGCGGCGTTCGTCCTGATCCTGCAACAAGGGAACAAGCAACTCTACCAGATCGGCCTCCCGGTCCTGGTTGCGGCGGCGTTCCTGCAGATCGCCTTTGGC
>CAYSXO010000013.1:0-34761 GCA_964434995.1 uncultured Sphaerobacteraceae bacterium
TGCTCCCCTCATGGAGTCCGACCACGACGTCGATGCCGGAATCACGCAGGTTCAGCGCGTGGGCGTGCCCTTGGCTCCCGTAGCCAATGACAGCCACGGTCTTGCCCTGGAGCGCATCCAGGCCGGCATCGCTCTCGTAGTAGACCTTCGCGGGCATGCTTACCTCTCCCTGTTCCTCATTCCAGCGCGTCTGGCTGGTGAAAGCCGTTCGGGCCCCTCGCCCGACGTTCCTCACTCGAAACGAAAGCGCCGCGGTTGCGGCGCTCCCGGTTCAATTCATGCTTGGCGCGCGCCCATTGGCCGCTACGGCCATTTCGCGCTGCTGGCGCGGGGCTTCCTTTACGCTGACAGTGCTCGATCCGCGCAACATCGCGACTGGTCCTGTTCGCACCAGTTCCCGAATGCCAAACGATTTCAGCATGTCCAGCAAGCCATCGACCTGGTCTTCAGGCCCGGTGGTTTCGATCAACAGCGTGGTCGGGCTCGCGTCGACGACGCGAGCGTTGTAGATCTGGGCGATCTGCATGATCTCCGAACGTGTCTGGGACTTGGCCGCGACCTTGATCAGTGCCAACTCATGCGCCACACAGTTGAGCGACGTCACATCCGTGACCTTCAGCACTTCCATCAGCTTGTACAGTTGCTTGCCGGCTTGTTCGACTTCGTCTTCGCGGGCGTTGACCACGATCGTCATCCGAGAAACACCAGGCTGTTCCGAGTGACCAACCGTGATCGACTCGATGTTGAATGACCGACGCCGCAGCAACGATACGACGCGGTTCAACACGCCAGGATGATTTTCGACGAGAACGCTCAACGTGTGGCGCTTTTTCACCGGCGTCTCCTAATCTTCATACCGTTGATGATGCATCATCTCCGAGTTCGCCGCGCCCGGCGGCACGATCGGCCAGACGTTTGCCTCTGGCTCGATGACGAAATCGATCAGGACCGGCCCGCGAGTGGCGCGCGCCTTTTCGATGGCAGGGCGAATCTCCTCGTCGGTTCGCACGGTGATGCCGGTGATCCCGTACGCCTCGGCAAGCTTTTCAAAGTTCGGAGCGCCTATGCGCACCTCCGAGTAGTTCTTGCTGTGAAACAGATCCTGCCACTGGCGCACCATGCCCAGGTAGCCGTTGTTGATCACCGCGATGTTGAGGTCGAGGTTTTCTTGCACGGCGGTAGCCAGCTCATTTGACGACATTTGGAACCCGCCATCGCCGATGACCGACCAGACCTCGAGATCGGGCCGCCCGATCTTGGCCCCAATGGCCGACGGTAGCCCAAATCCCATTGTGCCGAGTCCGCCCGATGTCACCCAGCGATCGGGGTGGTTGAACCCGAAGTGCTGCGCGGCCCACATCTGGTGCTGTCCGACATCAGTCGTCACGATCGCTTCGCCATTCGTCGCTTCCGCAATCGCCTTGATAATCGTGTATGGCTCGGGCCACTCTGGCCGCTCGGCAAGCGCCTCATTGAGCGCGCGGTCCCGGCGTGAGTCGATCCAGGCCATCCAGTCATCGTGACGCTGCGCCTCAACCTCTGGGATGAGCAGCCGCAGAACTTCGGACGCATCGCCGACCACGGGAACATCCGCGCGCACGTTCTTCCCGATCTCAGCCGGGTCAATGTCGACATGGACGACCTTCGCCTTCGGGGCAAATCCGCTGACTCGGCCCGTCGCCCGATCGTCGAAGCGCGCTCCGATGTTGAGCAGCAGGTCGCATTCATCGAGCGCGTCATTGACATGCCGATGCCCGTGCATACCCATCAGTCCGAGGCCGAGCGGATGGGACTCCGGGAAGGTTCCCAATCCAAGCAACGTATTGACTACCGGAATGCCGGTCTTTTCCACGAATTCCCGGAAGAGTTCCGTGGCGCCGCTGAGCATGATGCCGTGTCCGGCCATGATGAGAGGCTTGCGGGCCTTGGCGATCGACTCGGCAGCCAGCCGCACCTGGCGCATGTTCGGCGTCGAGGTCGGTTGGTAGCCACGACGAAAAACGCTCTCAGGATGCTCGTACTCCGCGGTCTGCAGGAAGAGCGTCTTCGGAATGTCGATCAGGACCGGGCCAGGTCGTCCTGTCGTTGCGAAGTGAAATGCTTCCTTGATCGTGGGCGCAATATCCTCGATGCGGTTGACCATGTAGTTGTGCTTGGTCACCGGCAGCGTGATGCCCGTAATATCGACCTCCTGGAAGGCATCCCGACCGATCAGCGGCTGGATAACCTGGCCGGTGATGGCAACAACCGGGGTGGAGTCGAGCATCGCATCAGCCAGGCCTGTCACCAGGTTCGTCGCGCCGGGCCCCGACGTCGCCATACAGACGCCGGGCTTGCCGGTTACCCTCGCGTACCCTTCGGCCGCGAGGGCCGCCCACTGCTCGAAGCGAACCAGAACGTGGTGGAACCCTGCCTTCGGCAGCGCGTCGTAGAGCGGAATGACCGCTCCGCCAGGGTAGCCGAAGACCGTATCGACACCCTCGTTTTCAAGCGCGCGACAGACAATCTCGGCGCCAGTCAGGACCGGCCGTTCCTTGCGCGGCGACCCAATGGTGGCGTCGTGTTCCGAGCGTTGCGCAATGACCGCCGAACCGATCGCCATGATGCTCCCCTTCCCAGGCATCCGAGTCCGTCACCCGGATCCAAACGAACCAAACCGCAAACACCAAAACGGCCTCCCGCGTTTGGGAGGCCTACCCGTGAAAACGAAACTGTCTGATTCCTGCTTCTGCAGGTTCTGTGGCCTCCCTAGCGCACGCGGCTCCCTACCGGGAGCCCCGTAAGTACGAGGCCCGATACCAGGATAATCGAGATGCCGACAAACGCGGAAGCCATTGTCACTGTTCCAGCCAAAGGCGGTTTCGCCAGATTCGCCCCGAAGCGTAATTGCCGCGCGGCAAACTTGTCAATACCAAATCGGCATTTCGTGGAAATTCAACGATTCGGTCACTCCTCGCCATCATCGTCGATGACTTCGAGCTCATGCTTCAAGTGCCCGTTTTGCTGTGGGCAAACATGACCGCCTGGGTCCATCGGCTCGCCGCACATCGTGCACCTGGGGCGGCCGGCTGCCACCACTGCCGCGGCCTCGGAGCTGAGGTCGCGTGCCTGCGAACGGGTAATGCGGCAGGCGAAGGCCGCGTCGGACGACTCGTCGCTGTTCAGATCATGCGCGACGATCACCAGGCGGTCAATGTCGTCGTCGTAGCCAAGCTCCATTCGGCCGACGCGAAACTGCTTCCTGGTTTGGCGATCGAACTCCGTGACTCCCGGAGACGACGGGAGCACCGGGCCGGCATCTGGCAGCCGGTCGAGCATTTGTTCCAACGCAAGGCCCAGAGCGTGGACCTGTTGCTTTTCCATCCAGACGGCATACGTTAGACCGTTGACGATTGAGAGAAGCCTGAACCGCCTCTCGCCAGGTTGGCCAATCGCCTCTATCTGAATCCGCTCCGCGTCGAGATCTCCAATCATGGTTCTGAAATCACCTGATAAGGGCGAAAAGTGGTTTCGCTCGGCCAAACATCTGGAGCGCGCGAATCATAGCACGGAGCATCGCGCGCACCGTTTGCCGGCCTTCGCGCACCCCACCATGCTCATTCGTTCGCCGCATGCTCCGAGCGGTCCCTATACTCCCGGAAGAGACGCTTCTCTCCGCGGGCACCCGAGGGCACATGCCAGCACCACCAACGCCACCGATCGTCAATTCACCAGACACGGCTCGCATGACCCGGACCGGCCCGGAGGATGACCCATTTGCCGCTACTCCGAATGGCAAGGTGGAGCCGGCCACCGCGTCGGTCACGCTCGCGCAAGTCAAGGCCGATCCAGAAGTCCAGGCGCTCGTGCGCGCGGCCAACGGGAATCTGGGCACGCTTGGGTATACCGAGCATGGGTTTCGCCATGTCGGCCTGGTTGCCAACATCGCGCGGAACGTTCTGAAGCGAATGGGCTTCGATGACCGGCATCAGGAGTTGGCAGCGGTCTCGGGGTACTTGCACGATATTGGCAACGTGGTAAATCGGCACGGGCATGCCCGCACGGGAGCCTTGCTGGCCCACAGCATCCTTACTCGCCTTGGAGCGGATCCGAACGACACCGCCATCGTCATGGGTGCAATCGGGTCTCACGAAGATGAGGGCCACGTGGGGGAGCCCGTCCACGCGGTTTCGGCAGCCTTGATTCTCGCCGATAAAGCGGACGTACACCGGTCCCGCGTCCGCAATCCGGACCCGACCAACTTCGATCAGCACGACCGCGTAAACTACGCGGCCACCTCGTCACGATTGCTGGTCGATCCGGAAGGCCGGACCGTCACGCTCCAACTTGAAATCGACACGGACATCGCCTCCGTCATGCACTATTTCGAGATCTTTCTCCCCCGCATGCTCATGTCGCGGCGCGCGGCCGAGGCACTTGGCTACACGTTCCGCATCACCGTCAACGGCGTTCCCGTCCTCTAACGCGGCCCCTCCCTCAGGTGATGACGCTGGAGTTCCTACCTGTGAACAGACTCGGACGCGGCTGGAAGGATTTCGACCTCTACATTCTGATCACCACCGTCGTCCTGATCGGCTTCGGCTCCCTGACGATCTACAGTGCCGATGGCGGCGGCGCCTTCACCGTTGCCAACCTCGGCATTCGTCAGGCGCTTTACGGGTCGCTTGGCCTGGTCGCCATGCTGATCGTCGCGAGTATTGACTACCGCATCCTCGGCTCACTCGCCTGGGCAATTTATGGGGCGACGGTTCTGGCCCTGGCGTTGGTCCTAATTCCCGGCATTGGTGGCGAGATCGCGGGCTCGCGCCGCTGGTTTGACCTCGGTTTCACCACCGTTCAACCATCCGAATTCGCCAAGGTTGCCACGGTCCTCGCGCTCTCGGCATTCGTGGCCTCACGCGGTGAAGAGATGCGAGAGTTCGGGAACGTCGTCATTTCGCTGCTCATCGTCCTGATCCCAATGGGTCTCGTCTTCGAGCAACCGGACCTCGGGTCCAGCCTCGTCTTTGCCGTTATCTGGATCTCGGTCATGACCGTCGCCCATTTGCAAAAGCGGTACTGGGCCGCGCTTCTGATCGCGGCCCCGGCGATCGTTCTGATTGGCTGGGAGTTCTTGCTCGAAGACTATCAGCGGCGGCGCTGGACAGTCTTTCTCAATCCCGAAGCCGATGCCCGCGGCGACGGATTCAACCTCATTCAAGCGCGCATCAGTATCGGTTCTGGCGGACTTCGCGGCTTTGGCATCGAGGGTGGCACCCAGAGCCAACTCGGTCTGCTGAAGGTCCGCGAGTCGGACTTCATTTTCGCTCACGCGAGCGGCATGTTTGGCTTCATCGGCATGTGCGCGCTCATGCTCTCCTTCATGATTTTGCTCTGGCGTTGTCTTCATGTTTCAGAGGTCGCCCGGGACCGCCTTGGGCAGGCCATCGCGGTCGGCGTCACTGGCATGATCTTCTTTCAGGCCTTTGTCAACATCGGCATGAATATTGGCCTCATGCCGGTGACCGGCATCACCCTCCCATTCGTCAGTTCCGGTCTGTCATCACTCTGGGCATTTCTGATGGCCGAGGGGCTGCTGCAAAGCGTCCTCATCAGACAGCGCAAACTCGCCTTCCAACCCGACTGACGACGCAACGTCGACCGCCGTCGCAAGGCGATAGAGTTCGGATCTGGGCAGGCCAGTTATTGCCGCCGCCTCCCGCGCCGCCCGGCTGGGGCTCAGCCCGGATCGCCTGAGCGCTGTGACCACCGCCTCCACGTCGCTGGCCGTGGCCACGTCAGGCGATGCGCCATCAACGACGATCACGACCTCGCCCCGTGGCGCGGTATCCGCTGCCCATTCCTGAAGCTCATTCAGTGCGCCAGGAACGATCTCCTCGTGCAGTTTGGTCAGCTCTCGCAAGACGACCGCGCGCCGTTCGCCCAGCGCCGCGTGCAGGTCGGCAAGCGTTTCAGCCAGGCGATGCGGTGATTCAAAGATCACCAGCGGCATCCCGCTGGCAGCCCCACGCCCCAGGAGAACATTACGGTCGAGTCGCTCTCGTGGCAGAAAGCCAAGGGACACAAATGGCCCGGCCACCAGACCAGATGCGCTGACCGCCGCGGTCAGCGAGGAGGGGCCGGGAATAGGCGACACCGTGTAGCCCTCAGCGAGCGCCACACTCACCAGATCAGTTCCAGGATCGGAGATCGCGGGCGTTCCCGCGTCCGTGATGAGCGCCACGTCTCCATTGGCAAGAGCACGTAGCAGCGAACCGCGCCGCTCTCGCTGGTTGTGCTGGTGGTAGCTGACAAGCGGCGTTTCGATCGAGAAGTGCGCCAACAGCCGCCGGCTGTGTCGAGTATCCTCTGCCGCGATTACCCTGACCTCTCGCAGGATGCGAAGCGCGCGAGGGGAGATGTCTTCAAGATTGCCGATTGGCGTGGCGACCACATAGAGCGTTCCCATCCAGCTCGGCTCCCACGTTCACTACGTAAATCGACAGGGAAGTTCGGGCTCGATCTGCCCACTATACTGGCGTACGTACGCTGTTTCGCCCGTGCATGAACCAAATCGCCGAACTGGAGGTAAGACCACATGCAGGCCTCGTCGCTCTTTGACTCAGGCGAGAGCACGCACCAGCCCGGCGGCGAACGCGGCGCTTCGGTTCAATCTGAAACGGCGTCAACCCGCATCGCGTCCGAGTCATCGTCGCTCTATCGAAAGTATCGCCCACGCTCGTTTGACAGCGCGGAGTTGGTCGGCCAGGACCACATTGTCCGCACCCTCCGCAATGCCGTCGCCCTCGATCGGGTCGCCCACGCCTATCTCTTCAGTGGCCCGCGCGGCACAGGGAAGACGACGACGGCGCGCCTGCTCGCCAAGGCGGTCAATTGCCTCGATCCCGACCCCAGCCACCGGCCGTGCAACCTGTGTGCAAACTGCCAGGCCATCAATGCAGGCTCAAGCCCGGACATCATCGAAATCGACGCCGCGAGCAATCGCGGCATCGACGACATCCGCGACCTCAGGGACCGCATCCGCTACGCGCCAACTCAGCTCCCCTCCAAGGTCTATATCATTGACGAGGCCCACCAGATCACCGGAGCTGCCGCCAACGCATTCCTCAAGACCCTGGAGGAGCCGCCGTCGCACAGCCGGTTCATCCTGGCCACGACCGATCCAGAAGAGCTTCTGCCGACAATCGTTTCCCGCTGTCAGCAGTTCGAGTTTCGTCGAATTGGCATGACCGCCATGGAGAGCCGCTTGCGCAACGTCGCGGAGCTGGAGCGGATTCCCACGACCGACGAAGCCCTTACGCTGATCGCTCGCCACGCAACTGGCAGCCTGCGCGATGGTCTCGGCTTGCTGGAACGACTGGCACTTCAGGCAGCGTCCGCCGGGCAGGAATCCGCGTCGATCACTGCAAACGATGTCCGCACCGCGCTCGGCCTGAGCAAGAATGACCGCGTTGAGGCCATTGTCTCGGCAATCGCCGAGCGAGACGCGGGGGCCGGATTGGCGGTCATCCAGGAAGCGATCGAAGAAGGCGAGGACCCACGTCAGCTCAACCGCCAACTCGTCGCGTTCCTTCGTAGCCTACTGCTCAAGCGCTCGGGCGGAGGCGATGTTGACGAAGCCAGCAATCTCGCCGAGCGCTTTGCTCTGGCAGAGCTCGCGCAGCACGCCCGCCGATTCAGCGAAATCGACTTCTCCATCAAGCATTCGCCATTTCCACAACTTCCCCTCGAAGTCGCGGTCGTCGAAGCCGCTGGGTATCTGGAACCACAACCTCAGGTTCGCGAATCGGAGCCTTCGGCGGCCCGGCAGGCAGATTCCTCTCACGTACCTGAGCATCCCCGCCCGACCTCCCTCCGTGATCGAGTTCGTAATCCGGCTGCCACCCGTAACGCTTCCGCTCCCGCGGTTGTGCCAACAGCCCAGGAACCGGCCCAGATCACACCATTGCGGCCGGTATCGCCTCCTTCGCCGGCTTCAGCATCGCCAACCGCGCCCGCGGGAGGCGGCGACGTGGACGTCGAGCACATCGCCAACCTCTGGCCGAGCGTCCGCGCGGACGTCAAGGCGCTGAACCGGCGCATTGAGGCGCTCCTGAGTGAAGTCGACCCCGTGGCCGTCACGGGGAATCAGATCACCCTCGCCGTTCCCTATCCCTTCCACCGGGACAAGCTCAACAGCGACGACGTCCGAGACACGGTTGGCGGGGTCCTTTCACGTCTGCTCGGCCGCACGTTCACGCTGCAATGCGTGCTGCGCGGTGAGGTCATGCCAGCGCATGCCAGCGCGGCAGACTCGATGAGCCTTTCATCGCCAGGTATTGCTCCCCCAACGACATCCGGCTCGGACTTGGCCGCTGAAGATCAGTCAATCGATGAGGAACTCGTTAGAGCCCGCATTCGGGCGGCCAAGAACATTTTCGACGCCGAAGAGGTCGATCCCATCGAGTTCGCGCCGACCGAAGAGAATGGCGCGCGCGGCTAACCGGCTTCAGGAGTGGCCTGAAGCCGGGCGCCGACTGGAGTCGCCTGCACAATCGGCGCGGCCCAGAGAATATCGGTCACGCCGTCTTCACCGGTCTTGAGCAGCGCCAGAATGGGCGCCTGCGACCGCGTTGAGCCGCGAGTCACGACGGACGTAACAATGCCCTGATCCGTCCACCAAATGTCCTCAACCGACTCAACCTGGGGCATCGGAATGGTGAATCCGATCCCTGCGGTCAGATCGCGCACCCAAACGCTTTCGACGTGCGGCGCGACACTTCCCGGCACAAGGACGGCATAGGCGACGCGTTGACCGTCAGGGGATGGCCGCGCGTTCACTATGCGAGCAACGGGCGCCACGCTCCCCGCGCTGGCCACAAGCGTGCGTCCGCTGCCATCAGCGCCAATGCGCCAAAGATCGATCCCCGTCACTGCCCCGCCCAGGTCCCCTCCTTCAGTGAAAAGGAGCGACACACCATCAGGCATCCACGTGAACTCGACAACGAAGCGCCCGCCTTCCGGCTGCACGGCATCAGTCACTCGGCCCGAGCCAAGGCTGTAGACCGCGAGCGCGCGCTCCTTATTTGCCTCACTCGTGAGTATGAATGCAATCGCTTCACCTGTTGGCGACCAGGCGGGGTCCAGAATGGCCGCGCCATTCCGTTCGACGTCAACGCGCGCGGGAACAGCCCCGTCCTCGAGCTCCACGGTGAAAAGCGACCCATCCTCTAACGACACCAGGGCCTTCCTGCCCTGCGGGGACCAGTCGACATGATCGGCGCCGCCGGATGCGCGAGCCACTGGCGTTCCAGCCGGCCCTTCAAAGCCGTCGAATGCCATGACTTCCTCGCCCGTATCGTCGAAAACAAGCAGCATGTGTACTCGCGCGGCTGGAGGGCCCGATTCAATAAGAACCGCGACCTGATGCGCGCTCGGCGATGGAGCAAATGAGAGCAGGCGCTCGTCGTCCAATGTCTCAAACACAAGCGTTTCGTCACCGTCGCTCGTCACCGACCAGATTTCCTGGTCCGATGCCACGAACACCCGGTCGGGCGCGCCTCGAGCAACGACGAGCTCCCCAAGAGAAGCAGGAGTGGCAATCGCGACGGGCGTCGCCGCTGGCGCCCGAGGCGAAGGTGTCGCGGGCGCAACTGGTTCCGTTGGTGTCCTTGAAGGCAACGGATCGCTTGCGAACTGTGGCCCCGGCGCCTCTTCGACACAGCCGACAAGGAGGAGGCCCGCGGCTCCTGCCACCACCAGCATCGACCGGAGCTTCCGAATTCGGCTCATCTCATCCAGCAAGAGGCCTGCTCGGACCCCTACGCTCAGGTCGTCCTGCATAAACCTCGCTTTCGTCACCTGGCAGGACTCGCGAGTCAGCACGCCCAATGGTCAAACGAGAGCGGGAGCCTGGGATCGAGGTGGTCTGGCCCGCGTGCAACGATCGCAGTCTACACCACGCCAATCCGCGTCAACGGCGCCTCGGTCGTTCCCTCCATATCGTGCGAGTCAAGCGTTCTGGCGCGGCAATCTGAGAACGAAGGGCCATGCTAGACTCAGCCGGCTGCAACGCGATTCTTCCTTGCAGCCGGCCGACGCATCAGGCGCGGTCAGGCATGACAGCCAACGGATGATCCCCGAATGCGACTGACTCGTGAGGAAGTGGACTACGTCGCCTCGCTCGCCCGGCTTGGGCTGGCCGACGACGAGATCGATCGGATGCAAGACCAGCTCTCCGCCATCCTCGACGCAATTCAGGCGCTCGATCGGATTAATACGGACGACATCCCGCCGACCGCACACGTGATTACCCTGACCAACGTCATGCGGCAAGACATGGTCACGGGCTCCCTGGATCGCAAGGACGTGCTCGCGAACGCGCCGCGTCAGGCAGATGGGTTCTTCGAGGTCCACGCGATTCTCGGTTCGAGCGAGGAGAATGGCGCATGACGGCAGCCTCGACTCGCGACTTGACCGGGCTTCGTCTTGTCGAAGCGCGGCGCGCGCTCGACGCGCGAGAGATTTCAGCGATCGAACTCGCGACAAGCCACCTCGACCGCATCGCCAGGGACGATGGGGTCATCGGCGCGTATTTGCACGTTATGAACGATGTCGCCATGGCGCAAGCCGCCGAGGCTGACCGCCGGATTGCGGCCGGCGATGCAAACCCAATGACGGGAATACCGGTCGCACTCAAGGATGTTCTCTGCACGATTGATGCGCCCACGACCGCGGCCTCACGAATTCTGGAAGGCTTTCGGCCGCCCTATGATGCGACCGTGGTTCGCCGGCTTCGCGAGCAGGGCGCGGTTTTTCTCGGCAAGGCGAACACGGACGAATTCGCCATGGGCTCATCGAACGAGAATTCGGCGTTCAAGCCAGTGCGGAACCCATGGGACACGTCGCGGGTTCCCGGAGGCAGCAGTGGCGGCCCCGCGGCCGCGGTGGCCGGGCATTTGGCGACTGTCAGCCTCGGATCGGACACTGGCGGCTCGATCCGGCAACCCGCGGGATTTTGTGGCGTGGTTGGCCTCAAGCCGACCTATGGCAGGGTTTCACGGCTCGGCCTGATGGCGTTTGCCTCGAGCCTCGACCAGATTGGCCCGTTTGGGCGGTCAGTGGAAGACGCGGCGATCGCCCTTGCCGCTATCGCCGGGCACGATCGGCTCGACGCAACATCCTATCCCGAACCTGTGCCCGACTATCAGGCAGCGCTCACAGGCGACATCAGGGGCATGCGTATCGGAGTTGCCCGAGAGTACACCGTCGATGGCATGGAGCCGGGGGTCCGCGACGCGGTCGATGCCGCGATCGCGCGTCTGGCGGATCTTGGTGCTGAACTGATAACCGTCGATCTTCCACATACCGAGTACGCGCTGCCCACCTACTACATCACCGCCCCGGCAGAAGCAAGTGCGAACCTGGCGCGCTACGACGGCGTCAAGTATGGGCTAGCCGTCGAATCCCCAACGCTCGCGGAAACCTATGCGCGGACACGCGGCGAAGGGTTCGGCCCTGAGGTCAAACGGCGCATCATGCTCGGAACCTACGCGCTCAGTTCGGGGTACTACGACGCCTACTATGTCAAGGCACAAAAGGTCCGCACGCTGATCAAGCAGGATTTTGATACCGCCTGGACGAAGGTCGACGCCATCGTGGCGCCGACCTCACCGACCGTCGCTTTTCCGCTCGGCGCACGGACCAACGATCCCTACCAGATGTATCTGGCAGACGTCTTTACGATTCCAGCGAACATGGCAGGCATTCCTGGCGTCGCGGTTCCGTGCGGGTTCAGTGATGGAATGCCTGTTTCGATGCAGATTCTCGGTCCCGCCTTCGCGGAGGCGACGATCCTTCGCATCGCCGATGCCTACGAACGGTCCGAATCGTGGCGAAACATGACGCCGCCACCGATCGAGAATTGACACGCGATTTCGGCCGTTGCTATGCTTTCGTGTGTCGGGCCGCTAGCTCAATTGGCAGAGCAACTGACTCTTAATCAGTGGGTTGAAGGTTCGAGTCCTTCGCGGCTCACCGCGGATGTCCGATGCGCCGCTACCAGCGGCGCATTCCGTTCTCCTCGATCGCTCTCTCGCGTTCAGCACGTCGCTCATGTCTGCTTCTGATCATCCGCCGACCACATCGCGAGGCGGCGGGCTTGGTCAAATCCTGATCAGTCTTCGTACCGAACGAGGACTTCCTCAGAAGCAGGTCGCACGCGAGGCCAATATCGACAATAGCACCTTGAGCCGGCTCGAATCGGGTGACCGCGGCGTAAGCAGAGAGGTCCTCGGCCGCATTTGCGATGTGCTCGATTTGACGCGACAGGAGCGCCTGGACGTTCTGGCCGCGGCCGGATATCTCACGGACGAGGCCGCGCAAATCCTGGCCGATGACCAACTTGCCCAATTTGCCCGATTGTTGAATGACCCTGGCGTCGATCCGGACGATGCGACGCGGCTGCGACAGTTTCTCGACCTTGCCCTGGCCTTTGCCAAGGCCCGCGGCTACCGGTCCGAGTAGTGCTTAGAATCCCCCCGGTGGCCGCACCGCCTCGGGTCCCTGACGGTGGCGCGTCCGCACCCGAGCATGGCGCCGGCGCCGCGCTCGCCAGGTGATGCCGAAACTGGCTAGCCCGACCAGGATAAGCATCATCGCCACGGCAGCCAGCACCTTGACGACGCCGAATAGATCGGCGGCCGCGGCGGCGAAGAAGATCGGCACGAACGAGACGACGCTCGTTATCGTGAAAAAGGTCGCATAGACCCGCGCTCTGATACTCTCGTGCGAGCGCTCCTGCAGAATCGTCTGCGACGGCACCAGGACAAGCGCGTTGCATATTCCCAGAATCGCCGCGAGCGCCCCAGCCACGACCACTTCCAGCATCTGCGGCACTGGCCCCGGCGCCAGCAGCGCGGTCAGGATCGCCCGGCTCAACGCCAGCAGCAGCAGTGATACGCCTCCCAGGATAACTGCCCAATCGATCAGCGACTCCCGATGAAATCGATTGGACAACCGAGGCACCAGGACGACCCCGGCAATGACCCCCAGCCCGGCCGGCGCGACGATGTAGCCGATGTCGCTGGGCGGCAGTCCGACCACGGTCGCGACGAAGTTCGGCGCCAGCGCCGCCACAAGCATGAACACCGTGGTGGCGAAGGTGAGATAGGCGATCACCTTCATCAGGATCCGATCCTGCCCGATGAAGACTAGCCCCTCGCGAATCTCCCCCCAGATTCGCCGCAGGGGATTTGATGTCTGCACGCTGCTGACCCGATGCGGCAGCGGCATCGCGGGCAACCAGAGCGTCAAGGCTGCCGAGATCGCAAACCCGACCATCGTAACGACAAAGAGCATGTCGACGCCAAGAATCTGGGAGAGCAGCGGGCCAAGAATTGCGAACCCAAGAAGCTGCGTTGCGGTGAACGTCAGGTTGAAGAGCGCATTCGCGGCGGTGAGTTGCTCGCGGGGGACCAGGGCTGGAATGGAAGCGCCCTGCGCCGGCATGAAGAACTGGCCTGCCGCGCCAAAAAGAAACGCCAGGGCATAGTATGCGGCCAACGAGATTTGAACTGGCCAGGTCGGCTGGAGCAGCAAAAAGAAGACGACCAGGATAGCCCGAACGACATTGACAGCGACCATCACGTTGCGGCGGCTTACGCGGTCGGCCACGGCGCCAGCGATGGGTCCGAATACAACTGAAGGGAGCGAAAATGCCAGGATAACGAAACTGACCGCCGTATTCGCCTGCGCGACGTTGTGATAGTCGACAACCTCGCCGACGCTCAACAGCAAGGAAAAGTCGACCATGCTGTTTGCCGTTTGCGATACGGCCTGTGCGATCCAGAGCCTGAGGAACGGTCCGTTTCCGAGCACCGCGCGAAACGATCCGTGCTGTTGCGGCCGCAGCACTCGCCGCCCCGGTTCTGACGATTTCGCAATGGTCTCCGAGGCAACGCCGATTCGGCTGCCCGGCCCGTTCAAGCCGCTCAATGCCCAGACACGCTGGTGGGAGCATCGTCGAGCCGGTTGCCCGCTTCAGCCGATGTGGCCGAGTCGGCACGAGAAATGAATCTGCTCATGCGGCGTTCGACCTCCCGCCGGGGCAGGAGGACACGCCGTCCGCATTCCAGGCACTTCAGGCCGATATCGGCGCCCAGCCGCACGACGGCCCAGTCATGACCGCCGCAGGGATGAGGCTTCTTCAGCCGCAGAACATCCCCGACCGCGAATGGAACTGGCTCCGAGTTCCGCACCTGATCGCCCCTGACTTGAGAATTATCCAGCAGCGCGCGTACAGGCGCATTCCGCGGCTCGTTACATCAGTCCGGGAATCTTGAGCCCACCCGTCAGCGCCCCCATCCGCTCCTCGGCGAGGGAGGCGGCGCGGTTCATGGCATCCTGTATCGCCACGCTGACCAGATCCTCCAGCATCTCGACGTCGTCCGGATCGACAACGCTGGGATCAATCGAGATTCCCTGAAACTCACGTGCGCCGGTCACCTGCACCTTGACGACTCCGCCACCCGCGGCGCCTTCAACTATGGTCTCGGCAAGCTCGCGCTGCATCTTCTCGAGCCGCGACTGCATTTGCTGGATCATCTTCATATTTACGCCCATTGTGCGGCTCTCCCTCTGTTCGCATCGTTCACACTACTGGCGCCGGTCGCGGGGACACGAGTCCAGGTCAGCGGCGAAGTATAGCAATCGCATTTTCGCCACCATGTGCATTTAGCGGCGGACGCCGTCCTGCCTGCTTGCTCGTGCTCTTTCGAACATCTCCCTGGCGCTTTGACGCGAGCTCTCCGTCAACGGCACCCCGTCGATCATGGCCGCAAGCTCGTCAACTCGTTCGGTTTCTCCCAGCTTGTCCACCGTGGACACCACTCGCCCCAATCGTTCTGTCTTGGCAATGCGGAAATGGGTGTCCGCGTAGGCCGCGATTTGTGGCAAGTGCGTAATGGTGATGACCTGGTGAGTTTCGGCAAGATGCGCCAGCTTTTCGCCGACCACCTGACCCGATCTGCCGCCTACGCCCACATCGATCTCATCGAAGATCAGGGTCGGCGTTTCGTCTGCCTCGGAGAGGATTGACTTCAACGCCAGCATTAGCCGTGCTGTCTCACCGCCCGAGGCAATCCTGCCCAGGGGCTTCAATCCCTCCCCCGCATTGGGAGCAATCAGAAAGGTCGCCCGATCGATTCCCGTGGCATCGATCGCGAATTTCGCTGCCTTGACCTCGTCAAGACGGACCGGCACCCCGTTCGGATCTTCCGCGCGATCCAGCGCAACTGCAAACTCCGCTGACCCCATTTTCAGGTCCGAAATCGAGCGTTCCACGTTCGCCGCCAGGAGGCCAGCCGCCTCGCGGCGGCGCCGCGAAAGCCGCGCCGCGAGTTCGCCCGCGCTGACTGCAAGCATCGCCTCCCGCTCGGTAAGCGCTTCGGCATCGACGTCTGACCCTGTCAGGGCGCCCAACTCGGCTTCGGCGTCTTCTGCGAAAAATAGAACCTCGGTGGCATCCGCTCCGTATTTGCGCTTCAACTGTCTGAGAAGGGCGATCCGTTCCTCAACCTGCTCCAGACGAGCCGGGTCTGACTCCAGATTGTCTCGGTAATCGCGCACGTCTGCCGCGACGTCCTCGAGCAGAAACAGCACCTCGTTCAACCGCTCCCGGAGTGGCCGTGTGTTGGCATCGAGGCTTGCCAACTCGTCGAACACCGAGACGGCATGGCGCAACGCGGGAAGCGCGGTCGGCGACTCGTCCGCTTCATCGTTTCCAGCCAGGAGGCCAAATACCAATGCCGCGTCACGCGAGAGCCTCTCGACGTTGACGAGCCTCGCATGTTCGGCCTGCAGCTTCGCCTCTTCATCCACGCTGAGGCTGGCCGCGCGAATCTCGTCGATCTGGTAACGCAGCAGGTCGATGCGTTGCATTCGCTCCCGAGATCCAGAAATAGCGTCGGCCAGCGCGGTTCGGACGCTCCGCAACTCGGCCACGCGCTCGCTGACTGCCTGGCGCAAGTCGTTTACGTGCGCGAAGCGGTCGAGGAGGTCAAGCTGCGCTGCCGGCCGCAGCAGCGAGAGGTGGTCGCTCTGTCCGTGCACGTCAACGATCAATGCGCCGATCTCCGCGAGCACCGAGGCCGTCGTTGGGCGGCCATTCAGTCTGGCGCTGCTCCGGCCCCCGCCCTGAATCTCCCTGCTGAGGATCAGGAGGCCTTCGTCCGCGGGGGCGATGCGCAGGTCGCTCAACAGCGCCATTAGCGGCTCGTGCCCGGCCATCTTGTCGAGATCGAACGTGGCGTCGATTGCCGCGCCGCTCGCGCCGGTGCGGACCATATCCGCGCTGGTGCGCTCGCCAAGGACAGCGCCCAGCGCGTCGATCAGGATTGACTTTCCGGCCCCAGTCTCTCCTGTCAGGACATTGAGTCCTGGATCGAACCGAATCTGGGCCTCTTCGATGATTGCAAAATTTCGGATCGACAGCTCTATGAGCATGGGTCGTCACTCAAGCGAAGCAAGCCAGGCGCCATTTCAGGATCGGAGAGACCTACGTCTCCAATCAATGGTATCCGGGCCGGGCAAGGCTGTTCCGGCTCGCAAGATTGCACATCGCTCGAGACCGCGCGGCGAACGACGCGGTCTCGAGCGAACGGCCGGTCGCCACGATGAGCCTCGCCGTGAGAACATCACACCTGGAGTCAGGCAGCCTGTGAATCAGTCGGCCACCGACGAGGTCTGCTCCCAGAGTGCCCGCGCAAGGGTCTCCGGCTTGATCGGAATGCTGGAGACTCGGACGCCAGTCAGATCGCGGATCGCATTGGCCACCGCGGCCGCGCCCGGTATCGCCGGCGGCTCACCAATCCCCTTGGCGCCGTATGCCCCATGCTCCGACGGAACTTCCACCAGGACGGTTTCGATCGGCGGGGCCATCGCCGCCTTCGGCAGCGCGTAGTCCATGAGCGTTGCCGTCAGCAGTTGACCATCGGCGTCGTAAACCATCCCCTCATAGAGCGCCCAACCCAGCCCTTGCACAACTCCGCCGTGTATCTGGGCCTCGACTTCAGCCGGGTTGATCGCGAAACCGACATCCTGCACGGCGACGTAGCGCACCGGCCTCGTCTCACCGGTAACGTCGTCAACCTCGACTTCGACAAGGTGAGCGGCGAATCCTGGAGAGCTCTCCGCGATCGCGGTTGAACCCGTGCCGTAAACAGGCTCGTTCCGAGCCGCAAAGCTCATCGTGCGGCTGGCCACATCCTTCAGCGAGATGGATGCTCCGGGAACGCCGCGCACGTGAAGCGAACCTTCAGCCAGCTCCAGGTCGTCGGGCGCTGCCTCAAGCGCTTCAGACGCCACGGCGAGGATCTGGCGCAGAGCATCCTCGGCTGCCCGGTGCACCGCCTTGCCGACCGTGTACATGATCTTGGATCCACCCGTGCCGCCCGCAAACGGCGCACTGTCCGTGGCAGCGGTCGTAACGGCAATGTCGCCAGCGTCCATATTGAACGTCTCGGCAGCAATCTGCGCGAATGCCGTGTTGGTGCCGGTCAGATCTACGGAGCCAAGGACGACGGTCAGTTTGCCGTTGGCATCAAGCCGGCAGACAGCCGTCGCGGGTTCGATACCGCCTGGCCAGCCGCCGACGGCGATACCCACTCCTCGCCCACGAGCCCGCGCGGTTTCACGCTCCTGCCAGGCAGGATGAGCTTTCAGCGCCTCAAGGCATTCTTTCAGGCCGATGCGCGGCCAGGCGCCGCCATTCGGCCGCAAGTCGCCTTCGACTGCACAGTTCCGCAGGCGGAACTCAAGCGGATCGAAGTCGAGGGCGAGCGCCACTTCGTCAATGGCCGATTCGATGGCGAACGTCGCTTGCTGTGCTCCAGGTGCTCGGTATGCCCCAGCGCCTGGCTTGTTCGTGAGCACCTCGTGCCCGCGCAGCTCCAGATTCGGAAACCGGTAGTAGCCGCCATGCAGGATCGCCGCAATCTGGAGCGGCGATCCCCCACCAGAACCTGTATCGAAGACCAGATCCGACTGCAACGCGGTGATGTCGCCCGCCTTCGTGGCCCCGAGCTTCACCGTGATCCGGCAATCAGGAGCCGGGTTTCCCGCCAGGAAATCATCCATCCGGGAGTAGCGAAAAAGGACTGGCCGCCGAACCGCGACCGTTGCGGCGGCGACCATCGGCTCGATCAAGACAAACTTGCCGCCAAATCCCCCGCCAACCGGCATCGGCACCACGTTCACACGTTGCACCGGCAGACCGACCGTGTCCGCAACTCGGGTCCGGCAGTAGAACGCCGCCTGCGAGCTGGTGTAGACGGTCAGATCACCAAGTGGTGTGATGTCGACGAGGCAAACTTGCGGCTCGAGGTAGCCCTGGTGGACGGCCAACGAGTCGAGCGTGAGCTCGACGATCGCGTCGGCCTCGGCAAAGCCGGTCTTCACGTCACCGCGCGAAAAGTGCACTGAGTTCGAAATGTTCGGTGCTACAAGGACGTCGTTCTCTTCCGATTGCGTTACGGCGTCAGCATTGTGCATGGCCGCTTCTTCGTCGCTCGATTCGAACCGTGTCTCGCGGATGTGCGGCGAGGTTGGGTCAAGGCCCGCGTCGAGCGTGTTGATGACCGGCAGCGGTTCGTAGTCAACGTCCACCGCGGCGACGCCGTCCTGTGCGGCGAGGTCGGACTCGGCCAGCACCAACGCCACGAACTGTCCAGCAAAAACGGCTTCGTCCGCCGCGATTGGCGACTTTGCGCCGCCCCGCGCGAACTCGCCACCCAGGTCTTTGCCTGTCAGCACCCGGACCACGCCCGGTATCTGGAGCGCGCGCGAGGCATCGACGGACCGGATGCGGGCGTGCGCGTACTGGCTCTGAACTGGACGCGCGATCAGCATTCCATGAACGCTGAGGTCTCCGGTATATCGCTCCTGCCCAGTCAGCCTTGGTGGGGCATCCATGCGGAGCACACGTTGTCCGACGGCACGCAGTTCAGGCATCTGTTCTCCGTCCTCGAGTGGGTATCGCGATATCTCAGGCAACGCCTGAGCGTCGACGTGGCCGATTCTATCATCGGGGATTACCGTCGCCCCGGACCGCAAGAGGGGCGCGGCTACATTCCTTCGGCGAGAACCTGGTCCGGGCCCCATTCACGCACGCGAATTGGCGTGGCCTCGAGGTCATTCAAGAACCCGAACTCCTCGAGCGTGGCGCGAACGTCGTCCGCCGACGCCGCTTCCCAGAGCGTAAAGATGCGGTCGTCATGCAGATCAGGAGACCACGCCCTCAGCCAACGTGGCCCCGGCCGGTCCGACGTGGCCGACATCGCACCCCGCCCAGTATCGTCAGCGTCACGAGGTGAATGGACTACCAGATATAGCGCCACGGTTTCCTTTCCTCCGCCGCAATCCAGGTCGTCTCAGGAGTCAGAACCGCCACGTCGCCGGCCACGCCGGCGGCGCCTGCGGGACGAAGGCATGTCTTGACTCGGATTTTCCCCTGCCTGTACCTCGGAATCCCTGCCTGGCTCAGGCTGAAAGCTTCGCGCGGGGGGTGACTGCGCCGGTTGGCTCGCGGCCGGCGCCGCGGCTCCCAACCCAAGCTCCTCGGAATGGAAAGTGACCTCGGTGCTGTCTTCGAGGCGGACTGTCACCAACTCCTTCAGCAAGTGCATCGAAATGACGGTGCCAGCGCCACCCGGGGTGTCAATCGGCTGGCCCAGTCGGGGCATCACCGCCTTCATCTGCCGATACTGGTCGTTCTCATACGAGAGGCAGCAAAGCAGGCGGCCACAGACACCCGAAACCTTGGACGGATTGAGCGGCAGGTCCTGCGTTTTGGCCATGTTCATCGAGATCTCGGGAAAGACAGGCAGCCAGGAGGAACAGCACAGCGTACGTCCGCAACGGCCCAGGCCTCCAAGAAGCCGTGCTTCATCGCGCGGCCCCACCTGCCGCATTTCGACCCGGCAATGGAGATCTCGTGCCAGTTCCTGCGCCAACATGCGCAATGCGGCGGCATCAGGCGCGTGTTCGCGGTCCGGCACCGCGTAACTCAACAGTACCGAATCGCCGTTGTAGGAGAACTCGGCGGCAATCGGCTTGATGCCGACATGGAGCGCCCTGGCGCGGTCGCCAAATGCCCGAACGGCCTCTGCTCCCCCCCGCCGATACGACTCCATGCGCGAGATGTCGTCATCGTCCAACCGTCGTTCCACATGCCCAGGTTGGCCTTGCAGGAGCGACTGCTTGACCTGGTGAGGGGCAATCACGACTCTGCCGGCTTCCGTACCCCGGGTCGTTGCCACGACGACCCAATCGCCAACGGCCAGCTCCTCTTCGCCTGGGCGAAAGTAGTAGACGCTTCCCGAATCCCGGAATCGCACGCCGACAACGCAGTCGGCAGGCGAGCCGTCATCCCCCCCGAGCACCAGATCATCGTCGCCGCAGCCGCACTCGCCGACTTTTTCACCGGCTTCGAGACGTCTCTTGAATCGCTCACGCGCGAGAGCACGCGCTTCATCGAGCGTTGCCGGGGGCGTCCACGACTGCCGTGAATCTAGGGAGACTCCGAATTCGGCCATGCCAACACCATTGCTTCAAGGGCCAATCGTGGCCGCACGTTTGCATCGAGATCGGCCAGGCACTGCAAGGACGCGGCCGCGGCCCGGCCAAGGTGGTCGATCGATACACCAGATTCACTGAACACCGCGCCATTGGTCCCAGCCGGGCTCTGGCCAAGGGCCGTCTCGATCATCGCCTCGCGCAGTAGCTGCGTCGCGGCCTGCACCACGCCAATGACTTCCGTGCGCTTCTTGCCGAATTGCTCGCCCAGCCGGAACGCGGTTACGAGGCGGTCGTAGCGTGTCGAGACCAACCAGGATACCGCCGCATCCCGTTCGTCGCGCCGCGCTTTCAAAAGCCGGGGATCTCTTGCGGCCTCGTTGGCCCAGGATGGCCGGCCACGGCTCAACGCGGCAATCTCACCAGCGAGGACAATATCGACGTCGCGCCCGACGAGCTCTCGTTCAATCACTGATTCCGGTACAGGCCGAACAAGTACCGCCTGACAGCGCGAACGCACGGTCTCGAGCAGCACTTCAGGTTCATCGGCGAGAAGGACGAGCGTGACAGCCGGCGGAGGCTCTTCGAGGACTTTCAACAGCGCCTGCTGAGCCGGCTCATGCATCGTCTCCGCGTCGTCGACGATCAGGAGCCGTCGGCGGCTTTCGAGAGGCAGGAGGGACGCGGACGCGCGCAGCCGCCGAACGGTCTCGATGCTCAGATTGGCTCCCCGCGCGGGTTTTTCGGCCAGCGCGGCTTGCCGGTCCAGGTCGAACCACTCGATGTCGGGATGCGCTCCAAGCGCGACATTTCGACATGCCCGGCACGTTCCACAAGGAAGCGAGGGGTCGGCGCCCTTCTCCGTGCATGCAACTGCCTGGCCAAAGGCCAAGGCGAGCGCGGCCTTGCCGACGCCTCGCGGCCCGGATATCAGTAAGGCATGTGAGCCCGACGGCGAACGAAGGCTTTCTCGAAGAGTCTGGACCGCAAGGGGATCGACCCAGGTTGGCCATCCTCGAGCATCGGCCGACAGCGGGGCTTTCGGAAGCGCGCTGCTTCGCCGATTCGAGCGAGCCACGTCAGGCAGCTCGCCGCTTGACGGGCCGTCGGGTCGGTTCCGCCTCCGGCGCTTCGAACGATCCCTGGGCGATGAGCGCGTCGACGATTCGCTGGCGGTCGGTTGTGCGCAGCGCGGGTTCCGCCGAAAGCGAGGTGATGAACGGCTTCAGGCCTTCCGCGTTCGTGACCGGAAAGTCTGGCTCGTTCACCTCGAGCGTCACCCGCGGATTGAGAAAGGCAATTACCGCGTCGGCAGTCGGCTCCAGATCGACACTCTCGAGCATGGCATTCAACGCTGCCGTGTCATTGGTGGCGTCATTCGATGGGTTCCCCAGGAACGCGCCGCCCATCCCGAAAAAACGAGACAAGCCCTGACCAATCTTTCGCCAGCGCCCGTTTTCATAGCCGACGCCGCCTGGCAACTCGCGGGCCACAACGGCCATGACCCCGCCAGGATAAACAAGCGTATGCTCGACGACCTTCTTGCCCAGGTTGGCATAGTGAACGAGGGTATAGCGCTCTCCGAGATCCTTCAGCAGCGAATCGAGAATCACGTCGTTCCGTTGCGCCCGGTTCCACTTACCGACCTGCTGCATGCCAAGATGAAAGATGATCGTCCCCGCCAGCAAAGGGACATACGCGATAAGTATGCCGTTCTGTCCTGTCGTCGAGGCAAGCCAGAATGCCGAACCGAGGAGCGCAACACCAAAGACCGCCGACAGCGTGGCCCGCCGCTTGCGCTTCTTGATGTAATCGAGGTCGCGATAGACTTTCATGCGGGCAGACACCACGGTCGTGGCACGGCCGCGTAAGCCGCGCAAGCAAGAGGATCGGACAGGGCAACGCCACTGCCGATCCGGAGTGTAGCATAGGATTCAAGGCTCGTTTTTATGACAAGTTTGGCAAGCCGAAATATGTTTCGGCCATGAATCGCAAACTCGCCAGCAGCACGACGACCACCAGCGCCGCCACCAAACCGGCGGATGCAATCCCCGTCAACTGCGCGTAGCTGTCATACGCCCAGGCCCTGTTCGACACCAGCGCCAGGAGAACGGTGGCGAGCACCCAGAAGACGCCGATCGACGCCACCACCAGGGCAATCGCTACAGGCGCATAGAGAAACCCCAGACCCGTCATCACGGCCGCGCCAATCACTGCCGTCGCCGTAAGAGGAGGGGCGAGTTGCCAAAGCGAAGAAACAACGCTCTGCTCGATCGTGGAACGTCGCCAGATCGAGATGGCAAACAGATACCCCAAGGCCACCCCGAGCGTCGTGCCTGCCAGCCCCCCTGTGACGAACCGGATGGCATTGCGCGGTTCATAAGGATGCGGCAGCGCCAGGTCCACAAAGAGCGCGTTGAACCCGTCGATTGCCATCAAGGCGACAAATACCGCGAGGACGGCGACGACGCGCCTCGGCGCCAGGCCGGAGGCATGCAGGCGTCCACTCAACGCCAGCCAGGACAGCGTTGCTGCCGCGCCAAAGTAGATACCCGTCATGCGGGCATCCATTGGCAGGACGCTCTCTCCCAGCCGAAAACTGTGGCTCGGCCGCTGGGCGCACAATCCGTGGAGCATGGCGGAGGACTTGGATGCCAACTCCCCGGGCACGAGGACAAATCCGGCGCCCAGGGCCATCAGGCACCCGGCGAAGAGCCAGTGTCCGCGACGCCGCGAGCCAGAATCGGCTTCAATGTGCCGTATGAACGATGCCACGATTGCCCTTCTTGGTCGGTCCGCATGCAAGGCTGCTGTTTGCACGCCTCATCGAGTGTTCCCGGTATGCGGCGTGGGCGTTCCCTGCCACGCGGCCTGGCCCAGACTGCATGAATAACCACGCTTCCAGGGGCAATCCTCGCCTCCTCGTCGAGTCGCCAACCGGGCGGCTTTCCGTGCGGCAGGTCTTTCCTCCCCGCCGCGCTCTGGCGCGCGGGCGCGGCGCCGTGGCCTATACGGCGATCGCGCTAACCGCGTTTGCCCTCGTCTTCCTGGCCGTCAAACGGCAGAAGAGCCATCGTACTGACCTGCGCATCACTCGCGGACTTCAGAATGTTCGCGCTCCACTCTTTGACCGGCTGATGCACGCGGTGTCCTGGCCCGGCTTTCCCCCACAGTCTCGCATCATCCCACCCCTGCTGTCGCTTGTCTGGCTCGTGCTCGGGTTCCCCCTGGAAGCTGTCTTCCAGCTTCTCGCCTGGGGCGCGGGCGGGCTTTCGTCGCTCTTCAAGCGCCTCATGCGACGGCCTCGACCAGCGGCCGCCGAAGTTCATGTTGTCCCGGCGCGGATAGGCGGCTCGTCATTTCCAAGCGGCCATGTGCTGATCTACACCAGCGTCTATGGTTTTCTGGCATTTCTGATGGAAACCCTCGTACGGCCGAAAAAGCTCCGCCGGGCAGCCGTTGCCGGTCTCGTCGGCCTGATCGCGCTGGTTGGTCCCAGCAGGATCTATCTGGGGCACCATTGGTTTACCGATGTTGTCGCGTCCTATCTGTTGGGAACGACCTACCTTCTGTCGCTCATGGCGCTCTACCGGCGCGCCAAGACGCATTTGCTGAACCGCCACCGTTGACCTGGCTCCAGTTGGCCCAGCCCTAGTCGATGCGAACGACTGTCTCGAAGAAGACACCAATCTGATTGGCTTTTCCGCTGCATTCCTCGGGCGAGATGGCGTCAGTCAGCTTTTGCTTGCCTCCCCCAGCCTCCGTGCAATGCAGCCAGATTTCATCAAGCTCGCAGCCCCCGACAACTTCGTTCCGCGCGACAATGTGAATGCGGTCGCCGGAGCGGGCCTTGAATGGCGGAGGCTTGGGGTGCGATCCGCCTGGGCCGTTGGGGCTATTGTTGTTGTCGTTCAGGAGGATCTCGGCGCCATTTTTGGTCCCATTCGGGTACAGCTCGATGAGCAGATCGTCGTCGATGTGCTTGAACCGGTCATTCGGATTTGGTCCCGCGGATATGGCAAAGCGGCGGCAGCGTTTTCCGGTCGACCTCTTCCCGTTGCCTTTGGTCTGACTTCGTCTGGCTCGGCGCTCGGCTCGCCGCCGGCGTTTGTCGAGGATGGATGAACCTCCTCGCGATCTGGCCGAGCTTCCCTCGTCGCCGTGTACGCCCAAAATCGCGGCATATGCAAAGAAGACCACCCGGCGCCGAGTGGCAGCGGCCGCGAGGGCACGGGCAACCCGATCGATGCCATGCAGTGGCATTGGTGCTCCACCCTCCTGACTACTCGGCAGTCACCATTGAGGCGGGACTGCCTGACGCCATCGCATGTCCGTTATACATGTACGTACGCTCGAAGGCGGCTTGTGGATGCCCCGATTTGTCCTGGCGCGCCGCCTGTCTGTACCATTAGCCGTTGAGGCAATGATAGGGACAATGCCCAAATCAGTCAGCGTGCAGCAAGCCCGGAACGATGGAAGCCGGACCGCGGGATTGTTTGCGGATATCCCCCTTGAGCCGGCGCCCGAACGGTTTGAGACCTGGTAGGCGCGCCCGGGTCCGCCCGTTAGCGCGGAGACTGACGGCGCCGCCTGGTGGCCGGACGTCGAAGAGTGGGCCCCCTTGCCGGGGCCAACTGAGGTGGTACCGCGGGTTTGCCCGTCCTCGGATTCGGAGGACGGGTGTTTTGTGTTGGCTCGCGTAGCCACCGTGGTGTCCGCGAATGCAGTCTGACTTGTGCCGTTCGGAAAATCGCATGCGTGGCGCGCCCGGGAACGGCGCAACGATGGAGTTGAATCAGATGACCGTTGAGCTCGCCGGAATCCAGAGCGTGGAAAGCCGTCCCGACTTTCCAGCCCTCGAGCGCGCCGTGCTGGCACGCTGGGAAGCGGAAGATACCGTCGAGAAATATCTCCATAGAAACGATGGCGCGTCCGAGCGTTTCTCCTTCCTCGATGGCCCTATCACGGCAAACAACCCGATGGGCGTTCATCACGCCTGGGGCCGAACGTACAAGGATCTCTTTCAGCGCTACCAGACGATGCTCGGCAAGCGGCAGCGATACCAGAACGGCTTCGATTGCCAGGGACTCTGGGTGGAAGTCGAGGTCGAAAAGGAGCTCGGGCTCAAGAGCAAGCGCGATATCGAGGCCTACGGCATTGCCGACTTTGTCGAACGCTGCAAGCAACGTGTTCTTCGCTTCGCTGACCGCATTACCGAGCAGTCAATCCGCCTTGGCTACTGGATGGACTGGGACGACTCGTACTTCACGATGTCGGACGAGAACAACTACACCATTTGGCACTTTCTGAAGTCCGTTCACGAGCGCGGCTGGCTCTACAAGGGGCACGACGTCATGCCCTGGTGCCCACGTTGCGGCACCGGGATCTCCGAACACGAAATCGTTACCGAGGGCTATCAGGAGCGAACTCACTTTTCGGTCTCTGTGGCCTTCCCGCTCCTCGACGAACCAGGGGCGAGCTTGCTGGTCTGGACGACGACGCCCTGGACCTTGGCCGCAAACGTCGCCGCGGCGGTACACCCGGACTTGACCTACATTCGCGTGGAGCAAAACGGCAAGGTCTACTACCTGGCTCGGGAGGCCGCGCGGACAGCACTTCGCGGCGAGTACACCATGCTCGGCGAGGTGAAGGGCGCCGACCTCATTGGGAGAACCTACCAGGGACCTTTCGACGAATTGCCCGCGCAGCAGGACGTGGTCCACCGCGTCATCGGCTGGACCGATGTGGGGGCCGCGGAAGGAACCGGCATCGTCCACATCGCCCCCGGCGCCGGAAAGGAGGACTTCGCGCTCTCCAAAGTGAACGAACTCTCCGTCATCGCCCCGATTGACGAATTCGGCGTCTATGGTGACGGGTTCGGCTTTCTGAGCGGGCTCTACGTTCACGAGGTTGCCACACCAATTGCCAGGAACCTCGAACAGAAGGGCATCCTCTATCGAGGCGAGCAGTACAAGCACCGGTATCCGGTCTGCTGGCGGTGCGGCACCGACCTCGTCTTCCGGCTCGTCGACGAATGGTTCATCGCGATGGATGCCTTGCGCCAGCCGATGATGGACATCACCCGCCAGATCGTCTGGTACCCCGAGTTTGGCAAAGACCGCGAGCTCGACTGGCTCCAGCACATGGACGACTGGATGATCTCCAAGAAGCGCTACTGGGGTTTGGCGCTTCCGATCTTTGAGTGCGGCGCCTGTGGCGCCATTGACGTCATCGGCAGTGAAACCGAGCTTCACGACCGCGCCATCGAGGGCTGGGAGGAGTTTGCCGGACACACGCCGCACCGCCCGTGGATTGATGCCGTGAAGATTGCCTGTTCCGCGTGTGGCGAACCGGTCTCTCGCATCAAGGACGTCGGCAATCCCTGGCTCGATGCTGGTATCGTCGGCTTTTCTACGCTGAAATATCGCCACGACCCGGACTACTGGGCCGCGTGGTACCCCGCCGACCTGATCTCGGAGAGCTTTCCAGGTCAGTTCCGTAACTGGTTCTACTCGCTGATCGCCCAGAGCACGGCGCTGACCGGCAGGCCCGCGTTCCGAAACGTCTTTTCGTACGCATTGATGCGTGACGAAAAAGGCGAAGAAATGCACAAGAGCAAGGGCAATGCCATTTGGTTCGACGATGCGGCAGAGGAAATCGGCGTCGATGTCATGCGCTGGCTCTTTGCGCGCGCCAACCCCGATTCCAACCTGAATTTTGGTCCGCACATCACGGATGATGTGCGACGCCAATTCATCCTTCCGCTCTGGAACTCGTATGCGTTCTTCGCGACCTATGCGTCGCTGGACCGGTTCGACCCGCTGGCGGCCGAGTTTCAGTCGACGCTTGCATCCCGTCCGATTCTCGACCGCTGGATCATCTCTCAGCTCCATCTGCTCACGGCACAGGTGCGGGACGCCCTGGACAATTACGATCCGGATCGCGCGGCACGCGCTATCGAGCGCTTCACGATCGATGAGTTGTCGAACTGGTACATCCGCCGCAATCGGCGGCGCTTCTGGAAAAGCGAAAACGACGCGGACAAGGCCGCCGCGTATCACACGCTGTACGAGTGCCTGACGACGCTGGCGCGGCTGCTCGCTCCGTTCACGCCCTTCCTGGCGGAGGCGATGTACCAGAACCTCGTGCGCTCGGTTGATCTGGCGGGGCCCGAATCGGTGCACCTGACGGACTACCCGTCCGCCGATCCAGCCAGTATCGATGCGGCGCTGTCGCGGGACATGGACACGGTCATCGAAGTTGTCGGCGCCGGACATGCCGCCAGGCAAGAGGCCTCCATCAAGGTGCGGCAGCCGCTCCCGGCAATCCTGGTCCACACCCGCGATCCGGAAATGTTCGACTCCATCATGCGCTTGAAGGATCAGATCCTCGACGAACTGAACGTCAAGGCGCTCCTGCCGCTAAACGACCCCGGGCAGTTCGTGACCTACGGGATTCGGCCGAATCTGCGGATCCTTGGACCACGATTGGGCAAGCTGGTGAACCCGGCGCGGGAGGCGCTTTCCTCATGGGATCCGGCAAAGGTTGCCGCATCGGTCGAGGCCGGCGAGCCCGTTGTGCTGTCGACATCCGCGGGGGAAATTTCGCTTGCGCCAGAAGAGATTCTTGTCGACCTCGTGCGCCTACCAGGGTACGCCACGGCCCAGGGTCCGCACTCGACGGTTGTCCTCGACACCTCGCTGTCGCCCGAGCTGATTGCTGAAGGCCTTGCACGCGATTTCGTGCGCGGAATACAGGATGCGCGCAAGCAAGCCGGTTACCGTATCGAGGACACTATCGAAATCATCTACGAGGCTGACCCTGAGGCGGTAGAGGCGATCGAAGCACACCGTGGCTATGCGATGGGAGAAACCCTGGCTCGTCAACTCAGAGGCGAGGCAACCATCGGCGCCTCGGATGCCGTCGAGCCGGAATCGGTCGCGGGTCCCGGCGGCGTCACGACCTCCGATGGGTACTTTCTCGATCAAATCGAGGTGGGGGGTCGCCACGTCCGAATCGCGCTGCGCGTCCTGTAGTGCGCCGTGGGGCGCAATTCTGTCGTCCTGGCCCAGGGCGCCGGCGTCGCGATTGCGCCCCACGCCAACCGCTTGACTTGATGCCTTGTCACAACGTGGTATCCTCACCGACCGTTGTCGCAAACTGAATATGGTCTCGCCAGTGTCAATGGGGATACTGGTTCCTCGTTGGTCGCTGGACACCCCTAGCCTGTTCAGGAAAGGCGCGACGATGAGGTCGGCTCAGTCGAGCCGTCAATCGCGGTACGAGGATGTGCCATGACTGATCTGCGATTTCAACGGTACCTCGGAAGACTCCAGCGCGGACAACTCAATCGTCGAGAACTCGTCGGCGGCGCGGCGGCAGTTGTCGTCGCTCCCATGCTCGCTCAGCCGAAGCGCGCGACTCTGGCGGCTCCGCCACGCGCCCAGATAGACGCGATGACGCTGGTCATTGCCGACGATCTCGCCGGGCAGTGGATCACCCTCGACCCAGGGTGGATCTACGAGATCAACTCGCAGGCCGGCATGATCCTGAATTATGAGGCGCTCTATTTCCTTCCAGATTCGACCAAGCCAACGGAATTCATCCCGCTTCTGGCAACCGAGATGCCTCAGGTTTCCGAGGATGGGATCGAGGTCACCATCCCGCTGCGGCCCGGTGTCAAGTTCCACGGCGGGAACGAGATGACCGCCGACGATGTGATCTTCTCCTGGAACCGCCTGAAAAACATCAAGTTCCAGGCGTCCTTCCTCGCCCAGGATTATTGGGAAGCAGTTGAGGCGGTTGACCCACTCACGATCAAGATCACCCTCAAGTCGCCAAACGCGGCCCTGGTGCCGATCCTCGCCTCAACGCCGCTCTCTGTCAGCGATAGCAAGCTCCTTATCGAAAATGGCGGCACTGACGCCGAGGACGCCGACCAGACGGACACGGCCAAGGAATGGCTCAATGCTGGAAATTCGGCCGGGACCGGCCCGTACAAGCTGACCGCCTGGGACATCACCGGTGAGGTCGTTCTCGAAAAGAACTCCGACTATTGGGGCGAGCCCGGGCATTTCGAACGGGTCATCTGGCGCAACATCGTCGACGCAAACTCCGAGCTGCAGGCGATTCAAGCTGGTGAGGCCGACATCGCGTACTACCTCGACCCCGACGCGGCCGCCGGTGTCGAGGCCGACGAGAACCTGCAGCTCATTACCGGGCCGACGCTGGCAATCGAGTATTTGGCCATGCACACGCAGGAGGATCCAGGCGGCCCAGTTTCGAATCCGCTCGTGCGCCGTGCCATCGGCCATGCCGTCGATTACGACGGCATCATCAATGGGCTGATGAAAGGCGCGGCCATCCAGCCAGCGACCATCGCGCCCGAGCCTCTGCTTGGGACTGAAGAAGTCCGCGACCTGAAATACACGACAGACATTGCCAAGGCGCAGGAGCTCTTTGATGAATCTGGCGTCGGGCCGGTTGAGATCACGCTCTCGTTTGCCGCCGATGGTTCAGGCGAAGGCGGTCTCGACCTGCAGACGCTCTGCGCCAAGCTGCAATCGGACATCCAGCAGATCGAGGGATTGACGGTCACGCTCAATCCGATGGACGCGGCTTCACGCTTGGAGGAATATCGCGCCGGCAGGATCCAGTTCACGGTCTCGCCGTGGACGCCTGACTACGCGGACATTCACACGTACGCCGAGCCGTTCGGCCGCACCGACACCGCCGCGGCCAAGCGGGTTGGCTATTCGAACCCTGAAGTCGATGCGCTACTCGACCGGGGAATCGCCGAGCCGGATTCGGCAAAACGATCCGAAATCTACCAGCAGATCCTCGGCATCATCATCAATGATGCGGCATTCCTGGTCCTCTATCAGCCGATCGACCGGAAGCCGGCTAGCAATGCCGTTCAGGGCGCCACGACCCACTCGGTCTATCAAATGAATCTCAGGAACGCATCAAAGAGCGCGTAACGCGGCCCCAGGCGAAGCCGCGGAGATCTCCGCGGCTTCGCCACTTCCCCTGAATGACCTGGGAGCCGGAATGGGCATTTGGGCATACATCGCCAGAAGACTGGTCCTGGCCTTCTTCGTCTTGGTCGTGGTCAGCATCGCGACCTTTTTGCTGATGCACATTGTTCCTGGAGATCCCATCTCGGCAATTCTGAGTGACAGGCAAGCGAACAATCCTGAAGTCCGCGCCGCGTTGGAACGGCGTTGGGGACTGAACGAGCCGCTACCAATGCAATATGTCTATTACGTCGGCAACCTCGTCCGCGGCGATTGGGGCGAGTCGATCTCCCGGAGAACTCCAGTTGCGCAGGAGTTGCGACACCGCGTTCCAGCCACCGTCGAGCTCACCCTTTTCGCGCTCGCGTTTGCCATGGTCGTTGGCATCCCACTTGGAATCGTGGCCGCGCTGAATCAGGACCGCTGGCCAGACCACCTGGCACGATTTATCACCTTGATTGGCACGTCACTCCCTGTATTCTGGCTTGGTCTCATCTTGCTCTATGTCTTCTTCTTTCGACTGGAGTGGCTTCCTGGTCCCGGCCGACTGGACGTCGGCATGAAGGCTCCCCCTGCCATAACCGGCATGGTGACTGTCGATGCGTTGCTTCAGGGAGATTGGGCCGTCTTTCAGGCGGCACTGAAGCGCCTGGTGCTCCCCTCGATTGTCCTTGGCTCGTTCGCCATGGGCATCGTCTCCAGGATGCTTCGATCATCGCTCCTGGCCTCTTTGGGAGACGACTACGTGCGCACGGCTCGGGCAAAGGGCTTGGGTGAGCGGACCGTGGTTGCGCGCCATGCCCTGAGAAACGCGCTTATCCCCACTGTCACCGTCCTTGGCTTGACCACGGCCAGCCTCCTTGCTGGCGCGGTCCTCACCGAAACGATCTTTTCCTGGCCCGGCATCGGGAGCTTTGCCGTTTCTGCAGCACTCAAGCTCGACTATCCTGCTCTGCTCGGGGTTACGTTGATCGTGGCGGTCATCTACGTCCTCGTCAACCTGGTCGTTGACATCGTGTACGTCGTCCTCGATCCCAGGATCCGTTCGACATGATGGCCAAACTCGCCACGACGAGAAGGCGGCATCCGTCATGATGCGCGATGCCGTCGTACATGACCGTTCCCCGGCCAGGAGAGGAGCTGAAGCGCTCGCTCTCCCGGAAATGTTGACCGCGAGCACGCGCGCCCGCTCTCCATTGGGCGATGCGGTGCAAACACTCCGCCGCAAGCCCCTGGCTCTTGTCGGCCTTGGCATCGTCATAGGCTGGATTGTCCTCGGGATTCTGGCTCCGATCCTTCCCATCCAGAATCCGAACTTCCTGGATTTGCCACAAAAACTCCAGGCGCCGAGCCGAGAGCATCCGCTGGGTACCGACGATCTGGGACGCGACATGATCAGCCGCGTCATCTGGGGCGCTCGAGTATCCGTACCCGCAGGAATCCTCGTAATTGCCTTCACCGGCATCGTCGGCTGCTTCCTGGGCGCGCTGGCAGGTTACACCGGCGGCGTCCTCGACAACGTCATCATGCGCACCGCCGATGCAATCCTCTCGTTCCCATCCATCATCCTGGCTATGGCGATCACGGCGGCGCGCGGCGGCGCTGGCCTGAGCAACGCGCTCATTGCTGTTGCCATCGTGCTTTGGCCCGAGTACGCCCGGCTTATGCGCGGTCAGGTTCTGTCGATCAAGCAGAACGAGTATGTCATTGCGGCGGAATCGATTGGCGCCGATCGCAGGAGAACGCTATTTCGGCACATCCTGCCATCGACCGATGCGCCAATTATCGTCAAGGCGACGCTCGACGTTGGCGCGGCAATCGTCCTTACCGCCGGGCTGAGCTTTATCGGACTCGGCGCGGTGCCTCCCATGCCGGAGTGGGGCTCGATGATCAAGCAGGGCGCCGACAAGGGCCTGCAATACTGGTGGTACGCGGCCGCGCCCGGTATGGCTATCATGAGCGTGGTCATGGGGCTCAATTTCTTTGGTGATGGCTTGCGCGATGCGCTCGACCCACGGAGACGTCAGTAGTGCCTGAATCTGCAACGTCGGAGTCCGCGCCATCGCATTTGCTGGCTTTTCTGGCGGAGCACATGGTCCAGGCCGCATTTATCGACCCCGGTGTTCCCATGCCTACGGTGACCGCTGCCGCCGAGGCCATTGGCGTTCACGAATCAGCAATTCTCAAGACACTTCTGTTCGTCGGCAATGATGGACAGTACGTCGTCGCGATTGCCTCCGGCACGCGACGGATCGACAAGGCGCGGCTCTCTGAAGCGACCGGCATCGAGAGACCCCGGCCAGCCCAGCCAGAGGCGGTTCTCGCCATCACTGGGTATCCGGCCGGTGGCGTGGCCCCACTGGGCCTCGCCACCGGCATCCCGGTCGTGGTTGACCAAACCGTAGCCGAGCTTTCCGAGGCGTTTGGCGGCGGCGGCGTCGATCATCTTCTCCTGCGCCTCGACCCAGCGGACATTGTCCGGCTGAACAACGCCAAGGTCGCCAACATCATCGAAGACTTCTGAAACCGCCAGAGTGGTTTCCGGCGGCGGATTTCCCCGATACTTCTCCGGTTTGACGCATCGCCCGCACCGTTGGGCTCACCTCAAGGACTGCCGATCACGTGTCAACGACACTCGTCATTATTGGCTTGCCCGCAAGCGGCAAGACAACCGTCTTCAATGCGCTCACCGGATCCTCAGCCGAGACCGGTGCATATTCGGGCGACTCAAGTGAGCCCAATCTGGCCAACGTCAAAGTCCCTGATGCCCGGCTCGACCTTCTGACCGAAATGTTCCAGCCGCAACGAAGAGTGCCCGCGGACGTGCAGTACCTCGACGTTGCCGGCGTGGCCAAGGGCATTGCCGAGAAAGGAATGAGCGGCACGCTCCTGGGCCATCTCAGCCAGGCAGACGCGCTGGTCCTAGTCGTGCGCGCCTTCGAAGATCCGAACGTCCCCCATGTCGAGGAAACCGTCGACCCCGTTCGAGACGTCGAGACGCTCACGCTCGAGCTGCTCTTCAGCGACCTGGCCGCCGTGGAGAAACGGATCGAGCGCATTCGCCATCAACTGCCCAAGCTGAGCGGCCGCGAGCGCGAAGGAACGGAACGAGAGCGCGCGCTGATGGAGCGGCTGAAGTCCGCGCTCGAGGCTGAGATTCCCATTCGAGAAATGCTCAACGATCTGGAAGCGGATGACGTCAAGATCATGCGCGGCTTCGGGTTCCTGACAGCCAAGCCGCTGCTCATCCTGCACAATCTTGGCGAAGAGCAACTCGGAGAAACCGGGGCGGCGCTCATCACGGCCGTCAGCGAGCGCTTTGGGCGCCCGCACGTTGCGGTCGACGCGCTGGCGGGTCAGATTGAAATGGAGATCGGCCGTCTCGACCCAGAAGATGCCCGGGAGTTCATGAACGATCTCGGCATCGCGGAGTCGGGGCTCGACCGCGTCATCCGGCTCTCGTTTGATCTCCTTGGGCTCATGCCCTTCTTCACCGTTGGCCCCGATGAGTGCCGGGCATGGACCATCCGGCGCGGGGCCACCGCCGTCGAGTCGGCGGGCGAGATTCATTCCGACATTCAGCGGGGATTCATTCGCGCAGAGATCGTTGGCTACGATGATCTGATCGCCACCGGCAGCATCGCCGAAGCCAAAAAGCAAGGGAAATTCCGCCGCGAGGGCAAGGACTATATCGTGCAGGATGGCGATGTGATCAACTTTCTGTTCAACGTCTAACCGACTGACCGATTCAACCCCACGAGCGGCATTCGATGAGCGACCACCAGCAAACCGACTCCGTGGAAATTGTCGTTCGTCCAGTGGAGGTCGTTGCCCGCCGCTGCATCATCCTCAGCGTGGTGTTGCAGCGGATTGGCCTTGGAAGTTCAGCAACCGTCGCACATGGCGATGATCCCGCCGCGACTGCATATGACATCCGGGAATGGTTGCGGAGCGAGGACCTATGGCGCGACCTGACGCCGCTCGAGCTCGATCTACTCTCCGGCCCGTACCGGTCTATCGACCTTGACGAATTTCAGGCATTCGGCATGCCGTCGGAGTCGTTCGCCGCGCTGTCCTGGTCTCTGGGCTTGACCGATCGCCTCTCGGATGGCCCCTCCACGCCGATCGAGCAGGTGATTTCTGCCATTCCCATGCCTTGGGACAAGACCGCAACCTGGATTGCCGAACAGACTCT